>CAZBQG010000001.1:0-24804 GCA_964493945.1 uncultured Rhodospirillaceae bacterium
AGCATCTATTACGAGTGATTTAATTAAATTTATCGCTGGTATACAATGATAACAATCTACGCAGCTCAATTTACGAGTGTTTGAATTATTTTAATCTTGCATATCTAGCAAAATAATTTATTGGTTGTAGCCAAAGTCCGATCAACTACCTTATATATCACACGTTAATAAATTAAAGAAAAATAAATAACTCGTATTTAGATTAAATTCTTATTTATTTCTGCTTTCCTGCTGACATTTTCCTTGGTGCAACCGGTATTGGCCCAGCAATCCTTTCGCATTGACGGTGGAATTGGCCTGGCGGATCTGGATGCCGATGCCGAATTCAACAAAGCGAGCCACAATTTCAACTTCGATGAAGGTTTGGGATTAGGTGTCAATCTTTGGGTCGACAAGGTGGGCAAGGATTGGCTCTCTTTGGGCCTCGGCTACTCCCGTTCAAATAACGACTGGGGATACAGCTCAGCGGGAACCATTTTTGGTGGCACCTACGCAGGTACGGCGACCCTGGATGCCACCACGGACACGCTCCTCGCCAACATTGCAGCGCGCAAGAACAGCGGAAAAGTTCACCCTTATGTGGGTGTCGGCGCAGGCATGGCCCATACGGATGTCGACGCGACCCTCAGCGCCACGTTAACGGTTAACGGAAGAACCTGGCGCGCGGCCGGCTCGGCAAACGACAACCATACGGGCTTTGCCTGGCAGGTTTTCGGCGGCCTTGATTACGATATCACAGACAAGATTTATATCGGTGGTCGGGCCTCCTACCTACGTGCCGATGCGGATGTATTCGCTGCCAGCGTGGTGGACGAGGTAACCACCTTCCTCGCCGTTGTCGGAATCAAATTTTAGGGCCCCTTGCCTGCTTTTTAACGATCACCGCCCAACAGAAACAGCACCTCGGTCTTTGCCGGCAGCTTGGCCCGGCTCAGAACAATAACGTCGCTTTCATGCATGCGGACGGCCAAGCGGGGAGCCACGGTGGCGGCGAATTCCTCCGGCCCGGTGAAGGCGAAATGCATGGGGATCACGATGCGCGGCCTGATATGTTCGATGATGGTGAGCGCTTCGTCGTGGCTGAGGGTAGAGCGCCCATCTACCGGCACGAACAAGACATCGATGCGCCCCAGCCGGTCGATCTGTTCCTTGCTCAAAAAATGAGCCAGGTGCCCAAGATGGGCCAGGCACATGCCGTCCGCCTCGAAGACGAACACCGAATTACCGTTGGATGAGCCCTCGCCGAAATTAATGATATTGGTGGGCAGATTGTAGACCCGCATATCCTTGTGGCGCACCTCATGGCGAGCAATGCCCCCCTTGGGGTCCCAGCCCCTGAGCACATGCAGGATGGTGGGATCGGGCATGTCCGTGTAATGGGTTTCGTGGCGGTTGTTCATGGTCACAATCTGGGGCACCACGGGCGGCACATGAACGCCGTTGTAATCGGTCGCCGCCGAGGCCCCGCCGGATGTTTCTATAAAAAAAGTGGAATGACCCACATAGGTGACCCGCACCCTGCCCCGGGGCACGCCTGCGCGCGCCGCGGCCAGTTGGACCAAATCCATGCCCAGCCCGCAGGGAACGGGCGTTGGGCTGGCGGCATGTGCAACCGGTTGCGGCAGCAAAAGAAAAGCGCCCACCAACAAGAACGCCAATGATTTCAGCTTGTTCATCGTCACCCATGCGCCTCCCTGTTATTTTGAACTATTATAACAAACTCCCAGCCCGTTTTCACCCCCTGACCGCCAGTGGTGCGCCGCCCGGAAACCTCTTATGATGGCGCGGACCAGGAGAACCGTAACCCATGAACCAAGCCGATAAAAAACAAACCAACGAAACGGAAGACGCCCCCACCGATTTCATCCGCGATATCGTCAAGGCGGATATTGTGGCGGGCAAACCGGCACCGGTCACCCGCTTTCCCCCGGAGCCCAACGGCTATCTGCATATCGGGCACGCTAAATCCATCTGCCTGAATTTCGGCATCGCCGAGGAATTCTTCGGGCGCTGCAATTTGCGCCTGGACGATACCAATCCGGTCAAGGAGGAAGAGGAATTCGCAGATGCCATCCTGGCCGATCTCGAATGGCTGGGTTTCGATTGGGGCGAAGAGCTTCATCATGCGTCGGATTATTTCCAGCAGCTTTATGATTGGGCCAGGTACTTGGTGGAAAATGGTGACGCCTATGTGGATGATCTCAGCGCCGATGAGATGCGTGAATACCGGGGCACCCTGACCGAGCCCGGCCGCGACAGCCCCCACCGCGACAGAACCCCGGCGGAAAACCTGGAACTTCTGGCCAGCATGCGGGCAGGCGAATTTGAAGACGGCGCCAAAGTGCTGCGGGCCAGGATCGACATGGCGTCAGGCAATATCAATCTCCGCGATCCGGTCCTTTACCGCATCCGGCGGGCCACCCATGCCCGGACCGGCGATGAATGGTGCATCTACCCCACCTATGATTTTGCCCATGGCCAGTCGGACGCCATCGAAGGCATCAGTCATTCCATCTGCACCCTGGAGTTCGAGGACCACCGGCCCCTCTATGACTGGCTTTTGGAAAAGCTGCCGGTGCCGGCAAAGCCCCATCAATATGAATTTGCCCGGCTCAACCTGTCCCATACCGTCTTGTCCAAGCGCCTTCTGACCCAGTTGGTCAGCGAAGGCCATGTGGCGGGCTGGGATGATCCCCGCCTGCCTACACTGTCGGGCCTCCGCCGGCGCGGCATGCCGCCCGCCGCCATCCGGGAGTTCGCAACAGGCATCGGAGTGGCCAAGGCCGCCGCCACGGTGGAGATGGGTTTTTTGGAGCATTGCGTACGAGAAGAGCTGAACCGCACCACGCCCCGGCGCATGGCTGTCCTCGATCCCATCCGGCTGGTCATCGAAACCTATCCGGAAGGCGAGGAGGAAATATTGCAAGCTGCCAACAACCCGAGGGACGAAGAAGCCGGCACCCGGGGCGTAGCTTTTTCCCGGAATCTGTATATCGAGCGGGGCGATTTCATGGAGGATCCGCCCAAAAAATTCTTCCGCCTGGCGCCCGGCCGGGAAGTGCGCCTGCGTTCGGCCTATTTCGTCACCTGCATGGACGTGATCAAGGACGAGAACGGGCGGGTGGTGGAGCTTCGCTGCAGCCATGATCAGGCCAGCCGGGGCGGCAAATCGCCGGACGGGCGCAAGGTCAAGGCGACGCTCCATTGGGTATCGGCCGATCACGCGCTGGACGGCGAAATCCGCATCTATCACAGCCTGTTCAACAGCACCGACCCCATGGCCGGCGGCGATTTCCTGGACGATATCAATCCGGGCTCATTGGAAGTGCTGGAGGGCTGCAAGCTGGAGCCAAGCTTAAGCGCCACCCATCCGGGCGAGACGGTGCAGTTCGAGCGCACCGGATATTTCTGCGCCGATCCCGATGGAACCAATGAACGCCCGGTCTTCAACCGGACCGTGGCGCTCCGCGACAGTTGGGCCAAGGCCAAGGGGAAAAGTGGCTAGGTGATCGGTTTCACCCAATCGCGGTAGGTCTTCAGTCCGTTTTCCCCTTCTGGCGCCGTGAAACTTCCGCCCCGCACATTGAAGACCTTGGGCTTGGTCGAGCCGGGCGGCGCCTTGCCGTCTTTCTTCAGCGCCTTGGCGGCGCGGACGATACGCCGGCGGGTGCGGGTGACCATGATATCGCTGGGCGCCAGATGTTCGAAAGCATGATCGGTGATCGGGCTCATGCTTTCGGATGCGGCCTGATCCTGCACATGGATGCCCTCGATGCCGGTGTATGAGTAATGCTTCTGCACCGCCCAATCGATGTTGTAATCATTGCCCTCGTTCTCCACCAGGCGCGCGCGTCCATACCAATCGGTGGCATCCGGCAGATGGTTGTCGATCAGCGACAGTCCGGCGAATTGCTGCATCTCGATGGGGGATTTGACCGGCAGCACACCCATCGATCCCGTCCGGCCCACATGGATGAACATTGTGTGATGATCATCCATGGGTACCCAGGCTCGGGCCATGACGTTCTCGGTCAGGGGGCTGCTGGGTGGGATGGCCCAGAAGGGAAACAGGAAATGCGCTATCCGCCAATTGATCTCACCGTTGTCGGCCGGACGGTAGGCGCCGTAGCTGACCCCGAAATCCGTATCCTCGACCTTATATTCGGGTGCACGCAGGCCGACCACTTCCCGGCTCTTATGGCCGCGGTTGAAATCGCCCCGCTCTACGCCGCCGAAATGCAGGAAGCTCAAATGGGACGTATCGATGTCCCCCTCCAGGACCTGCAGCCAGTTGCATTCGCGCATGACGAAGCGGTAATCATCCAGCTCTTTCTCGGGCACCAGGCAGGCTTCCAGATTGGGCAGGGGCGGCGCCTTCTTTTTTGAACTCATATAGATCCAGATCAGCCCGTTGCGCTCCTTTGCCTTGTAGGCCTTGGCCTTCACCTTATCCTTGAAATCCTGATGGGGCGGCAGGTTGGCCATCTCCGTGCAGTTGCCCTCCACATCGAACTTCCAGCCATGATAAGTGCAGCGCAGGCCGCCTTCTTCGTTGCGCCCGTAATAGAGCGAGGCACAACGATGTGGGCAGCGATGGTCCATGGCGCCCACCTTGCCGTCCGTGTCACGCCAGGCGATCAGCTTTTCACCCAGCAGCAACAAGCGCAAAGGCGGGCCGTCGGGCACCAGTTCGGATGATCTGGCCGCCGGTATCCAATAGCGGCGCATCACCTCGCCCAAAGGTGTGCCCGGTCCCACCTGGGTCAATATCTTGCTGTCGGCTTTCGTGGTCATGATCCATCCCTCGCCAATCTTTAGAAAAAGTGTCCTCGGGGCGGGGCGGCTTGTCAATAATGGGGTAGGGTTTAGCCCCTGGAAAAGTGCTTCTTCAGTTCGGCGCAATGATCCTTGTCGTCGGCACGGGGCGTGAACCAGATATAATCAAAAGGAAGCACCCCGCCGAAGGCCTCTGCGTAATCGGCTGGCTTGGTCTCGCCCCCTTCCACCTCCATGAAGGCAACCACCAGCACGCCCCGCCCTGGTGCCATGCGGGCCAAATAGAGAGGCACGCCGTAATCCTTGCGGGCATGGCCGCCACCGGCGATCAGAAACGCGCCATCGGCGCCCTTAAGCCCGGCACCGGTGACCAAATTCTCGGCCAATATGCCGTCCCACGCGCGTTGCACCCGGGCCATGGGCGCCATTGCCTTTTTCGGGACCAGCCGGCAATGAGACTGAAACAGGGAATTTTCCAGCCTCTCTCCGGCCTCCCGGGGCAGCGGATCATCCAGCCCCAGCCGGGTGCGGCGCGCCTCGTCCAGGACGGCGAACCCCTGGCGCCCGATGCGCCGGGTGAGCCCCCGGTCCGGATTGCCGGCACGCAAATGAAGCCCCGCCGCCAGGGCCGCCTCGGCGATCGGCCGGTAAGCGGCATAAGGTGACCAGCCGGACTTTGCCCAGCCCAAAAGAGTGCCCAGCCCCCCGGCATCCGCCGGGCCCGCCGCCCGCCAGTCATTCACATCCTTCTGGCGGTCTTCATTGATCATTTCGAAGACCACCGCCGGGTGGCGCCCGGCACGGATCAGGGATTTGAGCAGCCGGGCCTGCAAAAGATGATGATCCAGATTGTCGTGCTTTTCCCCGGCCAGAACGAAATCCGCCGCCTCTGCCGCCTGCTCCACCTGGGTGGGCTCGACAAAGCGCCCGGGCGATACCTGCCAGATGCGCCCAGCCAGGGGATGGCCCTGGTCCAGGGGCGAGACCCAATCCCCTTGGGGCCCGGCGCAGGCCCCAAGAGACAGGCAAAGCAGAAGGGCA
The DNA here is from genome assembly GCA_964493945.1 of uncultured Rhodospirillaceae bacterium. GTDB lineage: Bacteria > Pseudomonadota > Alphaproteobacteria > Rhodospirillales > UBA2165 > CAZBQG01. Next base: position 5,818 of record CAZBQG010000001.1, read on the forward strand.
AACCGGTACATGCGTGATCTTACAAAGAAAGGCGCAATACCGCTATACGGCGGGGGCCGGGATAGTGTAGATTGGTACCAAGGCATGGGATAAAAGCGTGCCATGCAGGGAGAAAGCGATGTTTCAATTCCTTATCAACCGGCTGCTGGTGGCGGGGCTGGTTGCCTTCACCGTATCCATTCTGGCCTTCAGCCTGTTGCGGCTGTCGGGTGATCTGGCTGCGGAATTGGCCGGCGAGGATGCGACACAAGAAGAAATCGCCGCGGTGGCCAAGGATTACGGGCTGGACCGCCCCGTCCATGTGCAATATCTGGATTGGGCGGGAAATGCCTTCAATGGGGATTTGGGGAAATCTCTTTTTTCAAGCGAACCGGTGGCCGAAATCATCTCCGGCGCCCTGCCGGTGACCGTCAAGCTGGCCGCTCTGGCGCTGTTTTTCAGTCTGTTGATTGCCATCCCCTTGGGAATCCTGGCAGCCGTCAGGCCCAACACCTGGATTGACCGGGCGGCCCTGGCATTCGCCGTATTCGGCCAGGCAGTACCCAATTTCTGGTTCGGCCTCATGCTCATGCTGGCCTTCGGCGTGTGGCTCCGTTGGACGCCAATATCAGGGCAGGAAACCTGGGTCCATTTCATCCTGCCCACCGTGACCATCACCTTATCCACCCTGCCCATGAAGATGCGCCTGACCCGGGCCGGCATGATCGATGTCCTGGGATCGGACTATATCCGGACGTCGCGGGCCAAGGGACTGACCCGGCGGAGCATCGTCTACAAACATGCGCTGAGGAACGCCATCCTGCCGGTGGTTTCCATCACCATGGTCAATTTCGGATTTCTGCTGGGCGGCACGGTGGTGGTCGAAACCATCTTCGCCCTCAACGGTCTGGGCTTCGAGGCCTTCCAGGCCATCACCCGGGCCGACTTCCCGGTGGTCCAGACCATCGTCGCCTTCATCGCCTTCGTCTATATCGGGCTCACTTTGTTGTCGGATCTGATCAATGCCCAGCTCGATCCGCGCATCCGGCTGACCTAGGGAACCGTGATGGCCAAGGAACAAAAATCCACCGCCGCCGCCTGGGACGCATTGGGAGACGACACCAACGATCCTTTCGATGTGGGCGCACCTACGCCCCGCCAATTGATGAAACGCAAGGCCGCCGGAAATCTTAGCTTCATCATTGGGCTCACGGTGGTGCTGATCGCGGCACTCACCGCCATTCTGGCCGATGTGATCTCGCCCTTCGACCCCCTAAAGCAAGACATCCTGCACCGCCTGCAGAACCCCGTCTGGGGCAAAGGCGGCAACTGGACTCACCCGCTGGGTACCGACGGTTTCGGGCGGGATTACCTTTCCAGGCTTATTTACGGCGCGCGCATCTCCATGATGGTCGGCTTTTTCGCGGCCAGCCTGGCGGCCGTCGTCGGCACGGTGATTGGGCTCATCGGCGGCTATTACGGCGGGCGCGTTGATGCCGTGATCATGTATCTGATCAGCGCCAAGCTGGCCCTTCCCGGCCTGGTGGTGCTCTTGGCGCTCTTGTCGATCTTCGGCGGCTCGGTGCCGGTGCTTATTGTCGTCATGGCGGCATTGTTTTGGGACCGCTATGCCATCGTGACGCGGACCATGACCATGCAGATGCGCAGCCAGGATTTCGTCACCGCGGCGGAAGCCGTGGGAGCTTCCAAGACGCGCATCATGCTGGGCGAAATCCTGCCCAACCTGCTCAATCAGGTGATCGTCATCATCACGCTGGAGATGGCCATCGCCATCCTCATCGAAGCCACCTTGTCTTTCCTGGGCCTAGGTGTCGCACCCCCGACACCTTCGTGGGGCAATCTGGTGGCCGAGGGCCGGGAGTTCATGTTCTTCCAGCCCTTCCTGGTAACCATCCCCGGCGTCGCCATCCTGATCATCGCCATCGCGATTAACATGCTGGGCGACGGGATCAGGGATATTACGGCACCGGAGGGAAGGAACTAGGGGGCGGGCGCTATCACGCCACACTGACCGCATCAGCCGGCGGCTTGCCCACCAGCTTGTCGTAATCCTCCATCAGCCCCTGTGTCACATCGCCGACCGTATAGCTCTGCTCATCTATCCCGCCGACGGGCGTCACCTCCGCCGCCGTGCCGGTGACAAAAATCTCCTGGGCGTGGGCCAGCTCTTCGGGCTGGATGCGGCGCTCCACTATGTCTATGCCCCGCGCTTCGGCCAATTCAATCACAGCGCGTCTCGTGATCCCGTTCAAAAAGCAATCCGGCGTCGGCGTGTGCAGCTTGCCGTCTTCCATCAGGAGGAAAATGTTGGAGCCTGTCGATTCCGCCACCCTGCCCTGCCAATCCAGCATCAATGCATCGTCATAGCCCGCGTCTTCGGCTTCATGTTTGGCCAGGGTGCAGATCATATAGAGACCCGCCGCCTTGGCATCCACCGGGGCCGTGTCGGGGGCCGGGCGGCGCCAGCGGGCGGTTTTTAGGCGGATGCCCTTGAGCCTGGCTTCGGGAGAAAAATACGAAGGCCAGGGCCAGACGGCGATGGCCAGATGGACCCCCGCATCCTGGGCCGAAACCCCCATCATCTTGGAGCCCCGCCAGGCCACCGGGCGCACATAGCCGTCGACGATATCGTTGGCTTCGCACGATTGTATGCAGGCCCTGTCCATCTCATCCACCGAATAAGGCAGGTCAAAGCCAAGGATTTTGGCCGAATTTACCAGGCGTTCGGTGTGTTCGGTGAGCTTGAATATCTCGCCGTTATAGACCCGTTCGCCTTCGAATACGCAAGACGCATAATGGAGCGCGTGGCTCAACACATGGAGCTTGGCGTCCCGCCAATCCACCATTTCGCCGTCATACCAGATGAGGCCGTCCAGATCGTCAAAGGATGTTTCCGCCATGAAGTCACGTTCCCCGGTTTCTTATGATCGCGAAATAAGTTTGCGTTGGGTAGCATTTCAAACGCATATATGTCAATATAGCTGACATATGTTGGGTCTGCTTGGCGGGAGATCATGGACGCCACAACCACCACCAGCGATGCGGATACGCGCTCCCTGGAAGAAGAGGAATTGCGCCAGGGCGTGGAGCTTTTGTTCCAGGCCTACCGGGATTTCACCTCCAGGTCCGATGCCATCTTGCGGGATTTCAATTTTGGCCGCGCCCATCACCGGGTGATCTATTTCGTCGGGCGCCATCCATCGATCACGGTCGGCGAGCTTTTGGGTATTTTGCGCATCACCAAACAAAGCCTATCCAGGGTGCTGAGCCAATTGGTGCGGGACGGGTTTATCGAACAGCGCCCGGGCCCCACCGACAGGCGCCAGCGCCTCATGCGTCTCACCGAAAAGGGATGCGAGTTGGAGCGCCTGCTGTCCGATGATCAATTGCGGCGCATGGCCCGCGCATTTTCCGCCGCCGGGCCCAAGGCGGTGGAAGGGTTCCGCAATGTGCTCAAGGGTATGATCGAAGGGGAGGCATAGGCGGGACATGGCCGGCGAAGCTGAGCATATCCTGATCGTCGATGACGACACCCGCTTGCGCGAATTGCTTCACAAATATCTGGGCGAGCGGGGCTTCATGGTGACGGCCGCCGAGGATGCGGCCAAGGCCCGGGCCAAGATGGTTTCCATCAGTTTCGATCTGATTATCCTGGATTTGATGATGCCCGGTGAAAGCGGCCTTGATTTCGCCCGCTCGCTCCGGCAACGCTCTGACGTGCCGATCCTCATGCTCACCGCCATGGACGGGCCGGAGCACCGCATCACCGGGCTGGAACATGGCGCCGATGATTACCTGTCCAAGCCTTTTGAACCACGGGAATTGGTCTTACGCATTCAGAGCATATTGCGCCGCGCCCCGGCCCGCAATCCGGCGCCGGAATCGGCATTGATGGGAGATGTAAGGTTCGATCTGGGGCGCGAGGAATTATGGCGGGGGCCCACGCGCATCCGCCTGACCCTGGCCGAAGCAAGGCTTCTCAAGGCCCTGGCTGAAGTGCCCGGCGCCATATTGGGCCGGGACGAATTGACCGAACGCTTGGCGCCCGGCGGCGGCGAGCGGACCATAGACGTGCAGGTCAACCGCCTGCGCCGCAAGATCGAGCCCGATCCTAAATTGCCCCGCTACCTGCAAACCGTGCGCGGCCAGGGATACACTTTGCGCCCCGACCCGGAGGTGCCCAAGCCGTGATCAAGCGCTTCTTGCCGAAAAGCCTTCTGGGCCGATCGATCCTGATCATCGTCACGCCCCTGATCGTGCTCCAGCTGGTTTCGGGTGCCATTTTCTACGAAAGCCATTGGGACAAGGTAAGCCTGCGTCTGGCCCGGGGCCTGGCTGGCGACATCGCCGCCATGGTCGATCTATTGCGCGAAACCAAGACCGAGGACGAACGGGCCCGCATCTATCAACTGGCGGCCCAGAACATGGCCATCGTCGTGCGCCTCAAGGCGGGCGAGATCATGGAAAATCTGCCGGCCGAACAAGCGGGCGGCTATGTGGATGCCATGCTCATCCGGGCCATGAAGGAAGCGGTCAAAAAGCCCTTCAAGGTGGACAGCGAAACCATGCCGCGCCATGTGATCGTCAATGTGCAATTGCCGGACGGTGTCCTGGAAGTGATCACGTCGCGAAAACGCTTGTTCAGTTCCACCACCTATATCTTCGTTCTGTGGATGGCCGGCACGGCCATGATCCTGTTCGGCGTGGCCGTCATATTCATGCGCAACCAAGTGCGCCCCATCCGCCGCCTCGCCATTGCTGCCGACAGTTTCGGCATGGGCCGGGATGCGCCCAATTTCAAACCCGAAGGCGCCACCGAGGTGCGCCGTGCCGCGTCGGCCTTCATCGCCATGCGTGACCGCATCAAGCGCCAGATCACTCAGCGCACGGATATGCTGTCCGGCGTCTCCCACGATCTGCGCACGCCGCTGACGCGCATGAAGCTGCAACTGGCCATGTTGGGTGACGCAGATGGCGCGGAGGACTTAAAAAAAGACATCGCCGATATGGAGCATATGCTGGAGGCCTATCTGGCCTTCGCCCGGGGCGAGGTGGACGAGGCGCCCAAACAGACCGATGTCTCGGAAATGCTGGCCGAGGTGGTGGGGCTGGCCCGGCGCAACGGGGCGGCCATCGATCTGCACACCGAAGGACAGCTTCCCGCCCTGTTGCGTCCCAATGCCATCAAACGCTGCCTGACCAATCTGGTGGAAAATGCCGGGCGCTATGCGGAAAATGTTGGCGTTCGCGCCGGATTGCGGGGCCAGGCCATCGAGGTGACCATCGATGATGACGGGCCGGGAGTACCCGAAGATATGCGCGAAGAGGTATTCCGGCCCTTCTTCCGGCTTGAAAATTCCCGCAACCCGGTGACCGGTGGCGTCGGCCTCGGCCTGACCGTGGCCCGCGATCTGGTGCGCGGCCATGGCGGCGACATCACGCTGGGAGATTCGCCCGCCGGCGGATTGCGGGCCAAGCTTACCCTGCCGGTTTAGCTCATCAAGTCACTCATCTGGGCGCGCCGTTCCTGGGCGCTTTTGAAGCCCGGGTCCTGGCGGCAATGTTCCTCGGTCACACGCATGATTTCTTCGTTGGATTGAGTGAGATCAAAGGGCACCGCGTGGGGTTGGGGGATGTACCAGGACGTGTGGGTATAGACCTCGATCACATTCTCTTCCGGGTCATTGAAATAGATCGACCAGGCATTGCCATGGGTCGAACAGCGGTTGAGCAAATTGTTGTCTTCTTCCAACACCCGGCCATGGATGGCACGCAGCTCATCCAAATCCTCGACGAAGAAGGATAATTGCCCGACCAGATTCATCCCCACCTTATCGGGACGCCCGGTGACCAGCACGAACTGATGATGTTCGCCGGGATCATTGCTCAGGAAGACCAATTCCTCCATATCGCGGAACGACCCCCGGTCGGTAACCGCAAAGCCCAAAACCTTCCGGTAGAAGGCCTCCATGCGTTTGATATCCTTCACCAAAAGTGCGCAACGGGTTAAGCGTGGTTTGGGGTCATCCGGCATTTTTCATCCTCAACATCTTTTCACATTCGATGATAACTCGACTTATTTGCATTGTGTAGAGGCAAGCTGCTTATTTGATCAGAACCCGTTCCTCCACTTTGGGCGCAATGGTGGCCCGCCGGATAATGTAATCCATCACCTGCGTCGCCATCAGTTTGGCGGCTGAGGCATCGACCAGACGCTTTGTTGCTTTGAGCTGGCCGTAGCCGTCGCCGCCCCCGGCCAGATAATTATTGGTCTCCAGAGAGTAGATTTTAGCCGGCTCAAGGGGTTTGCCGCCGATCATGACCGCCAGAACAGGCCCGCCAACCGGCCGCGCCGGATCATGGGTGAAACGAAGCTCCGAGACCTGAGGGAAGCCCCCATGAAACTGGCTCACGCGGCTGACCCCATGCTCCAGGGCGGCCCTCAGTTGAGCGCCGGAAATTGCCAGCTTGACCGTCACATTGCCGAAAGGAATCTCACCCAGCACATCGCCCCGGCTTAGCGCGCTGCCCGCCTCATAGGTGCGGTTCCCCCGGATGCCGCCCCCATTGGTCAGTGCCACATCGGCCCCGACGGCATCGCGCATGGCATCGGCGATAAGATTTCCCATGGCGGCTTCGCGCCGGCGCACGGTCAGGAACCGGCTGTCCAGCTCCACCTTGGTCCGGCCCAGGATTTGGCCGAGACTTTTGTCCAACGCTATCTGATAGCCGGCCACCGCCTTGGCCATTGCCTCATCGGGCACCACGCCAGCAGTGCTGATAAAGCGCCCTCGGGGCCGGTTGGTGATTTCAGCCTTTCCATCAGGCGTTTTCTTTTCGACCCTGAGATTGGCCACGGCCAGGAAATGGGTGTCGGAGCCGGCCTTGAGGATCAGCGTACCGCGTTCCAGGACGGCCATGCGGATATGCTCATGCCCGCCCAGAATAACGCCGATATCCCTGACCTCCCAGGCCAATTGCCGGTCCTGCTGGATGGAGAGATGGGTGATGGCGGCGATCAGATCGGCGCCCTTGGCCTTCAGGCGGCTGACGGCGCCCCGGACGGCGGCCAGGATGGGGAGGAAGGTAACCGCTCCTTGCGGGCTGGAGGTCTGGGCCGTTTCCGGGGTGAGCAGGGCGAAAAGACCGATCTTCAGCCGGCCCAGATCGTGGATCATCACATCCCCCGCCCCTCCGAAGGGTTTCCCATCCACACCCAGCACATTGGTGGCCAGCCAGGGAAATTTGGATTGGCCAGGCGTTCCCGCAGAATCTCTGGGCCGAAATCGAATTCATGATTGCCCAGCCCCGCGGCATCGATGCCCATCAAGTTGAACAGCTCGATCATTTGGCGCCCCTTGATCAGGCCGGACATGACCGAAGGCGAAATCAAACCGCCGCCGAAGCTGGTCAGATGATATTTGGCCTTGGCCCGTTCGTGCTTGAGCAGCGTCATGAGCGGCGCCAGCCCGCCCCGTCCTCGCTTGGGCGATATCTCATAGATGTCGTTGACATGGAGCAGGGTCAGATCCCAGGTCCGGGTGCTGGCTTCCAAGGGGCTGCCCAGAACCAATAAAGCGGCGAGGCAAATTCGAACTATCCATTTCATGGTGCTTGGCATTATCCTTTAGAAGGGGTGTGGGCGGAACCAAATTTTGGGAGGATGGAATGGTGGATGAGTATACGGCTTCATTCGCCGATGCGGACACCATGGAGGCCTTCTACGAAAAAGTAGCCCATATGAATGTGGTCTGCGCCTGGACCCATTCGGATACGCGGGGCTCGCCCGACCCTTCCAGCAACTTCAAGGCGGCCCATTGGAAATATACCGAATGCCGTGCCGCCCTGACCCAGGCGGCCAAGCTGATCAGCGCCGAGGATGCCGGGCGCCGGGTGCTTAATTTCAGGAATCCGGCCCCCGATCACCGCCTGGGCGCGACCAACACATTGCTCCATGCCTATCAGTTGATCCTGCCCGGCGAGACGGCACCGGCCCACCGGCATACGGCCCATGCGCTGAGGGTCATTCTGGATGCCAAGGACATTTATTCGGTGGTCGAGGGCGAAAAAACCCTGATGGAGACAGGCGATGTGGTGCTCACCCCCGGCGGCATGTGGCACAGCCACGAACATAACGGCGATGAAGTGGCCTGCTGGATCGACGGGCTGGATATGCCCCTGGTCATGGCCCTTCAATTGCAGACCTGGGAGCCCCATCCTGATCGCTATGAAAAAGTCGAGAAGGTGGCCATCCAGTCCCCCTTCAGGTTCGCAGCCAACGATATCGCCAAACGTCTGGACGGCGCCAACGAAGACCCCGACGGCTATTACGGCAAACGGGTGCGGCTAGAAGCCGACACCATGCCCACCTTGGGGGTCTATGTCATGCGGCTGGACGGCGGCACAACCACCCGGCCCTACCGGACCAACGCCAATGTTTCCTTCTGCGTCATGGGCGGCAGCGGCACATCGATCATTGGCGATGAAAAAATCGACTGGCGCCACGGGGATATTTTCGTGGCCCCCACTTGGAACCGCATAGAACACCGCCCGGCGGAAGATTCACAGATTCTCTCCATGACCGACGAGCCGCTTTTACGTTTTGCCAAATATTACCGTTTCGAGGAAGCGGACTGAGCAAGGAAAATGCGCTGATATGATCATCGACATTCATTCCCATATCGTCGAGCGCACCTATCTGGATGAGTTGACCGGTCTTTGGGGATTGACCGCCCAGTCCCCGGCACCGGGACTCACGTTGCTCAGAAAAGACGGACATACCCAGGCCTGGTACAAAGACGAGATGTTCGACACTGGCCACCGCCTCCGGGAAATGGACCGCAAGGGCATCGATATGCGCGTCCTGTCACTGAGCACGCCCAACGTCTATGGCTGGGAGGGAGGCGCCCAAATCCGTATGGCGCGGGCAATGAATGACGCCACATCCACTCTTTGCAAGGCCCACCCAGACCGCTTCTCAGGGCTCGCCAGTCTGCCCATGGGTGATGTGGACGCATCGCTGGTCGAGCTGGAACGGGCCATGGGCGAGCCGGGCATGGTAGGCGTCATGATCGGCTCCAACGTGGCCGGCCTGCCCATGAACCATGAACGGTTCGAGCCCATCTGGGAGCGCATCAACCAGCTTCGCCTGCCGGTTATCGAGCATCCCATGTTCCCGGCCAATACGGATGATATGGAGGAATTCGAGCTGCCGTTGCGCCTGGGCTTCGTGTTCGATACAACGCTGGCGGCGGCGCGCATGATCTATGGGGGCATCTTCGAACGCTACCCCGATTTTCCATACGTCATGGCCCATACGGGCGGTGCGCTGCTGACGGTCATCCAGCGCCTGGATAACGGCTATCACATGTTCCCCGATTGCCGGGAACATATCTCCAAGCCCCCCAGCCACTACGCCAAGCGGCTTTTTTACGACACGGCCTCTTTCTTCACCCCGGCGCTGAAGATGGCCCTTGATTATGTAGGGGCCGGACAACTGTTATGGGGGAGTGATGATCCCTTCATTGATGCGGACACCACCCATGTGACCGGGCTGGGCCTGCCCAAAGAACAGGAATCCCAAATCCTGGGCGGCAACGCAGCGCGTCTGCTGGGCCTGGAGAGTTAAGATTCCTTTGCGGCCTCTCCGAAGGCGATGATCTCAGCCTCCTTGGCAACATCCGCCGGTGTCTCCGTTCCGCTGAAATTGACCGGAGCGGGCGGTTCCCGGTTGACCGCCAGATTGAACACGTCGAAGCGGTTGTAATGGCCCTGAAAATCGAAAAAAATCTTGGCCGTCACCGTCTCATTCAGATCAATTCCCGCGTATAGAATACCCTCGCCCGCACCGAAGGGCCCGGCCACCACGCCGCCTCTTGGATTGATGATGATGGTGTGGCCCTTATCTTTGTTGGCATCCAGAAATTCCCACTCCTTGCCATCGGGCTCATAAACCTCGATCACCTCATCGGTAAGCACGCCGCTGGAAGCAATGACGAAACTGCCGAGCTGGCCGGCCAGACCGCGCATGGCCGTCGGCACGCTGTCGGACAGCTCATGAGGGGCCGCGAAGAAATCGGGCCAGGATCCCACATGGACCACCGGGCTCGCACAACCCATCACATGGACCGCCAGCGGGTTCCTGTTTTCGGCGCAGATCAAGCCGCTGGCCACGCCGAAGGGCGCCTCATAAGCCTTCAGCGTATCCCCATGCCCGCCTTGATGGACCACCCGTTCACCCACCGTCGGCACCAGTTTCTGATGCTTGCCCAGGATGCGCCCGTCGGGCCCAATAAATAATTGAGTGTTGAACATGGTTCCCAGCGTGCCCGGATGCTTTTCGCACATGCCGATGACGGCCGTGATCCCCGCCTGGCGGCATGCCGCACACAGGCGGTCCGTCGCCGGGCTGGGGATTTCAACGGCATTCTGGAACAGGCGCCTGGCCATTTTCATGGCTTCGGGCGCACGCACCAGACGGAAATGATACCAGGTGGGATGGGCAGGAATAAAACCTTCGGGAAAGCCGATCAACTCGGCCCCTTCCGCACCCGCCTCGGCGATCAGGCTGCAAGCCTTCTCGACGGTGGCTTCCCGGTCGAGAAAGACGGAAGCCGCCTGCACCGCCGCTACTTTTATCTTGCGCAGTTCATCGCCCATGGGATCCCTCTCCCTAATATGTTTGCGGCCTAATCGGCGGCGGCGACCATCTCCACCTCCAGGAGAAACTCGGGCCGGGCAAGGCGCTTGATATATAAAAGTGTGTTGGGCGGCTTGAGGTCCCCCAGCAAGGCGCCACGCGCCTTACCCACCCCCGGACCATCTTTGGGATTGATCATATAGGTGGTCATCTTGACGATGTTCTCAGGCCCCATGCCCTCATCTTTGAGAATGGCACCCAGATTGCTGAATACCTTCTCGGCCTGGGCCTCGATGCCTTCCAGCGGCGTTCCGTCATCGCTGACGCCCACCTGCCCGGCGGTAAAGATATAACGCGCACCTGGATTGATTTCGGCGCCGTGGCTGTAGGCGGCCAGGGGCGTGCCGATGGCGTCCGGATTGAAAAGTCTGACCATGTTGGTTCTCCTTCAGTTGGTTTGGGTTATTCCTCGGCGGCGGCGACCAGCTCCACTTCGAGGCGCAAATCGGGATGGGCCAGACGGGCGATGCAGAGCAACGTATCGGGCGGCTTGATCTCGCCCAGCATATGGGCCCGGGCCGCCAGCACGATGGGTATTTCGTCCGGGTCCACCACATATTGGGTCATCTTGACCACATTCTCTGGCCCCATTCCCGCTTCTTCCAGAATGATGCGCAAACGTTCGAAGACCCGCTCAGCCTGGGCCTCAATGCCCACCAAAGCCTCCCCGTCCTGGCCCCGCCCGGTTTGGCCGGCGCAAAACAAATAACGGGCGCCGGGATTGATCTCGGCGCAATGGCTGTAGGGTGCCGCCGGCGCGCCCAATGCGGGTGGATTGTAATGCCTGACCATGATCTGTCCTCCCCTTTCGATTGGCTTGGGTGTGATTAAACGGGGGGTGGACAGTCAGGGCAAGCCCCCTCCTCCTCATCCCCCCAAACAACCGGGCCGGATTATCCACCAATATCTTCCGCCGTTGTTCCGCCTCCGGCGCCGCGCGGTAGAGGAATTCCACCAGTTCGGCGTCGTTGGGCATGGGCTTGGTATATTGCACATGGGCCAGTCGGTGCACCAGATGGCGCGGTCGGGCGCCGCCTCGATAAACGCCCGGGCATAGGGCAGCGCATCGTCCCATTGTTCGGTTTGGACCGACCTCCGGTCACCATTTGATACCAGGATCCACCAATTCTCCCGCTCCAGCAGGCCCAGCATCATCTTGAGCGGTGCCTGCTCCAGGCCCTTGTCGAAGACCAGATGGCCCATATGATCGATGACGATGGGGGTTTTTACCTTGTCCAGCAGATCGGTCAGACCGAGCCATTCATCGCCGGCGGAATGGACCTTGGCGTGCCAGCCATATTCACCGATGCGGGCCAGGGAGCGGAGAAATTCATCCTCCGTGGGCGCGATGTTGAGCTGCTTCCAGAAGTTAAAGCGCGCGGCCCTGACGCCCGCTTCGTGAAGGCGCAGCAGTTCCCCGTCGCTTACCGTGTCATTGATGATCTCCACCCCCCGGTAATTGGGCCCGGCATGGGCCAGCGCATCCAAAAGAATGGAATGATCGGTGCCGTGCGCCGTGGATTGCACGATCACGCCCCGCTTCACACCCAGCGCCCCATGCATGGCCAAACCCGCCCCGACGGTTCCGTCGGCGGGTGGCGGATAGGCGCTTTGTTTGCGCAGCGGATAAACGTCTGGATCGCCGAACACATGGATCTGGCAATCCCAACTGCCGGCCGGCATGGGCTCGGCTGGCCGGCGCGTATCGGCGCGGAATTTCGCGTATTTTTCCATGATGCCTGCTTTCCCCATTTAGTGTTTTGCCTCTTTTGACCGGCGGATGGGATTATGTTCCCATATGGTAGGGAGAGAAAGCATGGCGCGGGCATATCTGGGGGATTTGGGCAAAGTCATCAAGCGCCTCGAAGGCATGGGGCGCCTGACCCGCATCCATTCCGAAGTGGACCCGGTGCATGAACTGGCCGCCCTGGCCGCCAGGATGGCTGGGCGGGACGCGGCCATTTTGTTCGAAAACGTCAAGGGCCACAAAGCGCCAGTGCTTTGCGGGCTTTATTCCTCCAAACCCCTGCTCATGGATCTGCTGGGCAGCAAGGGCGAAACGCCGGATCGCTTCATCGCCGCCCGGGTGGCTCAATGGCAACAACACCCCGTGGCGCCCCTGGTCAAAAAGACGGGCCCGGTCAAGCAGGTCACCCAGAACAAACCTGACGTGACCCGGCTGCCGGTGCCCACACATGCGCTGGCCGACGGTGGGGCCTATTTCGATGCCGCCGTGGTGCTGGCGCGGGACCCGGAGACGGGCGTGCGCAATGCCTCCATCCACCGCACCCAGGTGATTGACGCAACCACGCTCGCATTGCTCATCGATCCCGGACGTCATTTGGGGGACTATCTGGAAAAGGCCAGGAATCTTGGCCAGCCCCTGCCCATCACCATCAATATCGGCGTGGGACCTTCCGTCTATTTCGCCGCCGCCACGCCATCCGGGGCCGCGCCACTGGACAGCGACGAGCTGGGCGTCGCCAGCGCCTTCCAGGAATCCCCCCTGGAACTGGTAAAGGGCAACATGTCGGATGTGGAACTGATCGGGCGGGCCATGTATGCCATGGAATGCGACCTGTTGCCCGGCGAGACCGAAATGGAAGGCCCCTTTGCAGAGGTTACCGGCCTTTATGCCCTACCGGCCCGGCGCCCTAGGGTGAAAATCAAGGCCATCCATCACCGGCGCAAGCCAATATTCCATACCCAGCTTTCGGGCACCGGCGGATTTTCCATGGTGGGCATGATGGGAGGTGCCCAGATGATGGAGCTGTTGCCCAAACAGGTTCCGGGCATATTGGATGTGCATATGACGCCGGGCGCCAGCGGGCTGATGCATGCGGTCATTCAGATGACGCCGACGCAATCCGGCTGGCCCAAGAACGCCATCATGGCCGCCTTTGGTCAGTTCAGCTCGCTTAAAATGGTGACTGTCGTGGATGAGGATGTGGATATCCGCGACCCGGACGATGTGGAATGGGCCATGGCCAACCGGCTGATCCCGTCCACCGGCATACATTTAGTGCAGGCCAGCCAGGGCCTTGGGCTCAACCCCAGTTTCCCGGACGGCATCGGCACCAAGATCGGTTTCGATTGCACCCGCGCCTTTCCCCATGAGGAAAAAGACGACCGGGTTACCTTTCAAGAGGTAAGCCTGGCGGACTATAAAATAGAATATGCAGCCAAACATGATAAATGGAGGTGAAGATGTTCCAACTGTCCGACCCCGAAGGGGTGCATAAACCCAGGGTCAAATATGCCCATGCCGCGCTGATCAAGGCGGGCACGGATATTTTGCATATTTCCGGCCAGGTGGGCATTTCGCTGGAAGGTGAGATCGTCGACGGGTTCTCCCAGCAATGCCGGCTGGCCTACACCAACCTGCTGGCCGTGCTCAAATCCCAAAATCTCGGCCCGGAGCATATTTTCAAGACCACGCTTTTGCTCACCGATCAAGGCAACATGGAAGAGATGTTCGCCATCCAGGCCGAGATGATGGGGGATTTCTGCCCGGCCAGCACGTTGATGGTGCTGAGAAGCCTGGCCCGGCCTGAAATCCAGTTTGAGGTAGAAGCCCTCGCCGCCATCCCGGGCTGAGACAGACAAGCTTGCAAGAGCCTGAAAAAGAGCCAGGTCCTCTCCAGCTTCTGCGCCAGCCCGATTTCCTCAGGGCCTGGCTGGCGGGCGCCATGGCCGGCATCATGCGCTGGCTGGATATGCTGGCCGTCGCCCTTTATGTGCTGGACATTACGGACTCGCCCCTGTCCGTGGCGCTGGCCCTGTTTGTGCGCATGGTGCCCATGTTCCTGTTCGGCGCCGTCGCCGGCGCCGTCGCCGAAAAGGTCGACCGGCGGAAATTGCTGATCGGCTCTTTGTTGTTCCTCACACTCGTTTATTGCGTCCTTGCCTGGCTTGCCTGGAACGAAGCCTTGCAGCTTTGGCAACTGGGCATCGGGGTCTTTTTAAGCGGCGTCTTTTGGACCCTGGAGCTGCCCATCCGGCGCACCATGGTGGCTGAGCTGGCCGGCATCCAGAATATCGGCGCGACCATGGGGCTGGACAGTTCAACCAATAACTTCACCCGCATGATCGGGCCTTTCACTGGCGGATTTCTCTATGAATTTTTTGGCCTGCCGGGCACCTTGATGCTGGGCGCCGGGCTTTTTGTCTCAGCCGCTTTTTTGCTGATGAGTGTGCATTACGACACCGTCAGGAGCCCGGGCGCCGGCTCCACGATCCTCCAGAACCTCCTTGAAGGGCTGCGTTTCGCCCGCGACAACAAAACCGTCAGAGCGACCCTGATGGTGACCACCTGTCTCAATCTGTTCGGCTTTTCCTTTGTTTCCATGATCCCGGTCATTGCCCGCGAACAGTTGGGCCTGTCGCCCTTTCCCACCGGGATTCTGATGTCCGCCGATGGCTGCGGGGCCTTTATCGGCGCGCTGCTTATTGCCTTTTTCGCCCATCCGCGCCGCTTTCATCAGATTTTTTTGGGCGGAGCCACACTTTACCTATGCTGCATCATGGTTTTCGCCTTTTCCGGCCAGTTCTGGTTTTCCCTGCCGGCGCTTTGGCTGGGCGGGTTCGGCATGTCGGGCTTTGCCGCCATGCAATCGGCCATGGTCATCGCCTCCTCGCCGCCCGAAATGCGCAACCGGGCCATGGGCGTGCTGGTCATGTGCATTGGGTTGAGCCCCTTCGGCATTCTGATGGTGGGTTTTCTGGCCGATTGGCTGGGCGCCCATATCGCCATCCGGTTTACCTCCGCCGTCGGGCTTTTGGGCATGGCCGGATTTGCCCTGGGCTGGCCCGAAATGCGCAAAGCGGGCAAATCCCAGGGGAGTATATGACCATTGGACGCGGTGGGGAAAAAAGCGGTATAATAAACCACAACAGGTAAGCAGATTTCAGAAGGCCTCGCCATGCGCATAATTGATAGTCATTTCCATTGGTGGCCCCGCTCGATCTTTGAGCAGCTTTGCAAACGCAAATCCTTCCCGAAGGCCGAAAAGAATGGCAAGGGCGGATACAATTACTGGCGTGAAGAGATCACCGATGCGCGTTTCAATGTGGGCGCCGAATGGTTTGATCTGGACAAGCAATTTGAACATATGGAAGGGCTTGAACAGGACGTGGATGTGGATGTTGTCAGCTCCATCGGGCCGTTTTCCGTGCATTTTTCAGACCTCCCCGCCGAAGAGGGGCGCGACGCCGCCATGGCCTGGAACGAAGAAATGGCCGGCGCCCAGAAAGAATATTCCGGACGGTTCTGGGGCAGCGGGGCTGTCTCCCTGGTCGATACGGAAATGGCCATCGAAACCGCCGATCATGCGATCAATGATCTGGGCCTGATGGGCATCAACCTGCCGGGCAGCGTGGGCAGTGATCCACGCATCGATGCCGAGCGGCTGGAGCCTTTCTATGACCGGATCGAGGAATTGGGCGTGCCTCTGTTTATCCACCCCACCGATGGCATCTTCCCGGAAATTCTGGATGGCTATGACGGCGCGCTTTATCTCAGCCTGGGCCGGGTGATCGATGTCAGCGTGACGGGCATGCGGCTTATCCTGTCGGGCATCATGGAACGCCATCCCGATCTCAAGATCGTCATATCCCATACTGGGGGCGCGCTGCCTTATCAGGCCGGGCGCATGGACAAGAATTCTAAGAAAGCCAAGCTACCCCAGTTGCCCAGCACCTATATCAAACGCATGTATACCGATACGGTCACGCCCCATATGGAAGGGATGAAATTCGCCATCGAATATTATGGCGTCGATCATGTCATGTATGGCACGGACTATCCCTGCTGGAGCCCGGCGGCGGCGCTGGAATATTTCGCCCAGATCGGGCTTTCCAAAGAAGATCAGGAAAAAATCTTCTACAGTAATGCCAGGCGCATTCTGAACCTGAAAGATCCGGCCCAAGCCCAGCCCAGCAAAGAGGCGGCCTGACCCGCTCTCGCCCAAGCGGCTCGCTTCATGGTGCGCAAGCCATCCGCCAAGGTTAATTCCCGAAGGTGCCGTCAGGCCCTGCCAGCCCGGCGTGTGCCCGTGGCGGCGGAGGCCGATGTGGTGGTCACCGGCGGTGGCCCGGGCGGTTTTGCCGCCGCACTCCAGGCCCGGCGCATGGGCGCCAGCGTGGTCCTCATCGAAAAATACGATATGCCGGGGGGCGTACACACATCGGGCCTGCAAGGTGCGGCCAGCCAGGGTGCCGGCGGCATTCATACTGAATTGATGGAAAAATTCGACGCCGCCGGGCTTATTTACACCGCGACCGAAAAAACCCATCCCGGCTGGGCCGGCAATCCCCTGTCCCATTACGAAGCCAGGCTTAAGCCCGGCAGTGATTTCATCCGCCAAAGCTTCAACCCGGAAGGGGCGGGATGCGTCATGGCCGAAATGCTGGCCGAGGTGGGGGTCGAGACATTATTTGGCAGCGCCTTTGTCGATGCCACGGTCAAGGCCGGATCGGGCAATGACCGGATTACCTCGGTGATCATCGAAAATGCATCGGGCCGCCAGGCCGTCCGTGGCAAAATTTTCATCGACGGCACGGGCACGGCGGAACTGGTGGCCAAATCCGGCGCGCCTTTCGTCCGGGGCGGCGGGCCACAACCGCAAGGGGCCGATTGGGATGGCCAGAACCGGCCCGTGCCGGGCGGGCTTTTATGGATCATGAGCGGCATCGATCTAACCCGGCTGACAAATTACCAGCAATCCACCAACGATCCCATGCTTAGCCAATTGATCAAGGAGGCAAGCGCCGCGGGCGATATTCCGGACGGGCTCTACCGGCCCCGCATGGGGGGCACCGGCGTTTACGGCAATGCCTATATCGGCCATCCCACATTGGATATGAGCCCCATCCAGGCGGACGGCACATTCATTATTTGGCAGAACGTGCCCTATGAATGGGATTTGCATATGGATGATGACGGTGCCCATGAGGCCCGCGCCAAAAGTACGCTCCGCCAATTCATCAGGGCCGAGGCGGCGTTCCTCCATAAATATGTACCGGGATTTGGAAATGCCTTCATGGGCAATGTGGGGCGCTATGTGGGCATCCGCGACGGGCGCCATCCCATCGGCGAATATGTCTTTTCATTGGCCGACGTGCTGGCCGGACGGCACTTCGCCGACGGTGTTACAAAGCCCATGCGCAGGACATTTTTCTGGGACAATTACCGGGAACATGAATTCCAGGTTCCCTACCGCTGTTTCCTGCCCAAGAAAATCAACAATCTTTTGCTCACCGGGGCGTCCCTGTCTTTTACCTATGACACCATTTTCATGGTCATGCGCAGCTTCCCCTGGACCACCCAGACCGGAGAGATCGCCGGGTACGCCGCCGCACTTTCGGTCCGCAAGGGCATCTCGCCCAAGGATCTAGACTGGAAAGAGCCTTATTTTTGAGATGATTGCGTAATCGGGTAAGTTGAGTATTATTGAGGCTAATTTTTGATTTCGCCGAATTACAAATCCAAACAAATGGCTTGGCGGGGATTGCAGGGGTAGACACGGATGGCGCTTGAATATATCGAGGCGAAAGACGTCAATTTGACCTTTACGCCGCCCAACCGGGCGCCGGTCACCGCCCTGCATGATTTCAATATTTCCGTCGGCGAAGGCGAATTCGTTTCCATCGTCGGCCCATCGGGCTGCGGCAAGAGCACCTTCCTCAACGTCCTTCTGGGCCTGATCCAGCCCAATTCGGGCGAGATGAACATTAACGGCAAGCGGGTATCGGGGCCGGGCCGGGACCGGGCCATGGTCTTTCAGGAATTCGGCCTGCTGCCCTGGCGCACGGTAGAGGACAATGTGGGCCTGGCCCTGGAACTTCGCGGCGTGGGCAAAAAACAGCGCGGCGGGGTGAGCGCCAAATTCATCGATATGGTCGGGCTGAACGGCTTTGAGAGCCATTACCCCCACGAATTATCGGGCGGCATGAAACAGCGTGTAGGCATCGCCCGCGCCCTGGTTAGCGATCCGGACGTGCTGTTGATGGATGAGCCCTTCGCCGCACTGGATGCCCAAACCCGCGACATCATGCAGGCCGAACTTCTGCGCATCTGGCAGGAGGCGAAAAAGACCGTCCTGTTCGTCACCCACCAGATCGAGGAAGCGGTCTATCTGTCGGACCGGGTGATCGTCATGACCAAGCGCCCGGGGTGCATGAAGCGGATCATCGATGTCCCCCTGGAACGGCCCCGCGATTATGAAATGCGGGTGACCCCCGAATTCAACGAGTTGAAGCTGGAAATATGGAACGAGTTGAAAGATGAA
>CAZBQG010000001.1:24814-63281 GCA_964493945.1 uncultured Rhodospirillaceae bacterium
GGTATTAAGGAAATCATGACCCAAATCTTCCAGGACTGGCGCCGCTTGCTGTTGGGTATTCTGGCGATTGCACTCTTCTTTTTTGCGTGGGAGGCGGTCCTCACCTGGGTCATTCCTCTCAACAAATTCATTATCAGCAAGCCCAGCCTTATTTTCACAGGCCTCTTCCGGGATATGGAAAGCGGGCTGATCTGGCGTGATCTGTTGGCCAGCGGGCGGCCCCTGGTTTTCGGCTTCGGCGCGGCCATTGCCGTTGGCATCCCGATCGGCGTTCTCATGGGCTGGCGCGTGCGGGTCGGCTATTCGCTGGATCCTTTATTGACCGCCCTATACGCCAGCCCCCTGGTGGCCGTGGCGCCGTTGGTGATCATTTTCTTCGGCGTCGGGATTTCGGGCAAAGCCATCCTGATTTTCGTTCTTTGCGTCTTTCCCTTTGTGTTCAATTCCTATGCGGGCGTGCGCTCGGTCGACCCACTTTTGATCAACGCCGTACGCGCCTTTGGCGGCAAGGAGTGGCAGCTCTACCGGATCGTGCTGATCCCCACCGTCCTGCCCTTTGTCATTGCCGGAGCCCGCTATGCCATCGGGCGGGCATTGATCGGCGTCCTGGTGGGTGAGTTTTTCGCTGCCTCGGAGGGGGTGGGATACCGCATCGCCTGGTATGGCGACATGTATGTTCTGGACCGCATGTTCGGCTACATATTTGCCATCATGGTCATCGCCGTCACCTTCACCGAGGGCATCCGCTGGGCCGAACGTACCGCCTTCCCCTGGCGGGTCGGGCTGTAAGGGGAGCGGATGGCATGGCCGAGTATTCCACATCGGATGAAATGACGGGCGCCGGAAACGAGGTGCTGGATATCAACCGCCCGGGGCTCTGGCAGTCCAATGAACAGATTATCCTGGGCTCGGCCTTTATTATCGTGACCCTTCTCGCCTGGGAAATCGTGCCCTCCCTCCTCACCCTTTCCAGGGGCATGAAGATGTTTTTGGCGACACCCTCCGATGTGATCGGTGCCTTTGGCGAGCTGTTCGACTCCGGCAAAATCTGGCCGGCCTTGAGCTTCAGCGCCACGGCTTTCGGTCTGGGGCTGGGCCTCTCCATCATCGTCGCCCTGCCATTGGGTGTCATCATGGGCCGCTCCCGGCTGCTCAACGACATGTTCGATCCCTTCATTACCGCCATCAACGCGACGCCCCGCCTAGTGTTTCTGCCCCTGATCCTGATTTGGTTTGGGATCGGCATGTGGTCGGTGATCGTGGTGGTCTTCATCGGGGCCCTGTTTCCCCTTTTGATCAACACCTATGAGGGCGTGAAGAACGCCGACCGGGTTCTGATCAATGTGGTCAAATCCTACGGCGCCAGTGAGTGGGAAATTAACAAACTGGTGGTCATTCCCAATTCCCTGCCTTTCATTATTGCCGGGCTCCGATTGGCCATCGGGCGGGCCGTGCTGGGCGTGGTGGTGGCTGAATTTTTCGGCGGATCATCCAAGGGAATCGGAGTCATCATGGTCCGCGCATCGGGCACGTTTCAGGTGGATGTGGTCTTCGCGGGCCTGATCATTTTCATGACCATATCCCTGATCCTGACCGGTGTGGTCCGCGCCATCGAGGCCCGCTTCAACCGCTGGCGTCCACCCAAGGTAAAGAATTTTTAAACCCCCGGTCAAAAAAAAGACCCAGGCATTGCCTGGGCCTTTCTATCGCTAAATAGTTGTTCCTAGCTGCCGCCCTTTGGCTTGGGAGGCGCTTGCAGGAAATAGCCTTTTTCGCGCAGGGTTTCGCTCAACAGATCCCTGGCGACGAATTTTTCGATGTCGGGCATGGGCTTGTCTTTTTTCCACAAGCCGCGCTTGATCATGCGCTTCATGCGTCCGGAGAAAAGCTTCTCGAACAGGCCGGCCGGAATGTCCGGGGAATATTGATCGTGAATTTCCTGCCAGACGATGGTCGCCTGCTTGCGGTCCTTGATGCCGAATTCCTTCATGATAATGCCGACCGAGCCATCTTTGTTGGTGCGCAGATATTCGATGGAACTGGCTATGGCGCGGATGAATTTTTTGACCGTACCCCGGTTCTTTTGAAGGAAGCTGGCCCGGGTCCAGAAGCTGCCGCCGACGCGGGGCAAATACTGGCCGGTTTTCACCAAAATCTTGAAACCCGCCATCTTGGCCTTGGCGGCGGTAGGGAAGGAAACAAGAGCAGCCGAGATATCGCCATTGATCAGCCCGGCGATGCGGTCGGCCTCGCTCTGGAAACTGAGGACCTTGTAATCGCGCCCCACCTCCAAATTGAAGAAACGGCTAAGCGTGATCTCGCCTTCGTCATAATCGGCGGCCCCGGCGCGGCCATAACCGATGGTCTTGCCCTTCAGCTCCTTGACCGATTTGATCTTGGGATCGACCACAATGGCCCATTGCGAGATGAGGGATTCGCCCACCACATAGCGCAGATCGGCGCCCATCAGCGAGGCCTGAGATCCGCCGCCAGGAATGGGGAGAAAGTCGATATTGCCGGAAATCCCGGCGGTCACCAAGGCCTTGCCGGTCATGGCGATGGCCTCGGCATCCAGACCTTCTTTTTTGAAGAAGCCCTTATCGATGGCGATATAGAGCGGAACGTGGAAACCGCTGCCGCTGAGGGTGCGTCCCACCTTGATCTTGGTTTGCGCCTGAACCGTGGCGGTGATGGCGGAGCCGGCCATCAGCCCGGCCGAAACCACAAGGGCGAGCGCGAGCGCGAGTAGTTTTTGTCTAAACATGATGTTCTGCCTCTCCTGGCAATTGATTAACGTCAAAATTGTTGATTAACCCCGCTTTCACCAGCGGATGGCTCATTCTAATGCTTCATCCGCACAGAGTTAAAGGAAAAATTGGCGGACGCAGAGCGAATTTATCTTTCGGTTCAATTCAATTTAACGCATAACCGATAGAGCCAAATATTTCAGAACAAGGGGAGCCGAGATGAACGATAAACCGGACAGCAGCACGGAATGGGCCGTGGTCAAAGCCACCAAGCCCCGCATCCGCCATACCATGATCCGCTGCAAGGACATGGACAAAAGCATCGATTTCTATACCCGCCTGTTCGGCATGACGCTTTATCGCCGGCACGACAGCGAAGGGGGCAAATACACCACCGCGTTTTTGGGGTACGGCGAAGAGCTGGAAGGCTCATGCGTAGAGCTCACTTACAATTGGGGCCAGGATGAGGACTATGAACTAGGCACGGGTTTTGGCCATCTGGCCGTCGGCGTGCCCAATATCGTGGAATTTTGCGCCATGCTGGAGGCCGAAGGCGTCGAAATCCCCCGCCCGGTGGGGCCGTTGAAACATGGCGGGCCCAACGCATCCAACATCGCCTTCGTCAAGGACCCGGACGGCTATATGATCGAGTTGGGCGAGAGGGCCTGAGGGAGGGGATTTGTTTGGCAAGGCCGGGCGGTACCGCCCGGCCGGGGGGCGATGATGAGGCAGCAGCCGCCGCGTCAAACTTTGTCCTCGTTGCTTCGCGCCTGCGGGAAACCTGGACCCGGACGTCTTGTGGAGTCAAATTGGGGAGGGAAAACAAGGAAGTTCGGGGTCGGGTCTTGAATTGTGAATTTTGCGGCTGCCACATCGTCGTGCCCGGCCGGGCCTAGCCCGGCCATGCCAAGCAAGCTTTCTTCTTCTCGCTTTGCGCCCCCCATCCCGGCCTTCCCCCTCCAGGGGGGAAGGTGAAGAGGAGGCCCGTTCATTAATGCTTTGCTCTGGCGCGTGGAGTCTTTTTGGGTTCCCTCAGTCGCCGGGCGGGGGCATCCGCCCCCTTGGCTACGCGGCATGCGCCGCGCTCGCGCTTGCGCTCGGCCAAAACCCCGTAAGAGGGGGGCTTTGGTTTCTGCGCCGGGGCAGCGTACGGCTGGGCTTGCGCCATGCGGTAGAACCCTTTGCCTGGGTTGGAGGGGTGCGCGTGGGCTGCCCGCCGGTTAACGTTATGGCTTGGCGCCCCCTACCTAGTCTGCTCCTTAGTCTTCAAAAACCGCACATCCGGGTAATCCTCCGCCGCCTTATCCAAATGCCAGGCGTTGCGGGCCATGAATACCGGCTCGCCGTCATGGTCGTCGGCCATGGCGTCCGTATGGGACTTGATGAATTTCTTCAGCAATTGAGCATCATCCGCCTCGACCCAGCGGGCCGTCATCAGCGAGGTTTCTTCCAGGCGGGCCTCTACTTCGTATTCGGTGCGTACCCGGTCGGCGATCACGTCGAACTGCAAGGGCCCGATGACGCCGACGATCCAATCCTGGCCGAAATGGGGGCGGAAGACCCTGGCCACGCCCTCTTCGGCCAGTTGGGTGAGCGCCCGGCCCAGATGTTTGGCGCGCATGGGATCGATGGCCAGCATGCGTTTCAGATATTCCGGCGCGAAGCTGGGGATGCCGCTGAAATTCAGCCCCTCGCCCTCGGTCAGGGTATCGCCGATGCGCAGATTGCCGTGGTTGGGGATGCCGATGATATCGCCGGCCCAGGCGTCTTCGGCGGTTTCGCGCTCGCGGGCCAGAAAGAGCATGGGGTTGTGCAGATTGAAGGGCTTGGCGTAGCGCACATGATGGAGCTTCATGCCGCGCTTCAAATGACCCGATGACAGGCGGAAAAAGGCGATGCGGTCCCGGTGCTTGGGATCCATATTGGCCTGGATCTTGAAAACGAAGCCGCTGACCTTGTCTTCGCCGGGCAAGACCGTGCGCGCATCGGCTTCGCGGGGGTTGGGCGGCGGGGCCAGGGTGATCAGCCCCTGGAGAAGCTCATAGACGCCAAAATTATTGATTGCCGAGCCGAAATAGACCGGGCTCAGATTGCCCGCCAGAAAGGCTTCGTTGTCCAGCGGCGGGCAGATCCCCTTGACCAGGGGAACCTCTTCGCGCAATTCGCTTAGGTCATGAGCGGGCAGAAGATCATCCAGCTTTGGATCATCCAGGCCAGAGCATTTTTGCATCTCGGGCGCATCCGATGTCTCACCCTTGCCGAACAGCAAAAGCCCGTCCTGCAAAATATCGTAACAGCCAAGGAATCCCCGCCCCATGCCGATGGGCCAGCTTGCCGGGGTCACTTCCATGGCCAGACTTTGTTCGATATCTTCCATCAGCTCCAGCGGCTCCAGCCCGTCCCGGTCCATTTTATTGATAAATGTGATGATTGGGATTTCGCGGAGCCGGCAGACCTCGAACAGCTTGCGGGTCTGGGCCTCGATACCCTTGGCCGCATCCAGTACCATGACGGCTGAATCCACCGCCGTCAGGGTACGGTAGGTATCCTCCGAAAAATCCTCATGGCCTGGCGTGTCGAGCAAGTTAAATGTGCAGCCGGCGAAATCATAGGTCATCACCGATGACGCCACGGAAATGCCGCGCTCGGCCTCCACCTTCATCCAATCGGACCGGGCATGGCGGGATGCGCGCCTGGCCTTCACCGCGCCGGCCATCTGAATCGCGCCGCCGAACAGCAACAGCTTTTCGGTCAGGGTGGTCTTGCCGGCGTCCGGATGCGAGATTATGGCAAAGGTCCGCCGCCGGGCGATTTCACCGTCGAGCTGGTTCATGTGATCCTGGGATGTTGATGGCTTAAAATTGTCCTATGATAGCCTCTGCCGTGGGCCCTGGCAAAGAGGAGAGAGAAATGGAAGTCAATATCCCCGAAATTCTGGAAGAGGTGACCGAAGCCTTCTGGGGATATGAGCGCGCCCTTTTGAGCAATGACGTGGAAGCATTAAAGGATATCTTCTGGAACAGCCTCCACACGCTTCGCTATGGGCTGGGCGAGGTTCTTTATGGCCATGATGAGATCACCGCCTTTCGCAATTCCCAACGGGGCACCAAGCTGGAGCGGGAAGTCACCCGTCTGGTGGTCACCACCTATGGGCGGGACTTCGCCACGGCCAATTGCGAAACCAAACGGACTGGAGCGGATATCAAAAGCCGCCAGAGCCATACATGGGTACGCCAACCCGAAGGCTGGCGCATCGTCGCCGCCCATGTTTCCGCGCCGGGAACCTAATCGGGCCTGGGCATGGTGAAGATATTGTCTTCGTCGATCATGGCAAAATCCAGGTAGCCGAGGCGGGCGAGCGGGCGCATTTTTCCCGCATCGATGATTCCGTCATGGATCACCTCGTCGGCCACATGGATGCCCACCACCTGTCCCAACACAACATTGTTGGTCAGCCCTCTTTTGCTGGGCGGCAGTTGCAAAGTCTGCAAGTAATTGCATTCCAGGGCGATGGGCGAGGCCTTGACGCGGGGTGGCTTGACCTTTTCGCAAGGTGCCGCCTCCAGACCCGCCTCGGCCATCTCGTCATAGCTGGACGGCATGTGGATGGCCGTGGCGTTCATCTGATCGCGCAGATCATAGGTGCACATATTAAAGACGAACTCACCCGTTTGTTCTGCGTTGGTCAGGCTGTCCTTGGGCTCTTCCGTGCCTTTTTTGAAGCCGTTGGGGCAATACATGACGCAGGGCGGATCGCCGGTCAGGGCATTGAAGAAACTGAAAGGCGCCAAATTGACTTCGCCCTTCGTGCTGATGGTTGAAATCCAGCCGATGGGCCGGGGCACCACCAGCGCGTTATAGACCGAATGTTTGAAAGGCTCCGGCCGCATGCCGTCCTTGGGGTCGAAATACATGATCGCTTTCCATTATTGCCGAGAACTGCCGTATGGCGCCGATCTTAGAAGATCAACCCGCGCCGGACCAGGGGATCAGGGTTTTTTATTTTCCCGTTGCTTGGCCGCCTGCTCAAAAAGAAAATCCAGCATGGGCAGCCCGCTTTTGCCCTTTTTTTGGGTCCGTTTTTTGGAGGCTAAAGCCTTCTTGTCTTCTTTCGCCTTTTCCACCTGGGCCGGACTTAAGGGCTTGATCGGGCGTGTTGGGCGCGCCGGGCGGCGCACGATGGGGCGTGTGGGCCGGGCAATGCGCATGCGCACTGGCTGGTGCAACAATTGGGGCTCTATGGGGGCGGACAGGATGGCCGTGGCGATCAGGGCGGAAGCAATCATCAGGCAAGCCTAGCCCAAAAAAATTAAGAACCGGTTTGCGCCGCCCGGCTTTCGGCTCGGATATTGTAGAAATTTCCGGCTAACATCAAAATCGCGCCCAGCAGGATATAGGCGGAGAAAGGCTCGCCATAAAAGACTATGCCGATAACCGCGATCATGGGCAGGCGCAGGAAATCGATGGGAATGACCAAAGTCGCGTCCGCCAGGCTGAGGGCCTGCGACATGCAGTAATGGGCGGTGACCGCGGTGAGGCCGATCACCAGGATCCATGGCAGATCGCCCCAGGCGGGCGTCACCCAGACCAGCGCCGCCGGAATGAGCCCCATCGGCCACTGGATGGCGAACATGTAGAAAACGATGGTCATGGAGCTGTCGGTCCCGGACAAGGATTTGGTCATGGCATTGGAGACGGCGAAAATCACCGCCGCCGTCAGAACGATCAGGGATCCCTCCTCGATGTCCACCAGGCCGGGGCGCAGAATGATCAGCACGCCGGCAAAGCCTAAGAGGATAACCACCAATTTCCCCAGGCTCATCTTTTCCTTCAGAAAAATGACCGCGATCACCGCGAGCCAGATGGGAACGGTGAAATCGAGCGCAAAAACCATGGCCAGAGGGATCAATCCAACGCCGGCGATCCATAAAAGATTGGCGCCGTAATTCGCCACATTGCGCATGAAGTGAAGGCCTGGCCGCCCGCTATGCAACCGCACCCGCCCCATTCTGGCACCGATCACCAAGACGATGGCCAGGCCCACGCTGGTGCGCAAGAAAACGATCTGGAAGGGGCTCAAGGTATCGGACAGTTCGCGGGCCGCAATGGCCATGGCGAGAAAGGATAAAAGCGTTCCCGTCATCCACAGAACGGCGCCCCGGATGGAGGCGGCATCGCCCCCCTCAGAGGTGGAAAGCGATTGGGGTTCGGCGGGAGTCATGTTCTGGACCAGGAGCTAATGACCGGCCTGCTGGGCGCGGCTCTCGGCTCGGATGTTGAAGTAATTTCCGGCGAAAATCAAAACCGCGCCAATCACAATGGCCGACGAGAAGGCCTCGTCATAAAACAACATGCCAATGACCACGATCATGGGCAGGCGCATGAAATCGATGGGGATGACCAGCGTGGCATCGGCAAGCGAAAGCGCCTGGGCCATACAGTAATGTGCGGTGAGCGCCGTAACGCCGATCAAGACGATCCAGGGCAAATCATGCCAGGGCGGCGTGATCCAGACCATCGTGGCCCCCAAAATTCCGATGGGCCACTGGATGGCGAACATATAGAAGACGATGGTGAAGGAACTGTCTGTCCTCGACAGCGCCTTGGTCATAACATTCGCCGAGGCAAACCCAACCGAGGCCCCCAAAACGGCCAGAGAGCCCAGTTCGATCTCCACCAGACCCGGGCGCAAAATAATCAGCACCCCGCCAAATCCGAATATGATCACCACCAATTTCCCCAGCGTCATTCTTTCGCGCAGGAACAGGACGGCTAAAATGGCCAACCAGATGGGAATGGTGAATTCGAGGGCGAAAACCTGGGCCAAAGGGATCAAACCGACGCCGGCGACCCATAAAAAATTGGCGCCGTAATGCACCATATTGCGCGCCAGGTGAAAGCCCAGCCAATGGGTTCTGAATTGTGCCCACTTCATTCTGGAGGCGATGGCGAGAACGATCACCAGACCGACGGAGGTGCGCAGGAAAACGATCTGAAAAGGATTTAACGTGTTCGACAATTCCCGCGCGGCGACGGCCATGCCGACGAAGGAAAACAAGGTCCCCACCATCCATAGAACAGCGGTTCGGATTTGGGTGCTAGTGTCCTTGTCCGGGGATTCGGCCAGCTGGGTTTCGGATGATGCCAAGGAAATGATCCAGATTGGTGGGCGGGTGGCGCCCGGCATATCTATACAGATTGGGCCGGTTTGTATAGGCTGGCCGGCAAATCAAGAAAGCTTCAATTCAGACAGGGGAGGAATTTCATGAAAATCGTTCGATTTGGGCCCGATGGGCGCACCGGCGTTCTCGATGGCGTTACCGTGGTGGATATTTCACTGGCCCGGGCCAAATATTTAGCCGAATCCGAAGGCGCAACCGATGCCCGGGCCTTGGCCGAAAGCCAGGTTCCGTCCGAACTCAGACGCTTCATCGAAGGGGGCGCAAAGGCTCTGGATGCCGCCCAACAGGCTTTGGATTACCTCTCGGGCGGCGCTTCGGATCAAAAAGGTCCGGGTGGCGAGGCGCTGACCTGCCCGGTGGGCGAAGCGGGACTTCTGGCACCCCGCCCGCTGGGATCGCGCATCGCCTGTGCCGGCGGCAATTTCGCCGATCACGCGGCGGCCATGGCGGCCCGTTCGGCGGCTAGGGGCGGGAACCTGGGTGATTTGGGCGATTCCGTCGGCGATCTCAAGGCGGCCCATGAAAAGATCCGGGCCGGCGGCATCTGGGGCTTTTGGAAAGTACACCGGGAATCACTCGCCCCCGGCGGCGAGGTGATCTATCCGGCGCGCGCCAAGCGGCTTGATTACGAAGGCGAGCCGGCCATCGTCATCGGTAAGGAAGGCAAGGACATACCGGCATCCGATATTCTCGATTATGTCTGGGGCGTCACACTGCTGGGTGATTGGTCCATCCGCCTGGCCAGCGAGGGCGGCCCACTAAAATTTGCCACCCAGAAGAATTTCGATACCAGTTGCTCTCTGGGCCCCTGCATCACGGTGGGCGAGGCCGATCCCCTTGATATTGAAGTGGAAACCCTTGTCAATGGCGAGCGGCGCCAGCATTTCAACAGCAAAGATATGGTCTTCACTTTCGCCGAATATCTGGCCCATTTGTCGACCGATTTCACATTTTACCCGGGCGACATCATCAGCGGCGGCACGGCGGCGGGAACGGCGGCCGATTCTGCACCGCTCCTGGATGACGGAACGCCGTCGCCCGAAACATTTTTGAAGGTGGGCGATGCTGTGGAAATCAAATCCCCCTCCGTCGGCACGCTGGCGGCATCTGTTGTCGCCAAACCTTGAACTGAGCTGATTACCGCTTGGTGCTCAGCCCCACTTCTTCATAGCCCTGCCCGGTTTCGTCCGGCCAGTTGACTGCCGTCTGATAGCTTTCCAAAGGCGCCAGGCGCTCATACCAGTCATGCACCCGGGACCGGGTATGGGCGGCCCACATGCCGTCCTGGCCCAGGGCCAGCAGGCGGAAAAAATAAGGGGCTACGGAAATATCGGCGAGCGTAATCCTGTCGCCGGCCAACCAAGCGCCGCCACCCAGCATTTCCTCCATGCGGTCCAGGATGGATTCTATGGTGGCGTGGCATTGGTCCAATTCCGCTTGGCTCAATTCACCCCGGATGCCCCTTCCATGCACATCCTTGTAGAATTCCAGGGGGCGGCGCGTCGCCTGATGGGCCAGTTCCTTTTCGCCCCAGCGGTTGAGAAGCTTGGGCAGGATATATTTCACATAGGTGGGCAGGACGATGGCCGGGAACTTGTCATCACAGAGACGCATGAATTCACGCATGCGGGCCACAAAAATAGGATCGTCCGGCTTCAAAGGTGGCCCGTCAAAGGCATCATCCACATATTCAATGATGTTGGAGGATTCGCGGATCACCTGGCCGTCATGAACCAAGGTGGGCACCACCCCGTCGGGATTGATCGCCAGATATTCAGGCTCCATCTGATCGAAGCGGAACAGGTCGATATAGCGGCTTTCCCATTCCACACCCTTTTCGGCCAGGGCCATGCGCGCCTTGACCGAACAGACTGAACTCCAGAAATGATACAGTTCGACAGTCATGTTCTTCTCCAAAATATTTTCTACCCCACGGAAAAAAATAGCGTGAACTAGACGCCGCCCCTGGTTAGATTGGGCCATCAGGTCTGAATTTAACCAGGGAGGGGTTCATCATGGAAGGCTTTACACCCGTACCGCCCGAATTCGCGGAGCAATACCGCGCCAAGGGCTACTGGCTGGATGTGTCGCTGGGCGAATATTTCTGCAACATGTTCCGGAGCTACGCCGACCGGATCGCCCTCGAGACCATGGATGAGCAGGTCAGTTACGGAACACTAATGGAGCGGACCGAGCTGCTGGCCCGCCACCTGATCGATCTCGGCATCAAGCCCCTGGACCGGATCGTGGTGCAGCTTCCCAACTGCCTGGAATTCGTTTATTTCTATTTCGCCATGGGCCGCATCGGCGCCATACCGCTTTTGGCCCTGCCGCCCCACCGCCGCCACGAAATCGGCCATTTCGTCAGTTTTGTCGAGGCCATTGGCTATGCGGCGGCGACACGGACGAAGGATTTCGATTTCATCGGAATGGCCCACAGCATTCAAGTGGACAACCCGGATATGAAGCATGTTTTCGTGCCCGGCGAGGAAGTGCCCGAAGGCTGCATCTCGATCCGCGCGCTTTTGGATCAGGAACCCAAGACCCCGGCCTCGGCACTGGGCAGCCTCAATGTAGATCCGGACGAGCCGGCCGTCTTTTTGCTTTCCGGCGGCACCACGGGCCTGCCCAAGGTCATTCCCCGGACCCATAACGATTACGTCTATAATTCGGTGGCGTCGGCTGATGCCAATCATATGGATGCGGATACGGTGCTTCTCGTCGCCCTGCCGATTGAGCATAATTTCCCGCTGGCCTCACCCGGCATACAGGGTGCGTTACTCAAAGGCGGCAGAGGGGTGATCGTTCCCTCGCCCAGGCCAACGGTCGTGCTGGAAGCCATCCAAGAGAAGAAATGCACCCATCTGGAATTGGTTCCCGCCGCCCTCATCCAGCTTCTCCATGAGGAAACCTTCGGCGATTATGATCTGAGTTCGGTGAAGATCATCTCCACCGGCGGGCAACGGCTGCAGCCGGAAGTCTCCATGCAAGCCGAGGAAAGGTTCCCCAACGCCACCGTCCAAGAAGTCTTCGGTATGGCTGAGGGGTTGTTGATGTATAACGACCTGGATGATCCGGTCGAGGTGCGCCACCTGACCGCCGGCAAGCCGGTCAGCGAAGGAGACGAAATCAAGCTGATCGATGCGGATGGCAACGAGGTATCTGAGGGAGAAACCGGCGAATTTGTCTGCCGGGGGCCTTATACGCTGAGGGGCTATTACAAGGCACCCGACATCAATGCCCGGTCATTCTCGACTGATGGCTTTTACCTGAGTGGCGATTTGATGCGCATGCATCCGTCGGGCAATGTCATCGTCGAGGGACGCATCAAAGATCTGATCAACCGGGGCGGCGAGAAGATCAGCGCCGAAGAGGTGGAAAACATGATCATCGCCCATCCCAACGTACAGAATGTGGCCTGCGTGCCCATGCCCGATCCGATCCTGGGCGAAAGGACCTGCGCCTATATCATTCCGGATGCCGGCAAGGCGCCGGACCTCAAGGAAATCCAGGCATTCCTGGGCGATCAGGGAATTGCCAAATTCAAATTCCCCGAACGGATCGAGGAGGTCGACAGCTTTCCACTGTCACCCTTCGGCAAGGTCTCCAAGAAGGACCTGACCGAAATGATCGCCAAGAAAATAGAAGCCGGCGAATAAGCGCGCCGCAAAACCAAAAGGAGACGGGTTAATGGATTTGGATATGGGCGTCATCCTGCACACGGGTGACATGGGCTATGGCGACATCGTGCGCATGGCGCAAGAGGCCGAGGAACTGGGCTATCACGGATTCTGGCTGACGGAAGAAGGGGGCAAGGAGGCGTTTTCCCTGCTGGCCCTGATCGCCCGGAAAACCTCGCGCATCAAACTTTGCACCGGCATTGTCAATTTCTATTCCCGCTCACCCATGACCCTGGCCATGTCGGCCAAGTCCCTGCACGACATGTCGGAAGGGCGCTTCGGGCCCTTCGGCATGGGCACCGGCGGCGTCGGCTTCATGATCCGGGGACACGGCATCGAATTGGACCGGCCCATCGGGCGGGCCCGCGAAGTGGTGGAGATCGTGCGCGGCCTGTTGAGCCAGGAGCGCTTTTCCTACCCCAAGGGCAAATGGTTCAAGCCTGATAATTTCCGCCTGCGCGAGGGACCCATCACGGACGCCACCATCCCCCTATGGCTCGCTGCCCTGGGACCCCAAATGGCCGAGATGGCCGGCAAGGTGGCCGACGGCATGATCAGCAACTGGCTGACCCCGGAAACGGTGGAAATCTACCGCGGCCAAATCCAGAAAGGCTGTGATTACGCCAAGCGCGACCCGTCTGAAGTAACCCTTTCGGCCCTGACCATGATGTGTGCCGATCATGCCGATGAGGAAGCCGTCCGCGCCATGAAGCGGGGCCTGGCTTTCTATTGCGCCTCCGATCACTACCACCCCATCGCCGAGGCCTGCGGGTTTGGCGATGATGCCCGCGCCGTGCAAGCTTTATGGCAAAAGCGCGATTTCGAAGGGGCGACTGATGCCCTATCCGATGAATTCGCGGCCAAGATGAGCATCATGGGACCGGAAGAAACGGCCACCAAGCATCTGCAATGGATGAAGTCGGAAGGGGCCTACCCCATCATCTATCCCGTGCCGCGCCATTCCCAGATGGTCGAGGATCATTTCCTGACCATGCGCAATGCGGCCAAGGCGGCAAGCTGGAGCTGAGGGAGTCTCAAGCCGTCGCTTTGATCGACGGATGGGCGGCAATGCGGGTGGCCCAGGCACCCAATAAAGCATGTTCCGCCGGCCATTGAAAATCAGCCTTGCGCATGGCCGGCGGCAGGCCGCAGACCAGGGTGATCTGGGCCATGTTCAGATCGCCGGCCATGATGGGGTAGGCGATTTCCCTTTCCCAAAGATCGATCATGCGCCGGCTGCGCTGCTTTTCATGTTCGATGATGATCGGCGAGCGATGTTCTTCGGCCCGCATCAGTTCCCGGCCCAGAACCGCATGGCCATCCATCATGGACCGGGCCAGAGCTTCCAGGCGGCGGAACTCCCACTCACTCTCGCCATCGGGCGGCCCCAGGCTGGGGGCGCCATCTATCTGATCCAAATAGGCACAAATTAAAGGCGAATCCTCCATGCCCACGCCGTCGTCGCGCACCAGAAAAGGCACCCTGCCCGACGGGTTGAGAGCGTAATAGGGGCTGTCCGGCTGGCGCGTCTTTGCCGGTACGATCTCAACGCGATTGGTCAGGCCCTTTTCCAGAATGACAATCTGCACCATGCGGGCATAAGGCGACGTGGTGGTGATATGAAGCTCCATGTTGGTGCCTCTCCTACTCCATGCCGGCGGCGCGCAAAAATTCGCCGATTACATTTTGCTGGATTTTGACACCATAGGGGCAATGGCATTTGCGGCAATCCACGCAATCTTCCAGCCCCGCATCCCGGGCCTGCCCGACCCGGTCATGGGCATTGCGCGGATGGTGATGCATCTGGGCCAACTTGACCAAGGTGAAGGCGCCGGAATGGCCGTTATCCGCCTTCTCGCACATGGAATGACAACAAAGGCATTCGACGCAATCGAAGCAATTATAATAATGCCCGGCGGCCTCGGTCTGCTTCCAGGCCACCATATCGGTTTCCTGGTCCGGATCGGCCCGCAGGCTTAGGCTTTTCAGCTCTTCCATCTGGGGGCGGCGGTCGATGACCAGATCGCGGATCAACGGCAGATGCTGCATGGGCTCTATTTCCATGCCGTCTTTGAGATGCACGGTGCAGGCCAGCCGGTCCTCGCCCGCGATGCGCATGCCGCAAAGCCCGCAGACCTTGTAGCGGCAACCATAGCGGAGCGCCAGGCTGGCATCTTGTTGCTCATAGACATGCTGCAAGGCACCCAGCACGGTTTCGCCTTCTTCCCAGGGCACTTGGTATTCCTGGTAATGACCGTCCGCGCCGCCTTCCCCGCCGCGCCAGACTTTTATGTTTGCCGTTTTCACTGGATGGTCTGCCATGCCGCGCCCAGCGATCCGGCCTGCATATCGACCCGCGTGCGCTTGCCTTCCAATTCGGGGTCCGCCTCGGGCATGTCGTCACGCACATGGGCGCCTCTGGTTTCCCGGCGTAATTCAGAGGCCAGCAAAATGGCCTCGGCCGAAGGCACCATCATGTTCAGTTCAAGAAAATCAAGCGCATCCAGGTTCCAGCTTTTTTGCGGGGTGACGGCACAATTGTCCATGCGCTGGCCTACCTCGCGCACCTTAGCCAGGGCTGTTTTTCCCCGCTCATTGTTGCGGGCACCGCCCATGCCGTGCCAGACCGCATCCATCAATTCCCGCCTGAGATCGCCGGCCCGCTCACCCTTCTCGCGGGACTGGGCGGCGCCCAGGGTCTCGGCCAGGGCTTCGGCGCCTATGTTGGGTGGCGGCGCGCCCACCTCCGAGCTTTGCGCATAGGCCGCCGCAGCCTTCCCCGCATGGCGACCGAAGACCAGAATATCAAGCAAGGCGACGCCGCCCAGCCGGTTGGCCCCGTGCAGTCCGCCCCGTGCTTCGCCGGCGGCAAACAGGCCGGGAATTTCAGAACGCCCATGAATATCGGTCGCCACGCCGCCCATCAGATGATGCACAGTGGGCATGATTTCCATGGGCTCATGGCCGAAGAACACGTCGCGCCCATAGGCTTGGCGGACGGCGCCGGTGGGCCGCTTCCAGCCGGCCAGTTCAGGACTGCCTGACGGCAATTCATTGTTTCCCCGGAGATCCAGCAACACCGCGCCATGTTCGGTCACTGGGCCGTCGCGCATGGCCTGGAAGACCGCGTTGGATAATTCGTCCCGGGTCCGGCGGTTGAGCCCTTCCAGCAAAAGGGCCCCGTCCCCATCCCGCAAAACACCCTTGGGGCCGCTGGTCCGGCTGGGTTCGCCGGCGAAAACGCCGCGCATGGATTTGGGATACACGACGGAAAGGGGCAGAAACTGAACCTGTTCCATATCCACAAGGCCCGCACCGGCGCGCAGCGCCAGACTGTAGCCGTCACCGGTGACGGTCTTCAGATTGTCCGTGTTGGGATGAAACAACCAGCCCGCCCCGCCCGTCGCCAACACCACCGATGAGGCACCAATATCCATGAACCGGCCTTCGATCATGTCATAGGCGATGACACCCGTAACCCGCTCGCCGGGCTGGCATGCCAGATCACAGACCATGACTTCCTCGAACAGCTCCATGTCATAGCCGGCCAATGCTGCCCTGAGCGCCTGGGTCATGGAGGAGCCGGAATTGGGGCAGATGAGAATGCGGTCCTTGCTATGCCCACCCATCTTGTAAGTGTGGCGGCGACCGGTGGGCTCGGCGATGAAGACCATGCCCGTGCGAACCAGATCATCGATGGTGTCCGCCGCCTCATCGGCCAACAGGCGGACGGCTTCTTCATCAGCCAGCCCGGCGCCCGAAGCCATCACATCATCGAACAGATCATCGGGCTCCTCCTCGGTGGCGATGCCGCCGCCGGCGATGCGCGTGTTGCCGTAGCCGATGGGCTCTTTGGAGATGACCGCCACCCTGGCACCTTCTTTCGCCGCCGCGATGGCCGCCGCGATGCCCGCCCCCCCAGCCCCGATGACCGCCACATCGAAATGCCCGGAGCTTTTCGTTCCCTGCATAATTTAGCTAAGCCTCCTTTAGCTAAGCCTCCCCGGTTAACCCTTACGCCCGGCCCAGGGGGCCGGCCATGGCAAATTGTTCAACCCTGGCCAATCCTTTATCAAGGGCCGCCATAGTCGGTGCCAAATCCTTGCTCTCATCGCCCAGCCAGACGCGGAAGCTGAGCAGGTACACCAAGCCAAGCCCTTTGGATTTGAGCCTACCTGCAAGCCCGCCCGCCGGAACGCCCGCCGCCTCCAGCATACAGCTCATGGATAGGCGCAGATTATTGAGCGTACAAAGCCCGGCCAGAGGGTCCATTTCCTGCAGCACGGATTTTAGCCCGGCCCGGTGGGGTCTCATGGCCTCGAAGCGCCGCATGAGCAGTTCGAACAGTTTGTCCCGTATGGAATCATCGCCGTCGGTAAGATCGCCGCCCTCCAGAACCACACGGTCAATGCGTCGGGCAAAGCCCCCAATTATGGCCAATTTGTTTGGGAAAATTGCGTAGGTCTCGGCGAGTGACAAACCTGCCTTTTGGGCGATACCGGCCAGCCCGACGCGCCGCCAGCCTTCACTCTCGGCCAGGGACAGGGCGGCACCAATAACGCGCCATTCGGGATCGGGTCGTTTCGCCATGACAGGCTTTCCTCCTATAGCCTTTATTATAGCGCAAAATGGTGCCATCTTGAAACCATTCACCTTTCAGGAGTGACCCAAAATGAGCGATGCCGTCAGCCGGGCCATAGCCGTGCTTAACGACGCGCTGAGCCGCGATGCTGAGGCCATAACCCAACTGGTCAATCTGCGCATTCCCTGCAATTCGGAACTGGCCGCTCATCCCTTGGTTCAGGTGGCCGATTATCAGGGCGAGGCGCGGGTGGGTGTGCTGGGCCTGATCAACGGCGCCCTGGGCGATTCCCCATCAGGCGTGATCGGCGCCAAGGGGAGCATGGACAATGCCGGGCAGTTCCTGCGGGTCCGGCGCTTTGTCGATCTGCGTTCGGAAAAGGTCGATGTGATCGCCTGACGGCATTTCTTGTTTTGTTTTGGGAAACCCTTGATATTAAATAGATTGTTGGGCATGCTCGGCGGCTTTCCGGATCGGACTAACGTGACCATGAGCGCAAGACGTATATATATTTTCGACAGCACCCTGCGCGACGGCGCCCAGACTCAGGGAATCGATTTCAGCGCCGCCGACAAGATGGCCATCGCCGGCGATCTTGACGCCCTTGGCGTGGATTATGTGGAAGGCGGCTGGCCCGGCGCCAACCCCACCGATGATGCATTCTTCGCGGTCCCGCCCACGCTCAAACAGGCCAGGCTGACGGCCTTCGGCATGACCCGGCGCGCCGGACGGAGTGCTGAAAACGATCCGGGCGTTGCGACGCTTTTGGATGTGGGCACGCCCGCCGTCTGCATCGTCGGCAAGACCTGGGATTTTCAGGCCCGCGTGGCATTGGGCGTGGAAGAAGACGAAAACCGGGCGATGATCGCCGATACCATCCGCCACGCCGCCGCCAATACCGAAGAAACCCTGTTCGACGCCGAGCATTTTTTCGACGGCTACAAATCCGATGCTGATTTCGCCATGCGTTGCGCCGAAGCGGCCCTTGAGGCCGGTGCCCGCTGGATCGTGCTTTGCGACACCAATGGGGGCACCCTGCCCGAGGAATTGGGGGCCATCACCGGAAAAGTCGTGGATGCCCTTGGCGGTAAAAATATCGGCATCCATTGCCATGACGATACGGGCAACGCCGTGGCCAACAGTCTGGCCGCCGTTGCCGCCGGGGCCTGTCAGGTGCAGGGTACCCTGAATGGGCTTGGCGAGCGTTGCGGCAATGCCAATCTGATCAGCGTCATTCCTAATCTGGTGCTCAAGATGGGATTGGATGCGGGCATCCCGGCCGACGGGCTTTCAAGGCTAACTCATATCTCACGGCTGTTGGACGAACGGCTCAACCGGGCACCCGACCGAAGCGCGCCTTTCGTCGGCGAATCGGCCTTTGCCCATAAGGGCGGGCTGCATGTATCGGGCATCGAAAAGGACCCTCGCTGCTACGAACATATCGAGCCCGAAACCGTCGGCAATCACCGCCATATCGTGGTTTCCGACCAGTCGGGCCGGGCCAATGTGCTGGCCCGCTTCCGCGAAATTGGCATCGAGATCGACTCTGGTGATAAGCGGGTGGGCGCGCTTGTCGAACTGGTCAAGCAACGGGAATTCGACGGCTATTCCTATGACGGGGCCGATGCCAGCTTCGAGCTGCTGGCCCATATGGCAATGGAGGTCTTGCCCAAATATTTCTCGCTCCGCAGTTTCCGGGTTATCGATGAGCGGCGCTGGAACGCCAAGGAAGAATTGATCACGCTGTCGGAAGCAACCATCAAGGCCCAGGTGGGCGAGGCCCATTACATGACCGTCGCCGAGGGCAATGGCCCGGTCAATGCGCTGGATTCGGCCCTTCGCGAGGTTTTACTGCCGGTCTATCCCGAACTCGAGGATTTGCGTCTGGTGGATTACAAAGTGCGCATCCTGCGCCCCGGCGACGCGACGGCAGCCATGACCCGGGTGATGATCGAAAGCGCCGATGGAGAAGGCGAGCGCTGGAACACGGTCGGTGTTTCCACCAACATCATCGATGCCTCCTACGCCGCCTTGCGCGATTCCATCCACTATAAGCTCTTCCGCGACAGCGCCGATCCTTCCGGCAATCTGTCCTAGTGTCTGGAACCGACGGAAGAATTTCGCCCTTCGAAGGGTTGAATCCCACCGCCCCGGCGGTCATTCTGGTCTATCCCCAATTGGGGGAGAATATCGGCATGGCGGCCCGCGCCATGCTCAATTGCGGGCTGAGCGATCTGCGCCTGGTTCAGCCCCGCGACGGCTGGCCCAGCGAAAAGGCGAGACGCGCATCGGCCGGCGCCGATCAGGTTCTCGAAGACGCCGGGCTGTTCGAAACCGTCTCAGATGCGATCCATGATCTGGACCTGATCTATGCCGCCAGCACGCGTCAGCGTTCCATGACCAAACCGGTCTTCACGCCACCGGCGGCAGCGAGTGCCATGCGTGAGCGCAACCTGCCCGGCACGGGTATCATGTTTGGCAATGAAGCCATGGGGCTCAACAACGATCATCTGGCTCTGGCCGATGCCATGGTCAGCGTGCCACTGAATGAAGAATTCTCATCGCTTAATCTGGCCCAGGCGGTGCTGATCACGGCTTATGAATGGTTCAAGGCGGCGGACGCCACACCTGAAATCCAAATGCCCATGACCCACACAAGGCCGGCCAACAAAGAAGAGCTTATGGGCCTGTTCGAGCATCTGGAACGGGATCTGGATGCGGGTGGGTTTTTCCATATCCGTGAGAAACGCCCCATCATGGTGCGCAATCTGCGCAATTTATTACAACGCGCCAAACTGACCGAACAGGAAGTGCGCACCCTCAGGGGTGTCATCAGCGGTCTGGTCAATTACCGCCCGCCTGAGGATTAATCGCCGCTGCCATCCGGATTCTCGATGCCGCGCCGGGCCAATTCATCGGCTCGTTCGTTTTCGGCGTGTCCCGCATGGCCCTTGACCCAGCGCCATTCAATTGTGTGCTTTTGGCTGATGGCGTCCAGTTCGCGCCACAGATCATGATTGGGCCGCATACCGCCGCCTTTAATCTTAAAATCCTTGGCCTTCCAGCCCGCCAGCCATTGGGACATTCCTTTTTGCACATATTGGCTGTCCGTATAGACGGTGACATTGCAGCTTTTTTTGAGGGCGCCCAGCCCCTTGATCACGGCGGCCATTTCCATGCGGTTGTTGGTGGTCTCCGCCTCGCCGCCAAATAGTTCCCTTTCCTGACCGCGCCAGCGCAGAATGGCCCCCCAGCCGCCGGGCCCCGGATTGCCGCTGCAAGCCCCGTCGGTGAATAAATCAACCGTGTCTTTATCCGTCTCAACCATCGCCGGCTTCTAGCAGGAAGAGGGGCGGGCCGCACGATTTATTATTTCTCCCGGAGGGGTAAATTTAGTATCATGCCGCTTCATGGACTGTTGGCATCATTACCGTCTTTTCTTTCTTTGCCTGATCCTCATCGGTCCGGTGCTGGCGGGCTCAACCCAAGCCGCCCGGCGCATCGGCGATCTGCCTTCCCTGGGGGATATCAAACCCAAGGCTGACAACCCGCTCATCCGCCGCGCCCAGAAAGTGCTGGCCAAATTCAAACATTACCGCGGGCCCCTGGATGACCGGATGAGCGAAAATTTGCGCCGCGCCGTGATGGAATATCAGCGCATGACAGGCCGCAAGGTGACCGGTGTGGTCAATCAGGAACTGGTCACACATCTTGAGACCCAAACCAAAATCGGCGCCATGCTGGTGAATTTGAAAAAGGTCAAAAAGAAAAATATCGAAGCGGCGCGCCAGGCCCTGCTCAATAAATCCGAAACCCGCCATTTGCTTAAGGAACGCAAGCTGAACGAAGTCGCCGATCCGACCCGTGACCCGTCCCAATGCTTCCGGAAGCCGGGCCAACTTTGCCTTCTGCATGAGGCGGTGGAAAGCGCCAAGGCCATCCCGCGCAACGAATTGCGTGACTGGGCTTTCGGCGAAATTCTGGTGGCCCAGGCCAAATCGGGCCTGACCGATCAGGCCATATCCACCGTGCGCAGGATAGGGGATGCGCGCCTGATCATCGTGGCGCTCCGCGACATGGCCCGCGCCCAGGCCCGCACCGGGCGCATGGACGAAGCGGAAGCGGCGGCCGATATCATCCCCGATCCCTTCAAGCGGCTGGAAGCCCTGGCCGCCATCGCCCATATCCAACTCAAGAACAAGGCCGGCGACCGGGCCCACCAGACGGCGGCCAGGGTCATCGCGCTCAGCGCAAAACTTGGCCCGCCCTTGCAACGGGTCACGTTGCTGGCCCAGATGGGCGTGGTGCTCAACAAGCTAGGCGACGGAGCGGGCGCGAAAAAGGCGTTGGACGATGCTCAGGAACTGGCCCGTTCCAAGGAACTGGTGGCCCAATTGGGCCGTCTGAAAAAAGGTGCGGCGCTTCGCCATGTGGCCTCGGCCCTGGCCGAAATCGGCCAGCCCATGCGCGCCATTCAGGTTATTGAAGACATCACCGGCGTCTATGACCGGACGGCGGCCCTGATGAGCGCGGCCATGGCCCAGGCCGGCGCCGGCGACACGGTGGAAGCCTTGCGCACGGCCGATGAGATCGACGCCAACCGCTACCGGACGGTGGTTCTGGGGCGCATCGCCGTAGCCCAGGCCATGGCCGGCAAGCCCGCCCAGGCAACCCGGACCATTGATCTGGCACTGGAATCGACCGAAGAGATAAAACTTCCCTATGCCCGGTCATACGCCGTAGGGCAACTGGCCCAGGCCCTCATTGAGATTGGCGACAAAAGAGGGGAAATCGGCGCCAAAAGCGGGCGCAAAGCCCTGGCCGAAGCGGTCATGGTGGCCATGGAAATCGATAATGACCGGCTCCGGGCTTATACGCTATGGACCGCGGCGGCGGCCCAGATCAGAAAAGGTTATAACGGGGACGGAAACGAAACCAAGGCCCTGGCCATCGAGGCCACCGAAGAGATCGTCAGCTCCCTCAGCCGGGTCTGGCTGTATGGCGATATCGCATCCGAAACCTCCGAGACGGGACAGAAGGAACTGGCCAGAACGGCATTCCAAAATGGCATGGCCATCGCCGAAAACATTCATAATGCCTGGGGGCGGGCGCGGGCGCTGGCCAAACTGGCCGGCACCCTGACCGACCTTAAATAGACACAACCGCTCTTGTCCCGGCGATCCCGCTCTACTAAAATCCGCCCGGCTTAAGATTAAACAGAGGAGGCGCCTGAAAATGGCCGAAGCAGTTATCGTACAAAAGAAACCCTTTCATGTGGATGTCACGGAAGGCGAAACCTACGCCTATTGCACCTGCGGGCTTAGCGACAAACAGCCGTTATGCAACGGCGCCCATAAGAGTGGCGACTTCCATCCCATCAAATTCACCGCCAAAGCGACCGAAACCGTGCATCTTTGCGGCTGCAAAAGATCAGCCATCGAGCCAACCTGCGACGGGGCTCACAAAAATCTCTGAGGCTTTTCGCCATGACCCCTAAGCGGGTGCGTACTGGCCGGCGCCCGGCCCGATTGTGCGCCCTGCTGGGCATGGCCCTGTTCTTTCTGGGCGGTTGTTCGGCCATCGACGGCATGGTCGAGGAATTGCCCCTGGTGGGCAAGTCCGCTCCCGTGCCCGCCTGCCCCAAAATAAAAGTCCTGGCCGATGCGGGTAACCTTACCCTTTACCGGTCGGGGCCGGGGCGCGACATAACCGATATTCTGATGGAAGCTGAGATCGTCGGCTTTAGTGGTGCTTGCGAGTATGTTGGCGAGGACGGCATCTATGAACAAGTCAAGGTGGAGCTTGAGGGCATCCTTTTCGAGGTGACCCGGGGCCCCGCATCACGCCTGCGCAAGGCCAAGTTGCGTTATTTCGTCAAGATTCCGGATTTCTATCCCTCGCCCCGGGGCGCCCAGGAATTCGACTTCTCCATCTCCTTCCCTGAGAACCGCAATTCCATCCAGGTTTCCGATGGGGGGATCGAGATCGCCATACCGCTTAAAACCGGCGCCAGGGGAGCCGATTTTGAAATTTACCTGGGATTCGTGTTGAGCGAGGAACAAGTTGAGCGCAACCGGCAGCGCCGGGGGGGGCCGACGGTAGGCGGCGGATGAGCAACCCACCCTCCGAAAATCTGAAAAAAACGCCCCTCAATGGGCTGCACCGAGAATTGGGTGCGAAAATGGTGCCCTTCGCCGGCTATGAAATGCCCGTGCGTTTCGAAGGCGGGATCATCGCCGAACATCTCCATACGCGCAGCCATGCCGCCTTGTTCGATGTCAGCCATATGGGCCAGGCCGAACTTAGCGGCGGCGATGAAGCCCGGGCAGCCCTGGAAGGGCTGGTGCCAGCGGATATCAAGAGCCTGGCGCCCGGCAGGATGCGCTATACCCAACTGACCAATGAGGCGGGTGGCATTCTGGATGATTTGATGGTCACCAACCGGGGCGGGGATTTATTTCTCATCGTCAACGCAGCCTGCAAGAAGGCGGATTTCGCCTATATCGAAAGCGCCATAGGCCCGGGGTGCAGCCTGGAACTCCTGCCCGAAAGGGCCCTAATGGCCTTGCAGGGGCCGGCGGCGGCGGCCGTTCTCGGGCGTCACGCAAATGGCGTGGGAAAACTGCAATTCATGGAAATGGGAGAGTTCGATCTGGCCGGCGGGAAGGTCATGATTTCGCGCTCCGGCTATACGGGCGAGGACGGCTTCGAGATATCCGCCCCCGATGAGAGCGCTACCCGGGTAGCCGCGCTTTTATTGGCTGAGCCAGAAGCAGCCCCGGCAGGCCTGGGCGCCCGCGACAGCCTGCGTCTGGAGGCCGGATTGTGCCTCTACGGCAACGATATAGATGAAACCACCACGCCGGTGGAGGCGGGCTTAAGCTTTTCCATCGCCAAAAGGCGCCGGTCAGAGGGCGGATTCCCCGGCGATAGCGTGATTCAGGTCCAATTCGAAACGGGTACGGCCCGGCGTCTTGTAGGCATTCTTCCCGCCGGTCCCGCGCCCGCCCGGGCCGGAACCCCCATCAGTGATATGAACGGCAAGCCCATCGGCAAAATAACTTCCGGTGGCTTCGCACCATCCATTGATGGACCGGCGGCGATGGGGTATGTGGATATTGACCATGCCGGTGCAGGCACGGAGGTGCAATTGACGCTCCGGGGCAAGATGGTGGGCGGGCGGACCCAGAAACTACCCTTCGTCACCCACCGCTATTTCAGGGGCTAAAAGGAACTATTGAAATGGCGACAGTAAAATTTACCGAAGCACATGAATGGGTTGCGGTGGACGGCGAAAAGGCCACGATAGGAATCACGGACTACGCCCAGGACCAGTTGGGCGATGTGGTTTATATCGAACTGCCGGCGGTCGGCGCCGATATCGATCAGGGCGAAGAAGCAGCCGTGGTCGAATCGGTCAAGGCGGCGGCCGAGGTCTATACGCCTGTTGGCGGCCAGATCACCGAAACCAACAAGCAATTGGCCGAGGACCCGTCCCAACTGAATACGGATGCCGAAGGCGAGGGATGGATGTTCAAGATCAAGATGGCCGACGAAACGGAAATCGAGGAGATGATGGACGCGAAAGCCTATGCCGACTATGTGGCGGAACTTGATTAACCCATGCGCTATCTTCCGCTGAACGAGGCCGACCGTGCCGAAATGCTGGGCGTCACCGGCGCCGCCCATATAGACGATCTTTATATCGATGTGCCCGAAGCCGCGCGCCTTGACGCCCCCCTTGATCTTCCGGGCCATTCGGGCGAGATGGAGGTGGGGCGCGCCCTCAGCGCCCTGGCGGCCAGGAACATGGCGGCGGGAACCGTTCC
Organism: uncultured Rhodospirillaceae bacterium; assembly: GCA_964493945.1. Lineage (GTDB taxonomy): Bacteria > Pseudomonadota > Alphaproteobacteria > Rhodospirillales > UBA2165 > CAZBQG01. The sequence goes on from CAZBQG010000001.1 coordinate 49,835, forward strand.
TTTTTTCATCGGTGCCGGCGCCTATCACCATCATGTGCCGGCAACTGTGGATCATCTGATCCAGCGCAGCGAATTCCTCACCTCCTATACGCCCTATCAGCCTGAAATTTCCCAGGGTACCTTGCAGGCCCTGTTCGAATTCCAGACACAAGTTGCCTTGATCACCGGCATGGATGTGGCCAATGCCTCGCTCTATGACGGTGCGACGGCGGCTGGGGAAGCGGCCATGATGGCCTGCCGTATCACAAAAAGGCGCCGGGTCGTGCTGTCGGGCGGCCTGCACCCCCAATATGCCGAGGTGACCCGCACCGGGGCGCGCTTTTTGGACCTGGAGATAGAAACCACCCCGCCCGATCCCCGGGGCGAAGAAGATCTGGCGAGCCTGATCGACGGGGATACGGCCTGCGTCGTCGTGCAAAATCCGGGGTTTTTCGGCCAGGTCCGTGATTATTCGGACTTGGCGGATGCCTGCCATGAAGCGGGTGCGCTGTTGGTCGTGGCCATCACCGAGACCGTCTCCCTTGGCGCCGTCAAACCGCCGGGCGAGATGGGCGCCGACATCGTCGCCGCCGAGGGCCAGTCACTGGGCAATCCCTTGAATTTCGGCGGCCCCCATGTGGGGCTGTTCGCCGTCCGTGAAAAATATGTCCGCCAAATGCCCGGCAGGCTGGCCGGCGAGACGGTGGATGTGGACGGTAAGCGGGGCTGGGTTTTGACGCTGTCGACCCGCGAGCAACATATCCGGCGGGAAAAAGCGACCAGCAATATCTGCACCAATTCGGGTCTGGTGGCCCTGGCCTTTTCGATCCATCTCAGCCTGCTGGGCGAGACCGGATTTACCCGGCTTGCCAGCCTCAACCACGCCCGCGCCGCATCCCTGGCCGGCAGGCTGGAAGAAATAAATGGGATCGAATTGCTCAATAACACATTTTTCAATGAATTCACCCTGGCCCTGCCCGTGCCCGCCGGCCCCCTGGTGGAGGAACTGGCCGGGGAGGGCCTGCTTGCCGGCCTGCCCGTCTCCCGCCTCTATCCTGCCCGGGATGATCTTGCCAACCTGCTTTTGGTGGCGGTGACCGAAACCCAAAGCGATGACGATATGGACCGGTTGGCCGAAGCCTTGGCGGTGGCCGTCCGATGAGCCGGGAAGAAAACACCATCAGCGGCAATCACGGCCTGGATATGGAAGAGCCGCTCATCTTCGAACAAGACAGGCCGGGCGCATCTGGCGTCGACCTGCCCGACGCGGAGGTGGTGGAAAGCCGTTTGGGCGGCTGTGCGCGCCAGCGCGCCATCGGCCTGCCGGGCCTGTCCGAGCCCCAGGTCATGCGCCATTATCTGCGCATCAGCCGGAATAATTATTCGATCGATGCGGGCTTCTATCCCCTGGGTTCGTGCACCATGAAACATAATCCCAGGCTCAATGAAAAACTGGCCCGCCTTCCCGGTTTCGCCGATATCCATCCCCTGCAACCCACATCCACCGTGCAAGGTGCTTTGGAACTGATGGCCCAAACCGCCCAGTGGCTGGGGGAGCTTACGGGCATGGCGGCGGTGGCGCTCTCGCCGGCGGCCGGCGCCCATGGCGAGCTTTGCGGCCTGATGGCCATCCGTGCCGCCCTCGAAGCCAGAGGCAATGCAAGGAGCGTCGTGCTGGTCCCCGAATCGGCCCATGGCACCAATCCGGCCAGCGCCCATATGTGCGGCTATGACATCGAATCCATTCCAGCCAACAACCGGGGCCGGGTGGATCTGGCCGCCCTCAAGAACCGGCTGGCGGGTGACGTGGCGGCCCTGATGATTACCAATCCCAACACCTGCGGCCTGTTCGAGGACGAGATCGTCGAAATGAGTAGGCTGATCCATGAGGCCGGCGGGCTGGTTTATTGTGACGGCGCCAATTTCAACGCCATCGTCGGGCGCGTCAGGCCCGGCGATCTGGGCATCGACAGCATGCATTTGAACCTGCACAAGACCTTTTCCACGCCCCATGGCGGTGGCGGCCCGGGCAGCGGCCCGGTGGTTCTGTCGGAAAGCCTGGCACCCTTCGCACCGCTCCCCTATCTGAAGCGCGATGGAGAGGATTGGCAGTTGGTGGAACATGAAGGAGAAGACGGCGCGCATCCGTTTGGGCGGATGAAGGGATTTCACGGCCAATTCGCCGTCTTCGTCCGCGCCCTTGCTTATATGATGAGCATGGGCGGCGATGGTCTGGCCCAGGTGTCGGCGGACGCCGTACTCAATGCCAATTATCTGCTGGCCCGCTTAAGCGATGTGCTCAGCCCGTCTTATGATGGGCCCTGCATGCATGAGACGCTCTTCGATGACCGCTTCCTGGCCGGCAGCGAGATCACCACATTGGATTTCGCCAAGGCCATGATCGATGAAGGTGTCCATCCCATGACCATGTATTTCCCCTTGGTGGTGCATGGCGCGTTGCTTATTGAGCCAACCGAAACCGAAGGCAAGGAAAGCCTGGATTTGTTCGTCGATCTGATGCGCGGTCTGGCGGAAAAGGCCAAATCGGAGAATGCCGCCGAATTCAAGGAAGCGCCCCGCTTCACGCCCCGTCGCCGGTTGGATGAAACCCGGGCGGCGCGCCAGCCGGTCTTGCGCTGGACCCCGCCGGAAACGGCTTAAAAAATTACAAAAAGTTATCGTCGTCGCTGGAAAACAGCTTGGCCGCATAGGACAATTCGGAACGCAGGCCCTGGCGTTTGAGCAGCTTCATCTGGGCGCCTTCGTGCAGTTCGGTGAAATTGATCACGCCTTTTCCGATCAGCAGATCGACCAAATCCTCCGTCACACGGGCGAGGGCCAGATCGGCCTCCATCCATTCGTTGGGCTGGTTCCCAGCCGCGGCACCACCGCCCAGGAAATTAACGATATCGGGATGATCGGGGAGCAACATTTCGATGGCCGTGGCATCCTCTTGGCTGAGAACGGCCTCCACATTGCCTTCCACGTCATGCCTGACAAAGGGAATATCCCGCACTCCCTATATTCTACAGTCCGGGCAGTGTAGCTCAATCCGCTGCGCCGCGAAATCCCTAACGCCCTTCGCGCCACCAGCCCAGCATCAACCCGCCGACGCCCAACAGCAAAAGCAGAAGGGGCGGCAGCAGGGAAACCTGGCTGACGCCTACCACCACATAGGCGCCGTTGCGCACCAGCCCGGCCCATTGATGGCCATGGGCACCCCGGCCCAGCTTGACCCGACGGAAATCGGGCAGCCCCTGGCTGATCCAGGAAACGGACCCGCCGGTGGTTTTGACCAAAGGCGCCAGGCGTTCCGGTGAAGCGCGGAGATCCATCAATTCGGGCGCGTTGAGCCGGCCCACCACGGCCAGGGCGGAATGGGCTCCGTCCCGCAGGCTGTAGAGCCCGTTTTCCTTGACCTCTATCTGGGCCCGGGCAAGCCCGCCGGCACCGGGCTTAAGCTTGACCACCTGTTCGGCACCCGAAGGGGCGCGCACGGTGACCGGCGGATTGTCTGGCGACAGCGTGCGCCGCTCGATGCTCATGCGTTTGCCGCGTAGCTTGGCGCGCAAATCTTCTTCCTCCAGGTCCGGCTCCTTCATCAGCCAATGGGACATGCGCCGCAGCAATTCGGCATGGGGCCCGCCCCCCTCATAGCCCCTGGCCCAAAGCCAGATATGATCGGTCATAAGCTGGGCGACCCGGCCTTTTTCCACCCGGTCCAAAACTAATAAGGGCTTTTCCCCGCCGCCTGTCATCAGCACATGGCCGCGCCTGACATTGGTGTCGATCTGCCGGAACCAACGGCCCCAGGCGGGTGGTTTTTTGTCTCTTGAAGGCGATAGCAAGGCAGTCACGGGATGGCGCGTTCCCTTACCGGTCAAGCCTGCCCGGTAGCCACCTTCGGCCACCTTACCGGTGGGGGCGCCGGGCAGAACCGCGCCCAGCGGCGTGTGAAACAGGCTCCGTTCCCCGGCAAAATCGGGACCCACGGTGACCAGTATCGCGCCCCCCCGGCGCACATAATTTTCGATATTGGTGAAATAGGTTGGCGGCAGCAGAAAGCGGAACACATAGCGGTCAAAGATGATCAGATCAAATTCATGCAATTTGATTTCGAACAGTTGGCGGATGGGAAAGGCGATGAGGGCCAATTCATTGAGCGGGGTGAAGTCGTTCTTGTCGGGCGGGCGCAAAATAGTGAAATGGACCAGATCCACCGAGGGATCGGATTTCAGCAAATTGCGCCAGATTCTTTCCCCGGCATGGGGTTGGCCCGAAATCAACAACACCCTCAGCCGGTCGCGCACTCCGTTGACCGTCAGCAGGGCCCGGTTGTTGGCCAGGGACATTTCGCCCTTTAAGGCCTCCACTTCCAGCTGAATGATGCTGGGCCCGCCATGATCAATAGGCACCTGCACGGTTTTGGCGCGCCCGATGGGCATGGATATGGTGCGTGGCTTCCCTTCGCCCAATTTCAGCGTGAGCCTGGCCGAGCCGCCCGCCGGACCGGGCCGGTCATCGATGCGCAAGCGGAGCCCGACGCTTTTTCCGACAATTCCGAAGGCCGGCGCCTGTTCGACCACCAGGCGGCGGTCCTTTTCGTCGGGCCAGCCGGTGAGCATCACATGCAAGGGCGCGCCCCTGAATTTCTTGGCCTGGGCCGTCAGACCCTTGGATGGCGTATCCCGCGTACCGGGCGGCGGCGTATCGTGGATCTGGCCATCCGTGATCATCACCGCGCCGGCGAGGCGGCCTGCCGGAATATCGGCCAGAACCCGGTTCAGCTCCTCGAAGGCCTGGGTACCGTCCTCGTTCTCATTGGTTTCCAGGAAGATGCTTTCCAGGTCCTTGAATTCAGCCAGTTTTTTCCTGATCGCCTCAGTAGCCTGGCGGGATTGGGAGAGCCGCTGGCTTGTCTTCTGGCTGGAGCTGTTATCTACCATGACCACGGCCACATCGGGCCGGGCGTCGCGTTTTTCGTTTTCTAGCTGGGGATTTGCCAGGGCCAGGACAAGCACGGCCACGACGAACAGGCGCAACCCCGATCCCGGCGCCCAGCGCACCAGCCCGTATAAGGCGCCCAGGCCCGCCACGCCTCCCAGGGCGGCTATCAGCCACCAGGACACCAGGGGCGCAAACCCCAAGGCGGCGCTCATTGGCCCAGCCTTTCCATGATTGCCGGCAGATGCACCTGATCGGTCTTGTAATTGCCGGTCAACACATACATCAACAGATTGATGCCGAAGCGATAGGCCAATTCCCGTTGCCGCTTTCCGCCCGGCACCACCGGATAAAGAGGGCGGTGGTCCTTATCCATGGCCCAGGCCCCGGCCCAGTCATGGGATCCGACGATAATCGATGAAACGCCGTCATTGACCCGCCGGGGGCGGCGCTCGACCCAGACCCGCCCGCCGGTCCAACGCCCGGGAAATTCACGCAGCAGGTAATATGACCGGCCCAGCACATGATCGGCGGGAATGACCCGCAAGGGGGGGATATCCAACCCGGCACCGATTTCGGCCAACCGTCCGCCCGAACCCCCACCCCCCTGGTCACGGGTATCGAACAAAATCGTGCCGCCCCGCTTTAGAAAATCATTGATGCGCTTGGCCGCCGCCGCACCGATCACCGACGTATCATCCGTGATCGGCCAATAAATCAGCGAAAAGAAAGAAAGTTCGTCGCTCGCCGGATCCACCGCGATGGGCTGGCCCATATCGGCGGCGGTGCGCTGATTGGCCATCAAGCCAAGGCCGGACAGTCCGGCCCGGGTGACCCGGTCGATCTCGTCATTACCCGTTTCCACATAGGCCAGATGCACCTTGAGGGTGGCCGTGAGAGAGGCTGCCGGACTTTTTTGCGCCATGGCGGGTGCTGCCAGGATCATTAAGCAAAGAACCAGACCGGCGGCGCGAGCCGGCGTTGCAAACCGGAAAAAACCACGCAGCACAAAGCTCGCCCACATATCCGCTATTACCAGGAGAAGCGCCAGGGTGAACAGCCAGGGCCTGAAATCCTCTTCGCTGGAAGCCTGATAAGGCAGCGGCTCCACCCCCACCGGCAGGCTGCTGAGAGCCGTGGGTGCCGCCAGGAAGGGAGCCAGATTATAGGCTCGTCTTGCCTCGCCCTGGCCATAAAAGCCGGGTGGATGGGCCGGGCCGGGGGCACGCGCCGTCAGGTCCCGGGCATTAAGCGCCGTGGCGCCGGGCATGGGCTTGACCAGACGGCCAAACCCGTCCACCGAGAAAAGCGGAGCCAGGGGCCTGGCATCCCCAACCCCGGTGACGCCACGCCCCAGGCGGATGAGCTGGCGCAACATCTGAACGAAGAGGCCCGAAAGGGGCAGATTTGACCAGGCAGGGCTGGCCGTGGTGTGGACCAGAACGAGCCATCCTTTTCCCCGCTTTTCGGCAGTCACCAGGGGTGTGCCGTCGGCCAGGCTGGCCCAGGTACGGTCCGGCAGGTCCGCCGTCGGGCGGGCAAGAACCTGGCGCCGGATGCGCACATCGCCGGGAACTTTGAGCCCGCCGAAGGGGCTTTCGGCAGCGAAGGGTGCCAGGCGCTGAGGCTTTCGCCAGGAAAGGGCACCACCCAATTCCCGCCTGCCTTTGCGCAGACGCACGGGCAAAAGGGTGCTGCCCGACCTGGCCAGCCGGGGTCCGGCAAAACGCACAACCACGCCCCCCGCCGCCAGCCATTTGCCGATGGTTCCTTCATCCCCTTTGTCCAGTTTGGCAAAATCGGCCATCACCAGCATGGCCAGTTCCCACTTCAGCAGATCGGCCAGCGGGCCGACGCGCACTTCGGTAAAGGGATCCAGGGCGCGGTCCAAATAATAAAGATCATCCAGCAAGGGCTGATCGCGCTTCCTCGCCGCATCACTGAGCAGACCCACGGGCCGGCGGCGCCAGCGTTCATCGACTAACAATGTAGCCCCTGCCGTGTTCTGATTTTCCACTTCGATACGGGTGATGCGGTTGCGCATTTCCACCGGCAGATCGAGACGCAGCTTGGCCGTATCCTGCCCCGCCTTCCAGGAAAGCGTGCGCCGTGCGACCACCGTGCCGCCTTCGGTAACGGCGATCAGGCCCGCCCCCAACCGGGTGGGGCGGGGAACCCGACGCACGCTTAAGCCCAGCCCCTTGCGGTCAGATTTGAGGGGCAAAAAAGCCACCGGCAATTTGGCTGCCGGATCGGCATAAACACTCAAAGGGCCAAGTCCAGCGAGGCGGGCGGCGAATTCTCCCGCACCCTTTGCGTTCAATCCGTTGCTCAGCCAGATCACCTGGCCAACCTTTTCCAGTTGCAGTTTATCCAGGCCGCGCCCCGCCGCTTCCAAGGCTACCGGCCAGGGTTTGGGCGCCAGTGCCATCAGTTCTTCCAGCGCCTTGTCGGCCGCCAGAAGCGATCCCAGGGCGCGCTTTGCACTGACGGGCGTCGGCGCCGTAGTGACGATGGCCACCGGGCGGCCGTCGCGCTTGGCTTGCGCCATGAGATCGGTGAACAGGAGCTTGCGCTGAGCCCAGTCATGGGCCGCCGCCCATCCGTCATCGACGATGAGGATCAAGGCGCCACTGCCGGCGATGGGCTGGCGGGCATTGATCACCGGATGGGCCGCGCCCAGGATGATGGCAATCAATAATGCGAGGCGCAATAAGATCAGCCAAAGAGGCGTCTTGGCCGTGCTTTCTTCCGGATTGATCAGGCGCATGATCAGGCGGATGGCTGGAAAGCGCTGACGCCGGGGGGCCGGCGGGATAAGGCGCATCAGCCACCATAACAACGGCAGGGCCAACAGCCCGGCCAGGGCCAGGGGTGCCAGAAATCCAATGGGGCCCAGGGTGAACATGATCAATAAGCCTCCGGCCCGGCCAGGGCCACATAGAGACCCAATAGGGCCTGTTCGGGCGGTTGATCGGTGACATGCAAACCCAGACTCCAGCCCGCGGCCTGGGCCAAACTGCGAAGATCGTGCCGGTGGCCGGCCATTTCATCGCCATATTGGCGCCGGATTCCTTCCACCTTGCCGATCAGGGCCGTGCCTTCTCTTTCCATCCCCTCAAACCGGGTGCGCCCCTTAAATGGAAGGGATTCCTCGGCCGGGTCCAACACCTGCAAAAGATGGCCCCCCACGCCACGGTCGGCAAAAATTCCGATGATCTTGTTGATCTCGGACAAAGGTTCGAGAAAATCGGAAATCAGCACCAGCCGGCCATGGCGGGGCACCGGCTCATAGGGCGGCAGGCTGCCCGCCATGCTTTCGTCGGAATCCGGATCAGTGTCACGTTCCTCCATGGCAGCGGCCACCAGATTAAGCGCCATGCGCCCATGGCTGGGGCGCATATTGGCCCCCAGATAGGCCACCTGTTCGCCGCCTCTTACTAAAAGCGACGCCAATGCCAAACTCAAAAGATCGGCCCGTTCCACCTTTTCCGGCAGGCCCCGGGAGGACCGGAAACGCATGGATGGGGAGGCATCGCTCCACAGCCAGACGCTTTGCGCCGCCTCCCATTCGGTTTCGCGCACATAGACCAGATCGGATTTGGCCGAGCGCCGCCAATCGATTTTTTGCATCGTGTCGCCCTGGTGATAGCGGCGGAACTGCCAGAAGGTTTCCCCCTGCCCCACCCGGCGCCGGCCATGCACGCCTTGCGACACGGTGGCCGCCACCCGGTCGGCGGCCACCATCAGAGGCGGCAGGCCGGCGGCCAGCACATTCGCCCGCTCATGAAGCCCCCCCAGACTCTCGGGTGATTTCGCCAATCTATCCGTCCGTCATATCATACGATGCGGCTGCACAATTTATCGATGATGCGCCCCAGCGTGATCCCTTCGGCGCGGGCCGCGAAATTAAGCGCCATGCGGTGGCGCAGCATGGGATGAGCCAGGGAGACGACGTCATCCAGCGACGGCGCCAGGCGCCCTTCAAGAACGGCCCTGGCCTTGACCCCCAGCATAAGCGCCTGACTGGCGCGGGGGCCCGGCCCCCAGGCCACATGATCGCGCACCTCCTGGATGTCCGAGGTGTCCGGCCGCCCGGCGCGGACGAGATCGAGGATTGCCGTGATGATGGTCTCGCCTACCGGGATGAGGCGCACCAGATGCTGCAATTCCATCAGCTCCTTGCCATCCATCTGCTTTGAGATGCCGGCCTCGCCGGCGCCGGTGGTGGCCGTCAGGATTTCACGCTCGGCGACCAATTGGGGGTAATCGATATCCACCTGCATGAGAAACCGGTCGAGCTGGGCTTCGGGCAGAGGATAGGTCCCTTCCTGTTCCAGGGGGTTCTGGGTGGCCAGCACATGGAAGGGCTGGGGCAGGTCGTGATAATGCCCGGCGATGGAAACGCGCTTTTCCTGCATGGCCTGGAGCAGGGCCGATTGGGTGCGCGGGCTGGCCCGGTTGATTTCATCGGCCATCAGCAATTGGCAGAAAACAGGACCCTTGATAAAGCGGAAGGAGCGGCGCCCGGCTTCGCTTTCTTCCAGCACTTCTGATCCCAAAATATCGGCGGGCATCAGGTCGGGGGTGAACTGGACCCGGTGTTCCTCCAGGCCCAGCACCTGGCCGATGGTTTCCACCAGGCGGGTCTTGCCCAGGCCGGGAACGCCGATCAACAACACGTGACCCCCCGCCAACAGCGTGATAAGAGTTTCCTCTATGACCTTTTGCTGGCCGAAGATGACCCGGCCGATTTCCTTGCGCACCTCGGCCAGTTTGCCGTGGGCATTATCCAGTTTGGCGATCAGGTCCGACGGGTCTTGTGCCGATGGATTTGGAGATTGGGCGGCTTCGGTCAACGGGCAGTCCTCCGCTTGATGATGGTCGAAAACATGGTGGATCCTCTTACTTCCCTTCTCCGGGAAAATACCGGAGACGATAATAACGTCCCCCCGGCCGAGGGCGGGCGCATTCTATGCGGCGAGCTTCCGATCCGCATCGACCGGGAAGGTCTATGGTTTTATCACGGGACACCCATCAACCGCCAGGAACTCGTCAAGCTTTTCGCTTCAGCCATGGAGCGTGATGACGAGGGCCGTTACTGGCTGATAACCCCGCAGGAGATGGGTGAAATTGAGGTGGAGGATGCGCCTTTCCTGGGTGTGGAACTGTTCGTGTCAGGCGAAGGCGAGGATCAGATTATTACGCTCCGCACCAACATGGATGACCGGGTTACCCTTGATCTGGGCCATGCTTTGCGCATAACAACCCATCCGGAAACAGGTGAGCCCCGCCCCTATGTGGAGGTTCGCCCCGGATTGGAAGCACGTCTCGTCCGGCCGGTCTATTACGAGTTGGTCGATCTTGGGGTGGAGACGCAGGTGGATGACAGGCCTATACTGGGAATATGGAGCAGCGGAATATACTTTCAGATCGGCAGGTTAGAGGAAGACTGACCCTGGATTGGGTAGTCCGGCGCGTCAAGGACACCAACCCCACGGAGCGCCGGCGGTCCAATGAGGATGCCAGCGTCGATCAGTCCATCAAGCCCGTCGAGGTCGCCCCCATCATGTCCACCGACGGACCGCTGAAGGAAGCCGCCGTGCTCGTTCCCCTGGTCAACCGGCCAGAGGGGCTGACCGTGTTGCTGACCAAACGGACCGAACATCTGGCCAACCATGCGGGGCAGATCAGTTTCCCCGGCGGGCGGGTCGATGAGGGCGATGAGGACGGCATCGCCACGGCCTTGCGCGAGACCCAAGAGGAAATCGGGCTGGATCCCCATCACATAGAAGTGATCGGCAGGCTGGACGATTACGTGGTCGGCACCGGTTATCTGGTGGAACCGGTCATCGCCGTCCTTGAGCCCCCATTCGACATTACCCCCCATGACGGCGAAGTGGCGGCGGTCTTCGAGCCACCCCTTGAATTCCTCATGGATCTTTCAAATTATCAGCGCCATCACCGGATCCGCGATGAGGTCAAACGCCATTTTTACGCCATAACTTTTGAGGAATATTTCATCTGGGGGGCCACCGCCGGCATGCTGCGCAATCTCTCAGAACGGCTGAAGGTCTGATGGAAGGCCTGCAAAGCTGGGTCATCACTATTCTGGTCGTGCTTGCCGCCATGTTCCTGATGGCCAAACGGGGCGGGCTGGGCCGCAGCGGGCGGCGGAAACCCACCAGACCGGGCGGCGATATCATGGTCCAATGGGAGCATGGGCCGAGCGGCCAGCTGACCCCCGCACCTTGGATGACCGGGCCCGAAATCACCGCCGTCCTGGCGGCCATTACCTGCGGCGGAAAAGAAGCGCGCTTCGTCGGCGGCTGCGTGCGCGATTCCATCCTCAAGCGTGAAATATCGGACGTGGATATCGCCACCCAGGAGACGTCGGACCGTGTGCTGGCGCTCTTGGAAGAGGCGGGCATCAAGGGCGTGCCGACGGGCCTTAAACACGGCACGGTGACGGCGGTCGTGGGCGGTAAGAGCTATGAGATCACCACATTGCGCAGCGACATCGAGACCGATGGCCGCCACGCCGTGGTCGCCTTCACGGAAGATTGGCGCAAAGATGCCGCCCGGCGGGATTTTTCGTTTAATGCCATGAGCGCCACGCCAAGCGGCATGGTCTATGATTATTACAACGGCATGCAGGATCTGGCCGACCGGGTGATCCGCTTCGTCGGCCCCGGCAAGCAGCGCATCGCCGAGGATTATCTCCGCGCGCTCCGCTATTTCCGCTTTATCGCGACCCTGGATATGCGCATCGAGAACCGCATCGATCTGGATGCCTGCATCACCGCCGCACCCCAACTCAAGGATTTGTCGGGCGAGCGCATCCGGGATGAATTATTCAAGATTCTGATCGCCCCCAAACATATCAGAGCCCTTCGCCTGATGCGCGATTACGGGGTGATGGAACAGATCCTGCCCGAAGCCGGAAACCTTGAACGGCTTTCCAAGATGGTCTGGCTGGAAACGACGGCGATCAATTTCGCATCGGTCCGGCCCGACACCCTCCGGCGCCTGGCGGTGCTTTTGGACACGGACGAGGCCGGCGCGGCCAGGGCTTGCGCGAGGTTGCGCTTGTCGGGCACCGAGACAAAACGCCTGGCCGCATTGGTCACCCCCGTTTGGCAGCCAAACCCCGAAATGAGCATGGATGATCTGCGCCGTGCTTTTTACCTGTATTCGGCCGAGCGGGTGCGCGATTTCATCTTGCTGGAATGGACTGCGCGCCTGGCAATTGATCCGCGCCGCCCTCGCGAAGAGACCGAAGTCTGGCAGGAAATGCTGGGCGCTTCCGAGGTCTGGGAAGATGTCAGCTTCCCCCTCCAGGGACGCGATGCGCTGGCGCTTGGGCTGCAAGCAGGCCCCCGCATCTCTCAAGTTTTGGGCGCCGTCGAGGAATGGTGGATCGAAGGGGGCTGCCGGGCCGGCCATGAAAGCTGCCTGGAGCGGTTGCGCGCTCTGTTGGAACATGAAACATGACCCCGACTGGCCTCTGGCCATTGTTCAATTTGGTGCGCGGACGGCCCGTGCTGGGTATTTTCGAAATCACCCTCAAATGCAATTCCGCATGCGGCTATTGCCATTTGCCCCACAATCAAGAGCAGCCGAAGCTGAGCCGGGCGGAAATCAGGCGAATTTTTAAAGCTCTTTACGCGGACGGCATGCGCCATCTGCTGATCCAGGGCGGCGAGCCCCTGATACGCCCAGACTGCCTGGATATTCTGGAAGATCTATCGGCCATGGGATTCGCCCTGACCGTGGTGACCAACGGAACGGCACTGGGGCGAAAGGCGGTGGAGCGCCTGAACCGGCTCGATCTGGCCATCGCCGTCAGTCTCGATACGTTGGACCGGGCCACCTATCACCGCATCCGAGGCGCCGATCAACTGCCCGCCGTGCTCCAGGGGATCGGCCTGCTGGAGGGATTTACCGGGCAACGCTTTGTCACCTGCATCCTCAGCCGCCAAAACCTCACCCACGCCCTGGACGTGCTGCGCTTTGCCAAGGCGCAAGGCCTGACACCGATCCTGGGCGCCTATCATTGGCAGGCGGCGGGGTACGGCAAAGCCGACGCCGGGCTCATATATGACCGGGCCCAGGCCGCCCAAATGTTCGCCCGGGCGCTCGAAAGCGGCCTGATTCCCGCCGGTTATCTCAGCGATTATGCGAGGGATACGTTGACCTGGCTGGAGGGTGGCAAATTGGCGCCCTGCGATGCCGGCAGCCTGTCGGTGGTGATAGACGCCATGGGCAATGTTTCGCCCTGCCTGGGTCTTCCTGCCGCCGGCAATTTGGCAGAGCACGGTTTGGGCCAAATCCTTGCAACCCTGGACCGCCAGGCGATCCAGGATTGTTCGGACAAATCCACCTGCAATCTTTTATGCGCCCGGGTGGTTGGCTGGGCCCGGCGCAATCCGGTGGCCGGGCTGTTGATGACCCGCGCCCAACGGGCGGCTTCTTAGGCTCAGGACCCATTAATTATTCATTCAGGATTTCACTTGATGATGCT
>CAZBQG010000002.1:0-12712 GCA_964493945.1 uncultured Rhodospirillaceae bacterium
AGGTCCTAAAAGCATCATCAAGTGAAATCCTGAATGAATAATTAATGGGTCCTGAACCTAGGGGAACGGCGATGCCTTATACCAAGCTGCGATAATAATAACCCACAGGGACGGTTTAGCGAGGTTTTCGGTTAGGAGCGCGCGCTGCGGCGATGCGGCGCATCGCAAAGCGTACGTGACTCAGTCCAAAAACCTCGATAAGCCGCCGTTCGGGTCGCCTATGCGGCCCGTCGGCCGGGGGTCGCGGGGGCGCCCCCCGCATATATGTCCGGGGGGATACCCCCCGGTGGCCCCCCGGGGTCGGAAAGCTTTGCCGATACGCCGCATCACCCGCAGCTTCCCTCCTTACCGACGGGCCGCATAGGAGATCCCTATGGGTCATTATTATCGCAGCTTGGTATTAACCGCCTCATCACCGATTTTCGGCATGCCTTTGATGTTGAAGCCGCTATCCACATAGTGGATTTCACCGGTCACGCCGGACGACAGATCGCTCAGCAGATAAAGCGCCGCACCGCCCAATTGATCGAGACTGACGGGACGGCGCAGGGGCGCGTTCTTTTCGCTATAGCCGTAAATTTTTCGGGCACTGCCGATGGCGCTGCCGGCCAGGGTGCGCATGGGGCCGGCGGAAATGGCGTTGACCCTGATCCCTTCGGGCCCAAGATCCACCGCCAGATATTTGACGCTGGTCTCCAGCGCCGCCTTGGCCACGCCCATGACGTTGTAATCGGGCATGACCCGCTGAGCACCAAAATAAGAAAGGGTGAGCAGGCTGCCGCCTCCATCTCCATTCGCTGCCATAAGCGGGCGGGCGAGGCGGGCCAGATGGGTGAAGGAAAAGCATGACACGTGCATGGTGCGGGCAAAATTTCTGGGCGTGGTGTCCAGGAACTTACCATTGAGTTCGGCCTTGTCGGAAAACGCAATGGCGTGAACCAGGAAATCCAGACTTCCCCAGCTCTCATCCAGGGTCTGGAACAGGGCCTCCATGCTGGCCACATCTTCCACGTCGCAAGGCATGACCAGAGAGGCGCCGGCCTTTTCGGCCAGGGGGCGCACCCTTTTTTCCAAAGTCTCACCCTGAAAGGTGAAGGCCATCTCGGCACCTTGGGCGGCCAGGGTGCGGGCAATGCCCCAGGCGATGGAATGGTCATTGGCAATACCCATGACCAGGCCCCGTTTGCCCTTCATCAATTGATTTTCGTCGCTCATGGCTTGCACCTGCCCGCCCTCTCCCTGGCTCTTAAAGCGGATGAATTATCCGTCTAATTTTTTGAAGACGAGGCTGGCATTGGTCCCGCCGAACCCGAAACTGTTGGACAGGACGCAATTAAGGGAAATATCGTCCTGGCGCTCAGCCACGATGGGCATGCCATCCGCCGCCGAATCCAGATTGTCCAGATTGGCCGAGGCACAGACGAAATCGTTTTCCATCATCAAAAGACAATAGATGCTTTCCTGCACACCCGCCGCACCCAATGAATGACCGGTGAGGGATTTGGTGGAATTGAACATGGGTATGCGGTTCCGCTCCGCGAATGCTTCGCGCAGTGCGTCCAGCTCCTTGGCATCGCCGATGGGCGTCGAAGTGCCGTGGGTGTTGATGTAATCCACCGGCTGATCCACATCGCCCAAGGCCATGCGCATGCAGCGAACGGCCCCCTCGCCGGAAGGCTGGACCATGTCATAGCCATCCGAAGTCGCGCCATATCCGGCCACCTCGGCATAAATCTTGGCACCCCTGACCTTGGCATGTTCCAATTCCTCGACCACCACAACGCCGCCGCCGCCGGCGATGACGAACCCGTCCCGGTCCGCATCGAAAGCCCGGGACGCCTTTTCCGGAACATCGTTATATTTGGATGACAAGGCGGGCATGGCATCGAACAGGACCGACAAGGTCCAATCCAGTTCCTCGCCACCGCCGGCGAAAACCATATCCTGCTTGCCCCATTGAATAAGCTCTGACGCATTGCCGATGCAGTGGGCACTGGTGGCGCAGGCCGAACTGATGGAATAATTGACCCCCTTGATGGCAAAGGGCGTGGCCAGGGTGGCCGAATTGGTGCTGGACATGGCACGGGGCACCATGAAGGGGCCAACACGTTTGGGCTCTTTTTCCCGGGTGATATCCGCCGCCGCCACCACGTTCCGGGTGGAGGGCCCGCCCGAGCCCATGATCAGCCCGGTGCGTTCATTGGAGACTTCGCCATCTTCCAGGCCCGCATCGCTGATGGCCTGTTCCATGGCCAGATAATTATAGGCTGCCCCATCGCCCATGAAGCGGCGCAATTTGCGGTCGACGGCCCCATCCAGATCCAGATCCGGTTTGCCATGCACCTGGGAGCGGAAGCCCAACTCGGCATATTCAGAGCAGTGGCTGATGCCCGAGCGGCCTGTTTTCAAGGATTCCAGCACCTCGCCCGCATCATTGCCGATGCTGGAAACGATGCCGATCCCGGTTATGACGGCTTTCCTCACGCCAACCCCCTTAATCTAATCCCTAAAAGTCGTCTGTCGATGTGAAGGTGCCGACACGCAGTTTCGACACCTCATAGACGGCCCGCCCGTCTACTTCCATGCGGCCATTGGCGATGCCCAGGGACAGCTTGCGCTTGATCACCCGCTGGATGTTCACATGATAGGTCAAAAGTTTGGCGTCCGGCGTCACCTGGCCGGAAAACTTGACCTCGCCCACGCCCAGCGCCCGGCCGCGGCCCGGCTGGCCCAACCAGCCCAGATAAAACCCGACCAATTGCCAAAGCGCATCCAACCCAAGACAGCCGGGCATGACCGGATCGTTTTCGAAGTGACAATCGAAAAACCAAAGATCGGGCTTGATATCCATCTCGGCCAGGACCTGGCCCTTACCGAATTCACCGCCGGTGGAATTGATTTCCGTGATCCGGTCGAACATGAGCATGGGCGGCAGGGGAAGTTGGGCATTGCCGGGGCCAAACAGCTTGCCCTGGCCGCAGCCCACCAGTTCCTCATAGGAGAAACTGTTCTTATCACCAAATGCCAGCCCACCCGGCTGGGCAACGCTTTGCATGGTCAAATTTCCCAGGTCCAGACGTCCATACTATACCATATATGGCGGGATTTTGGAAAAGGCGAGCGGGCCGGCACATTAATTGCGCCGGCCCATAAGTTGCCTGCCTAGCTGGCCTTCGCCTTGCGGCCACCGTCGGGCAGTTCCTCGCCGGTAACCTGGTCAACGGCGCGCATGGACAGCTTGACCTTGCCCCGGTCATCGATGCCGATGAGCTTGACCTTGACCATGTCGCCTTCATTGATCACGTCGGTGGTCTTTTCGACCCGTTCGGGGCGAAGCTCACTGATATGAACCAGCCCGTCCTTGGCCCCCATGAAATTGACGAAGGCGCCGAAATCGACGGTCTTGACCACCTTGCCCGTATAGATCATGCCCACTTCGGGCTCGGCGGTGATGCTCTTGATCCAGTTGATGGCCGCGGCCGATGCGGTTTCGTCCACCGCCGCAACCTTGACCGTACCATCGTCCTCGATATCGATCTTGGCACCGGTTTCCTCGCAAATCTCGCGAATGATCTTACCGCCCGGTCCGATGACTTCCCGGATCTTGTCCTTGTTGATCTGAATGACCGTAATGCGCGGCGCATTACCGCTGATTTCAGACCTGGACGAAGCCAGGGCATTGGCCATTTCACCCAGAATATGGAGCCGTCCGTCCCGGGCCTGGGCCAGGGCGGTTTCCATGATGTCCTTGGTGATGGAGGTGATCTTGATGTCCATCTGCAATGACGTGATGCCGTTTTCCGTACCGGCCACCTTGAAATCCATATCGCCCAGATGGTCCTCATCGCCCAGAATATCAGACAGAACGGCGATGCCGTCATCCTCCTTGATCAGGCCCATGGCGATACCTGCCACCGGACTGGCCAAGGGAACACCCGCATCCATCATGGAAAGGGACGTGCCGCAGACGGTGGCCATGGAGGAGGATCCGTTGGATTCGGTGATTTCCGAAACGACGCGGATGGTATAGGGAAAATCCTCCTTGCTGGGCATGAGCGGACGGATGGCCCGCCAGGCCAGCTTGCCATGGCCAATTTCGCGCCGCCCGGGCGAGCGCAAAAAGGACGCCTCGCCCACCGAATAGGGCGGGAAATTATAATGAAGCATGAAATGCTCCCGGTAATCCCCGTCCAGCCCGTCAATGATCTGCTCATCCTGGCCGGTGCCTAAAGTGGTGACCACCAGGGCCTGGGTTTCGCCCCGGGTAAACAGCGCGCTGCCATGGGTGCGGGGGATGAGCCCCACCTCGGAAGCGATGGTGCGCACATCGGTGGTGGTGCGCCCGTCGATGCGTTTGCCGGTCTGCAAGATATCCCGGCGCACGATGTGTTTTTCCAGCTTTTTAATCAGCCCCGAAACCTGGGACTGATCGACGCTGTCATCGCCTTCAAGCTGGGTGGTCAATTCCTTCTTGGCGGCGGAAATCTTGTCCTGGCGCACGGATTTTACGGTTTCCCCATAGGCCTGGCGCAGGCTTTCCTCGGCCAGACCGGCGATGCGGGCGGCCAATTCGTCTTCGCCTTCCGGCTTGCTCGGCAGGTCCCAAGGCTCCTTGGCGCATTTTTCGGCCAGATCAATAATCCCGTCGATGACGGTCTGATTGGCTTCATGGCCGAACATGACGGCGCCCAGCATGACCTCTTCGCTGAGCTGGCCCGCTTCGGATTCGACCATCAGAACCCCTTCGCGGGTTCCGGCCATGACCAGATTGAGCTCCGATTCGGCCAAATCCTCGACCGTCGGATTGAGCAGATACTGCCCGTCTTTATATCCCACCCTGGAGGCCCCGATGGGACCCAGGAAGGGCACGCCCGAAAGGGTCAGGGCGACGGAAGCGCCGATCAGGGCCACAATGTCCGGATCATTTTCCAGATCATGGGAGAGCACCGTGCAGATCACCTGGGTTTCGTTTTTGAAACCGGGCGCGAACAAGGGCCGGATAGGACGGTCAATCAGCCGCGATACCAAGGTCTCCTTTTCGCTGGGACGGCCTTCGCGCTTGAAAAAGCCGCCCGGAATCTTGCCGGCGGCAAAAGTTTTTTCCTGGTAATTTACGGTCAGGGGGAAAAAATCCAACCCCTCCCTGGCCGATTTTTCGGAAACGGCCGTGCATAGTACTTTTGTTTCGCCGTAGGTGGCCATGACGGCACCGCCGGCCTGGCGGGCGATTTTTCCGGTTTCCAAAACCAGAGGGCGTCCGCCCAGATCAAACTCAGCTTTATATTCCTCAAACATATCTTTCTTCTTTCACATTCCAATCATACAGACATATTTCTCTCACAAACCGCCAAGGCGGCGCGTCCCACCGCCAAGTCCTTTTAAGATACTCGCAAACTCCATATCGTTTCGTTACCGCAATGTCTGTTACCGGTCTAGACGATATGGGGAATTTTGGTTCGGCCTTAGGCCCGTCGCGCTTATCGGCGCAGACCCAGGCGTTTGATTAACGAATCGTAACGTTCCGTTTTCTTTCCGTTGACATAATCCAGCAACCGCCGGCGTTGGCCCACCAGAACCAGGAGGCCGCGCCGGGAATGGAAGTCTTTCTTATGTATTTTCAGATGTTCGGTGAGGTTGTTGATCCGTTCGCTGAGGATCGCAACCTGCACTTCGGGGGAGCCTGTATCGCCTTCCTTGACTGCGTATTCGGCAATAAGCTCATGTTTGCGTTCAGGCGTAATCGACATCATCTACTCCATTTCAAAGGTTAAGGACGCGAAATGGACGGACCTCTCCGCCCTCACAGCGCGCCAACGCCACTGGTTTCCCATCGGCCATGGCACAAACGACTGCACCTTGGTTGATCTTTCCGAGGGGAGTCCTGCGGGCTACCTGCAACATGGAAACGGACTGTCCGTGTCTCATGCGGCGGGCTTCATTTTCGGTCAGGGCCAGTGCCGGGATGTCGTCCAGCGCGGTCTCGACCGGCCACAGAATTTCGTTAACGGGAGCAATATGCCTCAATTCCTCAAGCTTTTCCAGCGAAATCGCATCCGCTTCGCTAAAGGGGCCGACGCGCAAGCGGCGCAATTCCTGGACATGGCCGAAGGTTCCCAGATGCAATGCCAGATCGCGCGCCAGGCCCCGCATATAAGTACCCTTGCCGGCGACCGCGTCAAAGACCGCCAGATCGGGGCTGGAGGCGGAAACCAGATCGAAGCGTTCCACATGGACGGAGCGGGGTTTCAAATTCAGGGGCTTGTCCTGGCGGGCCAGGGCATAGGCCCGCTTGCCGGCCACCTTGGCCGCCGAATAATCGGGCGGCACCTGTTCTATATCGCCGGTGAAATTGCCCAATGCCTCTTCGATCTGGGCAGGGCTCGGACGAGCGCCGCTTTCCGCGGTTATTTTCCCTTCCCGGTCATCGGTGTCGCGCGCTTCGCCCCAACGCAGATGGAAACGGTATTCCTTGACGCCGTCCATAACATAGGAAACGGTTTTGGTCGCTTCGCCAAAGGCAATGGGCAACAGACCGGTGGCCAGGGGATCCAGGGTTCCGCCATGGCCGGCCTTGGCCGCGTTGAGCATGCGGCGCACCTTGTTGACAACGCCTGCCGACGTCAGACCGGCCGGCTTGTCTATCACCAGCCAGCCATGAACCGGATCGCCGCGGCGCTTACGCCCCATCGCGCGCATCCTTTTCACTATCAAGGGGCGCTTCATCATCGGGGTGCAGGTCCGCGCTGGCGCCATCCCGGGTCTTGGCCTCATGGATCAGATCACCCATCTGGGCCGCGTAATCAAAGCTGTTATCGGCCAGGAATGTAAGCTGGGGGAGATGTTTGAGATGCATGATCCCACCCAGCCGGTGGCGCAAAAAAGACGCTGCCTTTTGCAGGGGCTCCATGATTTCATCGGCCCCCTCGCCACCCAGCGGTGCGATGAAAACCGCCGCCTTGCGGAGATCAGGGCTGACCGAAACCTCGGTCACGGTCAGGGACCGGCCGGCCAGAAGCGGGTCGCGCAATTCGCCCCGCTCCAGAATGCGGGCCAATTGATGGCGCAATTCCTCGCCCACACGCAACTGACGTTGGCTGGACGCCCGGTTCTTTCCTTTTTTCATAAGCTGCACCAAAGGGTGTCAACACTGGCGCCCCAATCCGGGGACACCAAAGCCGGTCAGATTTCCGGCGCTGATTCGCGGACGTTAAAGCATTCGATAACGTCGCCTTCCTTGAGGTCGTGGTAATTTTCAAAGGACGCGCCGCATTCCATGCCTTCGCGCACTTCGCGGGCATCGTCCTTGAAGCGGCGCAGCGTCGACAGACTGCCTTCGTGAATGACGATCTGGTCGCGCAACAGGCGCACCCGGGCGCCACGCTGAACGCTTCCCTCGGTAACCATGCAGCCGGCCACCATGCCCACTTTGGACACATTGAACACTTCGCGCACCTCGGCATTGCCCAGGAAATCCTCGGTCACGATGGGCGCCATCAGACCGACGACGAGTTTTTTGACGTCATCGGCCACATCGTAAATGACCGAATAATATCTGATATCCACCCCGTCCCGCTCCGCCAGATCGCGCGCCTGGGGATTGGCCCGCACATTAAAGCCGATGATCAGAGCCTTGGAGGCGGCGGCCAGGGTGACGTCGGATTCGTTGATCCCGCCGGCACCGTCATGGAGAATCTCCACCTTGACTTCATCTTGCGGCAGATCTTTCAAAATTCCCTTGATGGCTTCTACCGAACCCTGCACATCGGCCTTAATCAACAAGGGCAGCTCTTTTAATTCGCCGGCCTGGATAGCCACGAACATTTCTTCCAGGGAGCTTCGGGGGGCCAGGACATTTTTGGCCTGGCGGGCCTGGTTTTGTCTGAATTCACTGACTTCGCGGGCGCGGGATTCGTTTTCCACCACGGTGAAGGGCTCACCTGCTTCCGGCACACCGCCAAGGCCGACGACTTCCACCGGAACCGAAGGCCCCGCTTCCTCCAGGCTTTCTCCTCGGTCCGAGATCAGGGCCCTGACCCGGCCCTGTTCGGCGCCGGCGATAAACACATCTCCCGTCCTCACCGTGCCCCGGCCAACTAAAACGGTGGCCACCGGCCCCCGTCCGTGAACCAGCTTGGCTTCCAGTACGGTCCCCTCGGCGGCGCGGCCGGGATTGGCGGTGAGATCGAGAATTTCCGCCTGCAACAAAATGGCTTCCTCCAGCTTATCCAGATTGGCTCCCTCGGTCGCCGAAACCTCCACATCCAGCACATCACCGCCCATGGCTTCCAGAACCATTTCATGTTCAAGCAGCTGGGTGCGGACCCGGTTGGGATCGGCATCGGGCTTATCAATCTTGTTGATGGCTACGATGATGGGAACGCCGGCCGCCTTGGCGTGATCGATGGCTTCCACGGTCTGAGGCATGATGCCGTCATCGGCGGCGACGCAGAGCACGACGATATCCGTGACGCCCGCGCCGCGCGCGCGCATGGCCGAGAAAGCCTTATGTCCAGGCGTATCGATGAAGGTGATCTTGCCACCATCCTTGTTGGTAATCTGATAGGCGCCGATATGCTGGGTGATGCCGCCGGCCTCGCCCTTGACCACGTCGGTTTCGCGGAGCGCGTCCAGCAAGGAAGTCTTGCCGTGATCCACATGGCCCATCAAGGTGACCACGGGGGCGCGGGGTGCCATATCCTGGTCCACATCCTCACCACCACCCAGACCGATTTCCACATCGGATTCGCTCACCCGCTTGACCGTGTGGCCAAATTCGGCAACCACCAGTTCGGCCGTATCGCCATCGATGCTCTGATGCATGTTTGCGATGACATCCATCTTCATGAGACATTTGATGACGTCCACGCCGCGCTCGGCCATACGGTTGGCCAGTTCCTGCACGGTGATGGCTTCGGGCACGGTGACTTCGTGAAAAATCTTGACCTTCTCGGTCGGCGCCTCGCGCTGTTTTTTTCTCTCGCGGGCTCGTTTGACCGAGGCCAATGACCTGGTGCGTTCCGAATCATCCAAAGCCTCGGCAATGGTCAACTTGCCGGCCCGCCGGCGGGGCTCCTGGCGTTTGACCGAAGGGGTGGCTTTTTTTGCATCGGCCTTGCCGCGCCGGCCATGTTTCTTGCCCTCATCCTCGTCATCGTCACCCGCTTGAGCGGGCTGGGGCTCCTCGCTCTCCAGGGCCTTCAGTTTGGCCATGCCGGCAGCAGCAGCAGCGCGGCCTTTTTCCTGCCTGGCGGCTTCTTCTTCTTCGGCCTGGCGGCGCTCGTCTTCGCCCTGGCGGCGCTGTTCCTCGACCGCGGCTTCGCTGGCTTTTCTTTCTTCTTCCTCGCCTCGCACCCTGTCTTCCCCAAGGGCGGCTTCCGATTTGGCCTGTTCTTCCTGTTGGTGGCGCCTTGCATCCTTCAGGACCTTGGCCCTGAGATCCCGTTCCTGCTGGGTCAGGGAATCGATAGCCTTAGCGCGGGCCGCCGGCGTCTGAACCTCCACGGCCGGGGTGCTTTCGGGAACCTCGGCCACCTCCTCCGGTTCGAGCTGGACCTCGGGCTCGAGCGGCTCCTCGGTGATTTCCGCCATTCTGCCGCTGGCGCCCTGGGCGAAGGTCCTTTTTTTGCGGACCTCGACGGCTACCACTTTGGAGCGGCCATGGGAGAAATTCTGGCGCACCTGGCCACCACCCACGGTTTTCTTGAGCTCCAACTTGGCCGGCCGGGACAGGCTAAGCTTTTTCTTTTCGGTATTTTCAGTTGTTTCAGTCATATCAAGTAGGTTTTCTTACAACTCCAAAAAATCCTCGCCCCTCACGCGGCCCGGGAACCTTGACCGGGTTCCATCAGCCCCACCAGCCGGCCCGTTTCGCGCTGCAGTTCGCGGGCCAGATTTCCTTTAGCAAGCGCCACATGAACCAAATGAGGGCGCCCCAGCGCGGCGCCCATTTCGGCGCCACTGAACAGGTCGATCACCGGCAGGCCCCGCGCCAATCCGCGCATTTTCTGCTGCCCGTTCCGGGCCCCGTCGCAGGCTTCCAGGATGAGCCCGGCCTGGCCGGATTGCAGCCATTCGCGAACCTTGCCGTAACCAGCGACCAGATTGCCGGCGCGCTTCGCCAGACCGATCAAATCCAGGCATCTGGCGCGCAACAGGGCTTCCACCTGATCGGCCTGATCAACCGCAACCTTGACCTTGGCCCGGGCCGCTCTGGAAAAACCATCTCTGGCGCAGGCTTGGTTCATAATATCGCGCCGGGCAAGCAACCACAAACCCCTTCCACCCAAACTTTCGCGGATATCGGGATGGATCTGGTTTTCCGGACCGACCACGAAACGGACCATACGAGCGGGATCCTCGCTCACGCCGGACTGGAAGCACCGCCTAACCCGCTTTTGGGTCTTGGCGCTGTTCTTGCTCTCCTTTTGGCCCTTATCCTTCGCCACTATCTGCACCGCAATTTAATCCTCGTAAAAATCAGCCGCCCTCTCAACCACCTTCTGGCGCCGCTTTGGTTTCGGCCCCTGCTTCCGTTTCAGGCGTCTGGCCGGCTTCCTCTTCATCTTCGAACCAATGGGCGCGGGCCGCCATGATTATGGAATCGGCCAGGTCTTCGCTGACCACTTCGCGAGGCAGAATATCGAGCAATTCATCGCGCGAAAGATCGGCCAGATCATCCAGAGTCTTGATATCATTGGCGCCGAATTGGACCAGCATGGAGGTGGTGACCCCTTCGATAGCGGCCAGATCATCCCCGACGCCGGCCGAGCGGCGCTCTTCGGTCTGTTCCGCTTCCTGGGTTTCCAGATAAGTCCTGGCCCGTTCGCGCAACTCGCCCGCCACCTTTTCATCGAAGCCCTCGATCTCCGAAAGCTCGTTCAAGGGAACGAAGCCGACCTCCTCAATGGAGGAGAAACCTTCCGTAACCAGAAGCTGGGCGATCACTTCGTCCACGTCCAGGGCGTCCAAAAAGAGCTGGGAGAGGGTCTGGAATTCCTCGGTCCGGCGCTCCGATTCCTCGGCCTCGGTGAGAATATCGATATCCCAGCCGGTCAATTGGGAGGCAAGGCGCACATTCTGGCCGCGCCGCCCGATGGCCAGGCTCAACTGATCGTCGGGAACCACCACCTCGATGCGGTTGGCTTCCTCGTCGAGTACGACCTTGCTCACCTCGGCGGGCGCCAGGGCGTTGACGATGAAGGTGGCGGGATCGGGTGACCATTGGATGATGTCTATTTTCTCGCCTTGCAGTTCCGACACCACGGCCTGCACCCGGGAGCCCCGCATGCCGACGCAGGCACCGACCGGATCGATGCTTGAATCATTGGACAAGACGGCGATCTTGGCCCGGCTGCCCGGATCACGCGCCACCGATTTGATTTCGATGATCCCGTCATAGATTTCCGGGACCTCCTGGGAGAAAAGCTTGGCCATGAATTGGGGATGGGAGCGGGACAGGAAAATCTGCGGGCCGCGCAACTCCTCGCGCACATCGTGGATATAGGCGCGCACCCGGTCGCCATTGGAAAAATGTTCGCGGGGAATACTTTCGTCGCGCCTGAGCATGCCTTCCGCCCGGCCACCCAGATCGACCAGGATATTGCCAAACTCCACACGCTTGACCATGCCGTTGACCACCTCGCCGACCCGGTCCTTGAATTCGGCATATTGGCGTTTGCGTTCTGCTTCCCGGACTTTCTGGACAATGACCTGCTTGGCGGTCTGGGCCGCGATGCGGCCAAAATCGATGGGTGGCAGGGAATCGATGAGGAACTCACCCAGTTCGGCATCCGCCTTGCGCTGGCGCGCCACATCCAAGGTCACCTGCATGGTTTCATTTTCAATTTCACCGGCCACCTCAAGATAGCGGGCCAGGGTGATTTCCCCGGTCTTTCGGTCTATCTCGGCGCGGATATCGTGCTCATGGCCGTATTTGGAGCGCCCCGCTTTCTGTATGGCCTGCTCCATGGCGTCGATCACCTCTTCGCGATCGATGCCCTTTTCCCGGGCAACCGTATCGGCCACCAACAGGAGTTCGGGATGGGTGAAGATGGTGCTTGATTCGACGTTTTGTTCCTGGGTCTCAGCCATCTATGCCTCCGCTGCATGCCGCGATGCGGCCAACAATTCATCGGTCAGCAAAAGTTTCGCCCGACGAATATCCTTATAAGGCAGTCCGAGGGTCTCCTCGCCTGCTTTTATCCTTACCAATTCACCGTCCAGGCCAAGGAGCCTGCCCTTGATTTTGCGGCGTCCATTCACCGGCCTATCCAGATCGACGCGCGCATCGAAACCGCTGAACCGTTCGAAATCTCCCTTGGAGACCAGGGGCCGGTCGATGCCCGGCGAGCTGACTTCCAGATCGTATTCCCCGGCGATCGGATCCTCCACATCGAGAATAACCGAAACCTGGCGGCTGATAGCCGCGCAATCCTCCACCCCCATAGCCTGGCCGTCGCTGCGCTCGGCCATGAGCTGCAAGGTGCGGTGCTTGTTGCCGGTCAGTTGCACGCGCACCAGACCGTAGCCCGAATCCACCAGGGTGGGCCGGATCATCTGTTCAATTTTCTTCGCCTGGTCCATATCAATCCGTCAAACAACTTGCCCGTCACCAGCCCGGCCGGCCGGCCGGCCGTTCACCCACGAAACTCTCTGCCGAAAAACAAAAGAGCGGGCCGCCGGCCCACTCTCAGATAATCCGATCCAAACTCGT
>CAZBQG010000002.1:12812-46850 GCA_964493945.1 uncultured Rhodospirillaceae bacterium
AAAAACAAAAGAGCGGGCCGCCGGCCCACTCTCAGATAATCCGATCCAAACTCGTCTACTAAGAATGACCTCCTATTTTCATTAATTCAGGGTTGGAAATCAAGCTTATTCGTCGCCCCCGGACCCAACCCTGGGCAGGCGCTGAAAGCGCAGATAGATGCAAGGGTACTTTTTTGACCGCGCCTTGGTTTCATATCGCGTATCGGGCCAATCATCCGGTTTTTCGCGCCAATCACCGGGGCCCTGGGCGAGCCAGGTAAAATCCCGGTGTCCACAAAGCAAATGCAGGGTCCAGCGCAGATAGCCCATATCGTCTGTGGCAAAGCGGAGTTCGGCACCGTCTTTCATAAAACGGGCAAAGCGGTCCAGGCTGGCGGGTGAAATGAAGCGCCTTTTATTGTGGCGCTTTTTGGGCCAGGGATCGGGAAACAGAATAAACACCCGCCCGATGGAAGCTTCGGGCAAGGCATCCAGAAGGGGTCCGGCTTCGTCATCCAAAATCTTGATATTATTTAATTTTTCCTGGTCGATCCGGGACAGCAGGCGGGCCACGCCGTTGATGAAGGGCTCACAGCCCAACTGGCCGGTATTGGGATGGGCCTTTGCCTGCCAGGCAAGATGCTCGCCGCCGCCAAAGCCTATTTCCAGCCAGACCTCATCCATGTCAGGAACAAAAAGTGAGGCGGGATCCAAACTGGTGGCAGGTTCGGCGGGCAGGGAGATGCGCAGCCCGGGCAGCAGCTTTTCGATGAGCCGGCGGCGGCCCGGGCGCAATTTACGGGTTTTGCGGCGGCCGTAAAATTGGGGACCGTCCGGCCCCCGGTTCATTTCACATCAAACGCCGATCTCAAACTATCAACGAGGTCGGTGCGTTCCCATGAAAATCCGCCATCGCCGTCTGGCTCGCGGCCGAAATGGCCGTAAGCCGATGTCCGCGCATAGATGGGTTTGTTCAATTGCAAATGCTGGCGGATGCCGCGGGGGCTGAGGTCCATCAGATCCTGAACCACGGCTGCCAGCTTTTCCTCATCCACCTCGTTGGTGCCGTCCGTATTCAGATAGACCGACAGGGGTTTGGAAACGCCGATGGCATAGGCCAGTTGAATGGTGCAGCGCTGGGCCAGTTTGGCGGCGACGATATTCTTCGCCAGATAGCGCCCCGCATAGGCCGCCGAACGGTCAACCTTGGTCGGATCCTTGCCCGAAAAGGCACCACCGCCATGGGGGGCGGCGCCGCCATAGGTATCGACGATGATCTTACGCCCGGTCAGGCCCGTATCCCCGTCCGGACCGCCAATGACAAAGCGCCCCGTGGGATTGACATAAAACTCATCCTCCGGGCACATCCAGCCGCCGGGCAATACCTGCTCCACATAAGGGCGGACGAATTCGCGCACATCGGCTTGTTCCAGCGCCGCGTCGTGCTGGGTCGAAACCAGAACCGCCTTGGTCCCCACGGGCCGGCCATTGTCATAGGCCAGGGTGACCTGGCTTTTTGAATCCGGCCCCAGCCCGTCAACCTCGCCCGAGTGGCGCGCCTTGGCGAGCAACCCCAGAATGGAATGGGAATAATGGATGGGCGCCGGCATCAAGACATCGGTTTCGTCGCAGGCATAGCCGAACATGATCCCCTGATCGCCCGCTCCTTCATCTTTGTTGCCATCGGCATCCACACCCTGGGCGATATCCGTCGATTGGGCGTGGACATGAACCTGGACTTCGGCTTTTTCCCAATGAAAACCGTCCTGTTCATAACCGATATCCTTGACGCAATCGCGGGCGGCCTGTTCCAGATCGCCATGACTGATGGAACCGGGTCCGCGCACTTCGCCAGCAAGGACTATCAAATTGGTCGTGCAAAGCGTTTCAACCGCGACCCTGGATTGGCCGTCGGCGGCCAGATAGGTATCGACCACCGCATCGGAAATGCGGTCGCTTATTTTGTCCGGATGACCTTCCGAAACGGATTCACTTGTAAACAGAAAATTTCCCTTGGGCACTATGATTAACCTTTGCTAGCTACAAACCAAGCCCCGCCCAGAGAGACGGGAGTGGCTTCTTATACCAGCCGCGAACTATTTTGATAATGGGGAAAAGAACAGGGCCCGCCATACCCCTTGGGACATGGCGTGACATGGCGGGCCTGTCATCAGATCAGACGAAAAAAAGCTCCGGCCGAAGGCAGCTTCCAAAGACGGAACTCACCCGGCTTCAGGCCGGGTCGGACATTTTCGCCAGAGACTTGACCAGCTCAAACATGCGTTTGCGCACGCCAGGATTGGTCACCCGATAATAGGCGCGCACCAGTTCCAGGGTTTCACGCCGGGTGAGCGGGGAGCTTTCGATTTCGGTCTGACGCTGATCGCTCATTCCGGCCGGGCTGGGCGTCAGACGGTCTTTCACGTCTTCGGGCATATCATCGAAGAAGAAAGACACCGGAACATCCAGAACCTGGCTCAGATCGAACATCCGGCTGGCACCGATACGGTTGGCGCCGCGCTCATATTTCTGGATTTGTTGGAAGGTCAGGCCCACGGCTTCGCCCAGCTTTTCCTGGGAAAGCCCCAACAATGTGCGGCGCAACCTGACCCGGCTGCCGACATGAATATCGACTGGATCGGGGACACCGGGAACCCGGCGCCGTGCAATTTTCCGGATCGGTCCCGCCTGGGATTGGGATCCGCGACTATTTTCCGCGGTGATCATGATAAAATTATAACCTTTTTGACCTATATTTCACCAAAGCTGTTTCGAAAGTGATTTTCCAAGCCCGGGCTAAAGGCGTTATCAGCCAGAAAAATCACCGTTTCCACCGTTTTCCAGCAACACTTGCAAACAAGTGCTAAGGGAATGTTTTATGCAAGACGCCGGCAAAGTGCAAGTGCCAATAGTTTATGCGGGGGCTGGTGACACGGAATACAAACTCAATCGCCAGCCCAGACCCCAAAAAATAAGCGTCAGAATGACCATACCCCAGAGTCCAATCCGGGAGAAGATAGTTTTCCCGGCAAGTGCTGCGGGTAAATCCGCATCAATGATCGCCTTTTCGCCCAGTGGGCTTTTTGCCCGGATACGGCCATGGGCATCCACCACGCCGGAAATTCCCGTATTGGCGACCCGCACCAGGGGCAATCCTTCTTCCACGGCACGCAGCCGGACATTGGCGAAATGCTGATGGGGGCCGGCCGACAATCCGAACCAGGCATCATTGGTCAGATTGAGCAACCAGCCGGGGCGTGGCTCGCTGCCTTTAGGGCCGGATACCACCTGGCCCGAAAAAATCGCTTCATAGCAAATCAAGGGGCTGACCGGGGGGGCCCCCGGGACCTTCAACGGGCCACGGAGGGGCCCCGGCGTAAAATCCGACCGGCCGGCGGTAATCTTGGAAAATGAAAGATATTTCCTGAAGGGCACATATTCCCCAAAAGGCACCAGATGGACCTTGTCATAACTGTCCAGGATGCGGCCCCCCACTCCGATCACGAACATGGAGTTCCAGACGCGGCGGGGCCCCGCCGCCGAGCGGCGCGGCGCGCCTGTAATCAACGCGCCCCCCGGGCGGACCAGATTTCCAAGCCCGATACGCAAGGCAGTCTTTTCGTCCAAAAACATGGGCAAGGCGGTCTCGGGCCAGATGATATGGCTGGGCGGGCCGCCGGCGCGGGACGCCTGGCTCATTCTTCCCAATTGCTGCAAATGGCGCCGGCGCAACCGGGGCACCCATTTATCGCGCTGGGCGATGTTGGGCTGGACGAGACGCAAACCCACGCCCGGAACATTTTCATCCACGGCACCCGCCAGGCGCCAGGCCCCGCCGGCCCATAAGAGAACGAGCAGGCCCAGGCCCAGGCCATTGACCGCCCAGGCCCGCCTGAAGCCAAATTGACCATAGGCGAAAAGGGCAGGCAATGCGGCCAGCAGAACGGTCACCAGCCCCAGCCCCAGGACCCCAAATAAAGATGTGAATTGAATAATTTCGCCGGAAAAACCCCACACCTCACCGATCCGGTTCCACGGGAACCCGGTGAAAATCCAACCCCGTACCCATTCAAAAATAATCCACCAGATGGCCAGGGCGAAGGGGCGCCCCGGCCCCATGGGAAGGCTGAGAAAAGTCAACAAGCCGGCAAGGGCGCTGAACAGGGCAAGCCCCGCCGACAGGCCAAAAAGGACGAAGGGAATCATCCAGGCGAATTGATTGGCATCGACCAGAAAGGCAAGCGCCACCCAATGCATCCCGCCCGTGAAAAAACCCACACCGAACCACCAGGCAATGGCGAAGGCCCGGAAGGCGGGGTGGGCGAACATCGCCCGCCCTCCCTTTTGGCTGTCTGGAACATCGGCGCCGGCATCGATCAGCCAGACCAGGCCGGTGAAGGCGGGCACCAGCAGGAAGACCAGATGAAGAGGCGTCAGGGCGAGGGCGGCGGACAGGCCCAAAACAAGCGCCAGCCCGGCCCGGCGCCAACCGGCCAGCTTCACCATGGATTTATTCAGGCCCTGCAAATTCAAAACAAAATTATCCGGCTTTAGTTTCGGGCCAAATACTTTTAGGCCAAATGTTTTCAAAATTGGGGGCTTTTTCCGCCGGTCCCGAAATCCAGGCCGCGCAGGCGCAAGCGTTTCACCCGCCTTGGGTCGGCCTCCAAAACCTCGATTTCCAACCCGCAGTCATGGGTGATCAACTCGCCCCGGATGGGTACCCGGCCGGCCAGATAGAAGACCAGCCCGCCCAGGGTTTTTACCTCTTCTCTTTCTTTGCCGGTGAGAGCCTCGCCAGTCAGTTCGTCCAGCTTTTCCATGGGCAGACGGGCATCCGCATCGAGCGCGCCATCGGCCCGGAAATCAAGTTCCGGCGCCACTTCCCGGTCATGTTCGTCCTCAATCTCGCCGACGATTTCCTCCACCAGATCCTCAATGGTGACCAACCCGTCCACACCGCCAAACTCGTCGACAACCAAGGCCATATGGGTCTTTTTGACGCGCATTTCGAGAAGCAGTTCCAGAACCTGCATGCTGGGCGCAACGAACAGCAGGGGGCGGACGATCTTGCTCAGATTAACCTGGCCCGGTTCCATGCCGGCGGCCACCACATCTTTGATATGAACCATGCCGGCGGCCTCATCCAGGGTCCCCTTGAAGACCGGGATGCGCGAATGGCCTTCCTCGGTGATGAGGTCGATCAGGGCGGCCATGCCGGCGCCGATTTCGATGGCCATGATATCGGCGCGGGGCACCATGACATCGGCAACGGTCCGGTCGCTGAGGCTCAGAACATTGGTCAAAAGGGCGCGTTCTTCCTCATCGATCGGAGTTTCCGGCTCGCCCCCCTCTTCGATCAATTCCTCCATTTTCTCGCGCACCGACCCATCGCCATTGGACCGCCCCGCCAGACGCCGGAAGAAACCGCGGAGCGACCGGGAAATCCAACCCTCCGGCTCGGCTCCGTTCTGGCTGGGCTCAGTGTTGGCTGTGTCTTCGTTCATGTCCCCTCACCGGCCGGAACCAGTTCCGGCCCATAGGGATCGGCCACCCCGAGACCGGCCAGAATTTCAATTTCGAGACTTTCCATCGCGCCTGCCTCACCCTTTGTATCATGGTCGTGCCCCAGAAGATGAAGCAGGCCATGGACCACCAGATGGCTGAGATGATCACCCAGGCTTGCGATCAGAGGATCCGTATCGCATTCGGCCCGAGCCCGCCCATGGGCAATCATCACGTCACCCATAACCGGGCCCATGACCGGGCCGGAAGCTGGTCCCTCCAATCCGCCAAAGGCCAGCACATTTGTCACCTCGTCCAGGCCCCGGAAATCCTTGTTATGGCAGCGCAGAAAATCGTCATCGGCCAGCACGATGCTCACCTCAGCCGGGCGGGCGCTTTTGGCTAACGTGGCCAGGGCCGCCGCCCGGCAAATCTCCTCGGCCCGGGGCAGGGATTCCAGCCAGGTGGGGCACTCGATATGGATCGCCAGATCGGGCTCGTCGGTCATTATTTTTGTTTACCCGCCTGATCCTGTTCGTGAGCCTCATAGGCCCTGACGATGCGCGAGACCAATGGATGGCGCACGACATCGGCTTCTGTGAAGCGCACGAACTCCGCACCCTCCATCCCGTCCAGCACGTCGACGGCGTGGAACAGGCCCGAGCGCACGCCGCCCGGCAGATCGATCTGGCTCAGATCTCCGGTCACCACCATGCGGGCGTTTTCGCCCAAACGTGTGAGGAACATTTTCATCTGAACCGCAGTGGTATTCTGGGCCTCGTCCAGAATGACGAAAGCATTGGCCAAAGTGCGGCCCCGCATGAAGGCCAGGGGGGCGATTTCTATTTCACCGTTTTCCAGCTTCCTGGCCACCTGATCATAGGGCAACATGTCATGAAGCGCGTCATAGAGCGGGCGCAGATAGGGGTCTACCTTGTCGCGCATATCGCCCGGCAGGTAGCCAAGCTGCTCTCCGGCCTCGACGGCGGGACGGGACAGGATGATGCGGTCCACCTCCCCCTTGATCAGCCATTCCACGGCCTTGGCCACGGCCAGATAGGTCTTGCCCGTTCCGGCAGGGCCCAGACCGAAGACCAGATCATGGCTATCCATGGCCCACAAATAATCGCCCTGCTTGGGCGAGCGGGGCGCGATCCGTCTTTTGCGGGTGCTGACGGCCAATTCATCCAGATAGCCGGCCGAGGGCTGCACGCCGCCGACCGCTAGACGCAGGGCGCCATCCACTTCATCCTGGCCCACCTCATGTCCCTTTTTCAATTGATCATAAAGGCCGGTAAGCACGGCGCGGGCCGCTTCGGCCTGGGCGGCGGGGCCGGCGATGGTGATTTCATTACCCCTGGAATTGAGCAACACGCCCAGCGCCTGTTCGATGCGCGCCAGATGGCTGTTATGGCTACCGAACAGTTGAGGCAATAGGCCGTTATCGTCAAACAGCAATTTGATCGGTTTGGCCTCATGCAAAATTTCTGGTGTATTCAACCGCCGGGCCCTTCCAGATTTTGCTTCACCGGAACGCCGCTCAGGCTGTTAGCGTGCCCGGCCGTGATGTGCAGATCCATGACTTCGCCCATCAATGCCGCCTCTTGGGTACCATCGGCCGGGGTCACGTGGACCGGCTGCATATAGGGGCTGCGCCCGGCGAATTGGCCCGGCTTGCGTCCCGGGCGGTCGATCAGGACCGGAAAATCCTGCCCCACGCAGGACCGGTTGAAGCGGGTTTGATTGCCGTTCAGCAAATCCTGTAATTCAACCAGGCGCTCACTTTTCAGCGTGTCTGGCACCTGATCCTCCATATCCGCGGCGGGCGTGCCGGGCCGGAGACTGTATTTGAAGGAATATGCCTGAATGAATTCCAGGTCCCTGGCCAGATCCAGGGTCTGGCGGAAATCTTCATCCGTTTCACCCGGGAACCCGACAATGAAATCGGTCGCCAGTTTCAAATCCGGCCGGGCTTGCCAAAGAAGATCCACTTTTTTCCGGTAATCCCCCACCCCGTGGCGCCGGTTCATGCGGGCCAGCACCTTATCAGAGCCCGACTGAATGGGCAGATGGAGAAAGGGCATGAGCGCCTCTACCTGACCATGGGCGGCAATCAGATCCTCATTCATGTCGGTGGGATGGGACGTGGTATACCGCAGGCGCAGAAGGCCCGGAATTTCGCCAAGCAGACGCAGGAGCCGGCCCAACCCTCCAGCCTCCCCCGCCCCGCCGAAATCACCGTGATAGGCATTGACGTTCTGTCCCAAAAGCGTGATTTCCCGGGCGCCGACCTGGACCAGTTTCCCGACCTCATCCAGAATATCAGCTGCCGGCCTGGAATATTCCTGGCCCCGCGTATAGGGAACGACGCAGAAGGTGCAAAATTTGTCGCAACCCTCCTGAATGGTCAGAAAGGCCGCCGATCCCCGGCCCGAGGTCTCGGGCAGGGTCTGGAATTTGGGTTCGGCCGGGAAATCCAGATCAAGAACGCCTCTTTGTCCCTTATTCAACTGCTCCAGCATTTGGGGCAGGCGCTGATAGGTTTGGGGGCCCATGACCACATCCACATAGGGGGCGCGCCTTTGAATTTCCAGGCCCTCGGCCTGGGCAACGCAACCGGCAACGCAAAGCAGCGACCCCTTGCCAGCCTTTTCCCTGTCCTGCTTGATCAGCCTGAGGCGGCCCAATTCGGAATAAAGCTTTTCGGCCGCCTTTTCCCGGATATGGCAGGTATTGACGATCACCAGATCAGCCTCTTCCGGCACATCGGTAGCGTCAAAATCCAGGGGCGCCAGAACATCCGCCATACGCTGGGAGTCATAGACGTTCATCTGGCAGCCAAAAGTTTTGATATAAAATTTTTTCGTCAACCTCGTGCCGTCGCCCAGCTTCACGCGGACTCCCTGGCTTAATCTTCGGATTGATCGATCGGAACACAGAAGAGCTGCAAGCGGTGTCCCATCAGTTTAAAACCCAATTTCTCGGCAATTTTCTTTTGGGCCTGTTCGATGGAATCGTCCTGGAACTCAATCACTTTGCCGCTCCGAACATCAATCAGATGGTCGTGGTGGAGATCGGTGGTTTCCTCGTACCTGGCGCGCCCATCGCCAAAATCCAGGCGGTCAAGCAGGCCGGCATCCTTGAACATGCGCACCGTTCTGTAAACGGTGGCGATACTGATATTGGCATCCACTTCGGCCGAGCGGCGGAACAATTCCTCCACATCGGGATGGTCATCGGATTCGGACAATACACGGGCAATGACCCGGCGTTGGCCGGTCATTTTCATACCACGTTCGATGCATAATTTTTCTATACGCGAGAGCAAATGTTCTTCTGTCACATCGGTGTCTTTTTTTTAAAGTTTTCCTAAAAGGGTTTCCCATACGATTGGCGAAAATACCCTCCCCCACAAAGGTATTTCATCATCTCATTTTCCAACCGATCATTTTCCAAACCGGTCAAGCGGGCGTCCGGCGTGAGCGCGTCCCCAGCCCGATTTTCTTGGCCAAATTGCTGCGATGCTTGGCGTAGTTCGGAGCAACCATGGGATAATCGCCCGGCAAATTCCATTTTTCCCGATATTCCTCGGGCGACATATTGTAAGCGGTTTTTAGATGGCGCTTCAACATTTTCAGTTTTTTACCGTCTTCCAGGCAAATAATATGGTCGGGCGTCACCGATTTTTTAACCGATACCGCCGGCTGCAAACGTTCGGCCTGGGCCTGCCCACTGCCCACCGCCGCCAAAGTCTTATATACATTTTGAATAAGCTGCGGGACTTCGGCCACGGAAAGTGAATTATTGCTCACATGCGCGGCTACGATTTCCGTCGTCAAGTCCAGCAAGTCCCCTGGATTTTCCTGATCTGACATTAATTTTTCTCCAATTTTTTATTAAGTTTGGTTTATATAGTTTAAATTTTCCATTTAAGCAAGAATGATTATTTATATTTACATAAGACTATATAGCTGGAGAAAAGCTTTACTTAACTTTCCCTGTTTGGCGACTCTAATATCAACCTATTTAATTTCCCTCCATATTTAATTCCAGGGCCAGAACAAGCGCATCCACGCGCCCTTCCGGCAGATCGAAATAGCCGGGCCTGAGCCCGACCTGCTTGAACCCTTTTGCCTCATAAAGCGCGAGACCGGCCTCGTTGGTTTTGGCCACTTCCAAAAACAGGCGCCCGGCACCCCTTTCCAGGGCGCCATCGGTGACCCGCTGCAGTAAAAGACCGCCGATGCCCGCCTTGCGATGGGGCGGAACCACGCCCAGGCTGAGAATTTCGCTGTCCCCGCCAACCGCCCGGCATAGGGCTAAACCAACGGGCTGGGACTGGGGTGCGCGGAGACAGGCTAAAAACCCGAAGCCGTTTGGCGGGCACAAAAAGCGGCCCACCGTTTCCGCCCCCCAGGGTTCGGGAAAGCAGGCGGCCTGCAATGCCGCCATGACCTGACCGTGGGCCACCGTGCAGCCCACCACATCTATTTCGGGAGATTTGGTCACGAGGATGGCGGTGTGACGTCGAGCGGGCGCAAATAGATGGGCTCGGGCGCCAACAGGGGCCCATCCCCGGCGATCCGGCGGGCAGCCAGGCGGGCGATCACGGCGGCGTCGGGCAGCGCCGGGCCGCTGGACAAGCCGCATTCCACCCCATCTTCGCCCAAAAGCTCCGTGACCAGGGGCCCTTCGTCGCCGGCAACCAGCAAAGGGCCGGGCGGAACCAGATCAGCCAACGCCTCGGGCAGGCAGGCGGCGGGTGTGGAAATAGGGTCAAGATCGGGCCCGAAACCCTGCACATAGATATCGGCACGTTTGGTTTTGAGCGCGACAAGAACCGATTTCCCCTCCCGTTCCGCTTCATCCAATCCACCGGCAACCACCTCCATGGTGCCCAGTCCGCAAAGTTTCACGCCACTGGCGATGGCCAGACCCCGGGCCATGGCCAGCCCGATTCGCACCCCGGTGAAGGCACCGGGCCCAACGGTAACGGCCAGACCCTCCAATTCCCCGACACTTATTCCGGCTTCCGCCAGGACGCCCTGGATCATGGGGGCCAGGGCTTCTGCCTGACCCCGGTTCATGGGTGAATAATCATGGGCAATCAACCCGCCGGCGTTCCAAATTGCCGCCGAACAGGCGCTGGTTGCCGAATCCATGGCTAAAATCATGCTCTGAAATCATGCCGCCAAGCCGGCGGCTCCCGGTTTCTCAATCATCGCCTTGGTGGTTATAATGCCATTACCCACCCGAGACCGATAGGAAAATCGGGGTGGGCGAAGGATGGCAGATGGGTCTCATCGAGATCACCCCCGCCAGCCATGGCATGGAGCTCGATCTTGCCTATGGCACGGAAAATAATTTTACGGGCCGGCCGGTCTATGGCTGGGCGGCGTGCTACCTGCATGAAGAGGCGGAAGAAAAATTAAGCCGGGCGCGCGATTTGGCCGGGGCGCTGGGACTTGGCTTCAGAATTTTCGATGCCTTCCGCCCGTCAGAAGCCCAATGGGTCTTGTGGAACCATACGCCGGACCCGGATTTTCTGGCCGATCCAAGGCGCGGCTCGCCCCATTCCAGAGGCGTCGCCGTGGATCTGACTTTGATTGATGATGGTGGGCGGGCCCTGGAAATGGGCACGGAATTCGATGCCTTCATGCCCCAATCCCATCATGGCCGGACCGATATAAGCACGGCGGCGCAGCGCAACCGGGCAATTTTGCTGGGCCTGATGAGTGCCGCCGGATGGGATTTTTATGGGAAAGAATGGTGGCACTATCAGCTTTTCAATTCCCGTGACTATCCTGTGTTGGCGGATTCGGTTCTGCCCCAAAGCATGATGGAAGGCCAGGCCCGATGAATAACCGGATCGGCTTGGCATTGATCATGTTCCTGGCCCTGCTTGCCCAGCCAAAGCCCGCCTGGACACAGGCAAACCCCAAGGCCTCCAGCCACGGGGTTGTCCTGATGTATCATCGCTTCGGCGAGGAAAAATTTCCGAGCACCAATATCCGCCTGGAACAATTGGACGCCCATATCCGGGAATTGAAAAGCGGCGCCTATAATGTGGTGCCGGTCAGCCGGATTTTGGAAGCCATCCGCCAGGGCGAAGAACTGCCGCCCCGAACGGTGGGCCTGACGGTCGATGACGGATATCTGTCGATCCACAGCCAAGCCTGGCCACGCCTGAAAACAGCCGGATTTCCCTTTACCGTTTTCGTCTCCACCGATCCCATCGACAAAAAGACCAGCGGACGCCTGAGCTGGGATCAGATACGGGAAATGGCCGGGGCCGGCGTGGAAATCGGCGCCCATACAGTCAGTCATCTGCATATGGCGGATGCGTCTCCTGAAAAGGTTCGGCGGGAACTCAAGCATTCGGGCGAGCGGTTCCAGGCCGAATTGGGGCGGGTGCCGCAACTGTTTGCCTATCCCTATGGCGAGACAAGTCTTGCCATCCGCCGCCTAATCCTTGAGGCGGGCTATAAATTCGCCTTCGGACAGCATTCGGGGGTGGTCAACCCAAGCTCTGATTTTCATTATCTGCCGCGCTTTGCCCTGAACGAAAGATGGGGCGAAATGGGGCGCTTCCGGCAGGTGATCAACGCTCTTCCCCTGCCGCTTCGGGAACTGACGCCGGCCGATCCCCTGATCGGCGCGGTCAATCCGCCGACCCTGGGTTTTACGGTGGATTCGTCGCTCAAGGGTCTTGACCGGCTCAATTGCTTTCCCTCCCATGGCGGCAAGGCAAAAGTCGAGCGCCTGGGTGCGACGCGCATCGAGGTGCGCATGGACAAGGCCCTGCCCCCCGGGCGGACCCGCATCAATTGCACATTATTCGTAGAGAAGGGCCGTTTCCGCTGGTTCGGAACTTTATTTTATCTGCCGAAAAAATAAGGCCCGGAAAAAGACCCGCATCAGATGGCCGGCTTAGCCAGTAATTGAACCGGCGCACCGCCCAGCCGGGTCTTGTCCAGCCCAAGCAGCTCGTTGGCCCCGATAATCGTGCGGAGCGACCGGACATATTTCTTGCCCCGCACCGAATAGCTGGTCAGCGAACCGGCCAGCACCATGCTGTCCAGGGAACGCCCCCCCCGGCGCATCTTCTGGCGGGCCTCGCGGAAGCCGCGATAGGCCCGGTGGGTGTTCAGATTATGCAAATAGGCGCGCACCGCATCCAGCAGGCTGGCGAAGGACTTGACCCCATGGGACCGCCCATTATCCCGTTTACGCGGAACCAGTTTACGCGACCGGCCGAAGGTCCATTGCCCGAACAGGGCATTGCCTTCAATGGCGAAGCGCGACGTGCCCCAGCCGCTTTCCTCCGCCGCCTGGGCGAGGGCCAGCGATGGCGGGATATTGTCCGTGCGCCGCATCAATTCGGCCAAATCACCCCGCTTGGCGCCGTAGCGTTCGGCCAGGGCCACCAGCCACAAACGGTCGGGAGCCTGGATGGCCAGCTTGCGTTGCTTTATATCCAAAAGCCGGCGCAGGCGTTGCCGGTCACGTTTTACCTCTTCGTTGATTTTTAGGATCAAGGGCAGAACCACCTTGAGGAAGATGGCCTTGCGCTTTTCGGGCACGCGGATCTGAGGCATATCCACGGGCAGGGCCGTGACAAACAAACGCGGCACTAGGCCGCCTC
Organism: uncultured Rhodospirillaceae bacterium; assembly: GCA_964493945.1. GTDB lineage: Bacteria > Pseudomonadota > Alphaproteobacteria > Rhodospirillales > UBA2165 > CAZBQG01. The sequence continues at coordinate 25,942 of CAZBQG010000002.1, forward strand.
TCGCCGGAATGCGCTCAAAACGGTAATTCAGGCTGGAAAATTTACGCGACAGATGGATCACCCGCAAACCCGAAGCGGCACGCCCCCGGCCGGGCAAAGCCGCCATACCGGGCCCGGCGGCCGGTTCCAGATCGCCCCCGGAAAAAGCCAACTCGGCCTTCGGCGAAAAGGTCACCGAAGGCGGTGGGAACTTATAGGCCACGACCATCAGAACCAGCGTACAGAAGGCCAAGAGCCCGATGACCGCCCGATCAAAAGTCATTGTTTACCGTGCCCATTGTTGGGATCAGTGTCAGAATCAATATTCCGGTCCCCACCCCGATGATTTGTTCGGATAGCCATATGGAAAAAAAACCGCCACTCACGAAATATTTAAATTCGCCGCGCGGAACCTAGCCGGGGGATGATCATAGCCCAATCCAAGACCCTCCCGCCACCCGGTTTTTCACAAAATCGGCCAAAAAATATTCGCCTTTCAGGCCAATGACTTAGGCGGTTAGCCGGATTTATTTTAAGGCCCGGCGGAGAAAGCCTGTGGATAATCAAGAGGACGGGCGCAAGAATCCGACGATCTGGTGAATTTCCTCCAGAATGGGCCCGGCGATGGCCTGGGCGCGGGCGGAACCATCGTTCAAGACCTCTTCCAAATAGCCCCGGTCCCCCATGAGGCGCCCCATTTCATCACCGACGGGCGCCAGTTCAGCGACGGCCAGCTCGGTCAGTGCTTCCTTGAAATATGAAAAGGCGGCGCCATCGAAGCGGGCGCAGACCTGGTCCAAACCCTCATCGGCCAAGGCCGCATAAATCCCCATCAGGTTGGCTGCCTCCGGGCGCCCCTCCAAATCCTTTGGATCGCCGGGAAGTACCTCCGGGTCGGTCTTGGCGCGGCGGATTTTCTTGGCGATTTCATCGGCCCCGTCGGTCATGTTAATGCGCGAATTTTCAGAGGGGTCCGATTTGCTCATTTTTTTGGTGCCGTCACGGAGCGACATGACCCGGGCGGCGGCCTCAAGGATCAATGGTTCGGGCTGGGGAAAAACATCCACCCCATAATCATTGTTGAATTTCTGGGCGATGTCGCGGGCCAGTTCCAGATGCTGTTTCTGATCCTCGCCCACGGGCACATGGGTCGCCTTATATATCAAGATATCGGCGGCCATCAGGCTGGGATAGGCATAAAGGCCGAGCGACGCGTTCTCCCGGTTCTTGCCGGCCTTTTCCTTGAACTGGGTCATGCGGTTGAGCCAGCCCAGACGCGCCACGCAATTGAAAATCCAGGCCAGTTCAGCATGGGCGCTGACGCGACTTTGATTATAGATGACGTTGCGCTTGGGATCCAACCCGGCGGCCAGCAGCCCGGCCGTTACCTCCAGGGTCTGCTGGGGCAAAATCTCAGGGTCCTGCCAGACGGTGATGGCATGGAGATCGACGACGCAGAAGATGCAATCATAATCGCCCTGCAGGCGCGTCCAGTTGCGGAGCGCCCCCAGATAATTACCAAGATGCAGATCACCTGTCGGCTGGACGCCGGAAAAAATTCGGTTCATCAATTTGTTCCATAGATAGAAGTAGGGGCAAAGCGGCGGTGTTATCGCCCCGCCGGGAGGCCAGGGTCAAGCTGCCTCTCGCCCCAGGAGAGTTTTCAGCTCTCCCAAGGTCCAGCAACCGGCCAGGCGGGTGAGCAGCATATAGGCCACGAACCCGGCCCCGATGAGCATGGTGAGCCCGCCGATGCGCGCACCCATATTCCCCGCCAGCCAAACATCCAACACGTCCATGAGATAGACCAGCAAGGCAACCATCAGGGCGCTGGTGGCGATGATCCGCCAGAGCTTTCCCAAAAGCCGCTGATCGGGCGCCAGAAAACCCCTCCTTTTAAGAGCCCAGGCCAGCAAAATAACGTTCAGCCAGGACGAGAGCGCCGTCGCCATGGCGATGCCCAGATGCTTGAAAATCATGGCCAGGGAGATGGCCATAACCAGATTGACGGCCGCCGCCAGGGCAGCAAGCTTCATCGGCGTCAGCGTATCGCCCCTGGCGAAAAAGCCGGGCGTCAGCCCCTTGACCAAAATGTATGCCGGCAGCCCCATGGCATAGATGGCCAGGGCCGGAGCCGTGGCCGCCGTCTGCACCGATGTAAAGGCGCCCCGCTCAAACAAGATGGCGATCACCGGATGGGCGATGACCATGAGGGCAGCGGCGGCGGGCAGGGACAAAAACAGGGCAAATTCCAAAGCTCGGTTCTGGCTGTCCCTGGCCCCGCCTTCATTACCCGCACCCAACTGGCGGCTCATCAGCGGCAAAAGGGCCGTGCCGACGCCGACGCCGATAATACCCAAAGGCAGTTGGGTCACCCGGTCGGCGAAAAACAAATAGGAAATGGAGCCCGCCGGTAAAAAAGACGCGATGATCATATCGACCACCAGATTGATCTGATAGATGCCGGCGCCGATGGCGCCCGGCACGATGCGCCGGATCATCAGGCGCATATCGGCGGTCAATCGCGGGCGGGGCAGGCACAGCCAGTATCCGGCCCGCCCGCAATGGAAAAACAGCCAGAAAAACTGCACCAGGCCTGCCAGGGCAACCCCCCAGGCCAGGGCATGGGCGGGCGTCGGCGTCAGGGGTGCCAGCCAAAGAACGCATCCGATGAGGCTGAGATTGAGCAAGTTGGGCGTCGCGGCGGCCGCCCAAAAGCGCCCCAATGAATTGAGCAACCCGCCCATCAAAGAGACCAGGGAGATGAACAGGAGATAGGGAAAGGTGATGCGGGTCAGCAAGACGGCCAGATCGAATTGATCCGGCCTCGAGACAAACCCCGGTGCCAGACCCTGCATGAGGAAGGGCATGAACAACTGCACCAGGGCGGTGAAAATAAGCAAAATGAACAAGAGCACGGAGAGGGCACGCTGGGCGAATTCCTTGGCCCCGGCCTGGCCTCTTTGTTCCAAAAGCCCTGAAAGTTGCGGCACGAAGGCCGCATTGAAGGCCCCTTCGGCGAACAGGCGGCGGAACATGTTGGGCAGTTTAAAGGCGACGAAAAAGGCATCCGCCACGAGGGAGGCGCCCAGCGCCGAGGCGATAAGAATATCGCGCACGAAGCCCAGAATGCGGCTGAGCAGGGTAAAGCCGCCAATGGTTGCCATGGATCCGAGGAGCGCCATGATTGATGTGTAGCGGATGAGGCTTGATTAGGCCAGTGTCTGTTCGGCTGCCTCCGCCTCCTCTCCCTCCATGGTCTCCATCAGTTTCTTTTGGATCTGGGTCAGCTTTTCCTTGTGCTCGATCTTCAGGCCGAACACATCTTTCACATAAAACACGTCCACCACCCGCTCGCCGTATGTCGAAATATGGGCGCTGGAAATTTGCAGGCCGAGCGCCGTCAGGGCCGCCGTCACATCGTGCAAAAAGCCTGGCCGATCCCGGCCATTGACTTCCAGCACGGAATGGGTCGAGCTGGCCTTGTTGTCGATCAGCACCCGGTGCGCCACCGGGAAGGCTTGTGCCGGCGAGCCGGCCCGCTTTGGGCCTTCTTTATGCAACTCCCTGGCCGGAGAATATTTTCCGGCCACCGCGTCTTCGATGCGGGCCCAAAGCCGCTTCAGCCGCTCTGGCTGATCGAAAGCCGTATTTTCCGCATCCTGGATACCGAAAATATCCAGTGCCATGCCGTCCGACAAAGTGACGATCTTGGCCCCCACGACGGAGGCGCCGCTGAGCGCCATGGCGCCGGCGATCTTGGAGATCAGCCCCGGATGATCGGGCGTATAGACCGTGATCTCGCTCACATCATGATAGGCGTCGATATGGGTTTCAATATGAAGATCAAGACCTTTCCGTTTGGCCTGGCGCACGATGGAGGCGTGGCGCACCAGGGTTTCGTGATCGAAAAAAAGCCAATAGCCGGGATAACCGGTAGCGATGTGGTCCTCCACCTCCTGATCCGTCCAATCGCCTAGTGCGGCCCGCAGATCCTCTTTCGCGTGTTCGATCCGGGCGGCCCGGTTTTCGGCCATCTGGTCGCCCGAAATCACTTCCAGGGCGCGGTTGAACAATTGGCGCAACAGGCGCGCCTTCCAATTGTTCCATACCCCCGGACCGACGGCGCGGATATCGGCGACGGTCAAAATGACCAGCAGACGAAGCCGTTCCACCGATTGCACGGCCTGGACGAAATCCTCGATGGTCTTGGGATCATCCATGTCCCGGCGGAAGGCCGTGTGGCTCATCAAAAGATGATGCAGGATGAGCCAGGAAATGGTTTCCGCTTCTTCCGCGCTGAGGCCCAGGCGGAGCGCCAGGCGCCGCCCGATCTCGGCGCCCAAAATGGAATGATCCCCGTCCTGGCCCTTGGCAAGATCATGGGCGAAGACGGCGATGTATAAGGCGCGCCTGGACAATATTTCATGGATCGCGCCGCTGGCGATGGGCGCCTCTTCGGCCAGACCGCCCAGTTCGATCTGTTTGAGAATGCCGATCGCCCGGATGGTGTGCTCATCCACCGTATAGGTGTGATACATGTCATATTGCATCTGCGCGACGATAGCCCCGAATTCCGGAATAAAGCGCCCCAGCAGATCGGCCTCATTGAGCCGGCGCAGCGAAATTTCCGGCTCCCGCCCTTCGCTCAATATCTCCAGGAAAAGCTGCGTCGCTTCCCCGTCGGCCCGAAGATCATCATCGATCAGGGAAAGATCGCGGGTCACCTGGCGCAAGGCCTGGGGATGAATATCCAGATCATGTTGCTGGGCGGCATGAAAGAGGCGGATCAGATTTACCGGGTCCCGGGTGAAGACGGTTTCGCCATCCAGGACCAGCCATTTGCCCTCGGTCTTCAGCCCTTCGCTCAATTTCCGGCGTCGGCCCAGGCCCGGCAGATGGAACAGGCCCCGGCGTTTTTTATGTTGCTCTTCCAGAACGGCACAAAGAACCCGGGTCAAATCGCCCACATCCTTGGCCACCAGGAAATATTGCTTCATGAACTGTTCGACGCCGCTGGTGCCGGGTGCGTCGCTGAACCCCATGCGCTCGCCGATCACGCTTTGCACATTGAAGCTCAGCCGTTCCTCGGCCCGGCCCGCGTGGTAATGCAAATGGCAACGCACCGTCCACAGGAAATCCTGTGCCGTCTCATAGCGGCTGAGATCCTGTTCGGTGAACAATCCGTGCTCGATCAGATCACCCACATTGGCGACGGGATAGAGATATTTGGCCAGCCAATAAAGGGTCTGCAAATCGCGCAAGCCCCCCTTGCCGTCTTTTATATTGGGCTCCACCACATAGCGGGCATCGCCCATCTTGTCGTGGCGCTGGTCCCGCTCGGCCAGCTTGGCCTCGACGAATTCGGCGCCCGTGCCGGCCACCAGTTCGTCCGCGAAGCGGTGCTGCAATTCGATGAAAAGCTCCTGGCTTCCCCACAGCCAGCGGGCATCCAGCAAACTGGTCCGGATGGTCACATCGCTTTTCGACAGGCGCAGGCATTCATCGATGGAACGTGTGGCATGGCCCACTTTCAGGCCCAGATCCCAAAGCAGGTAAAGAATGAATTCGACCATTTGTTCGCCCAGCGGCGTTTGCTTGTAGGGCAGCAGGAACAACAGATCGATATCGGAAAAGGGCGCCAACTTGGCCCGCCCATAGCCGCCGACGGCGACCACGCCCAGGCGCTCGGCCTTGGTCGGATTGGCCACCTGATAGACATTGGCCTCGGCGAAATCGAAAATGATCTTGACCAGTTGATCGATCAGAAAGGCGTTGGCCTGCAAGGTTTCGGCCGGCGCACCGCCCGCTTCGAAGCGCCGCCGGACTTCTCCATAACCGGCCTGCACCTGTTCCTTGAGCAAACCGACCAGGGCTTCCCGGTGGGCCGGCTTGTAATTATCGCCGCCCATGATTTCATCGATCCTGCCGATCACTTGGCGGCGGTCGATGATCTGGCGTTGTTTGACGATTCGGTTCATGAGCCCCCCTCGGGCCCCAGCGCCTTCAGGCGGTAGATCAGCTCCAGGGCATCGCGGGGCGTCAGAGCATCGGCATCCACTTCATCCAGCGCCGCTTCCACGGGGCTGGCTTCAGGCGGGGCGGAGCCGCCGCCAGGCCGGGTGGTGGCGAACAAAGGCAGATCATCGGCCAGGCGGGCGACGGCGCCTGCCTGATCGCTTTCTTCCAGGGCACCCAGCACCTCTTCGGCGCGCCCAATCACGCCTTCGGGCAACCCGGCCAGCCTTCCCACATGGATGCCGTATGAGCGGTCCGCCGAACCGGCGGCCACCTCATGGAGAAAGACCACATCGCCCTGCCATTCCTTGACCCGCATGGTGTGGCACGAAAGTCCCTGGAAGCGCGACGCCAGCGACGTCAATTCATGGTAATGGGTAGCGAACAGTGCCCGGCATTGATTAGCTTCATGGAGATGTTCGACCACCGCCCAGGCGATGGAGAGCCCGTCGAAGGTGGCCGTGCCGCGACCGATTTCATCCAAAATCACAAAAGAATGCTTGCTGGCCTGGGCCAGGATGGCCGCCGTTTCCACCATTTCCACCATAAAGGTGGACCGCCCCCGGGCCAGATCATCCGCCGCCCCCACCCTGGAAAACAAACGGTCGATCACCCCCAGGCGGAAGGAGGTGGCGGGCACGAAAGAACCCATCTGGGCCAAAATGGCCAGGAGGGCATTTTGGCGCAAAAAAGTGCTTTTCCCGGCCATGTTGGGACCGGTCAGCAGCCACAGGCGGCTGGCTTCGGTCAGCCCGCAATCATTGGCCTGGAACCCCTCGCCGCCCATGGTCTGGGATATCTCGACCACCGGATGGCGCCCACCCGTAACTTCGAAATCCCGGCTTTGATCCAGAACCGGGCGGCAATAGCGCCTTTCCGCCGCCAGATCGGCCAGACTGGCCGCCACATCGAGGCGGGCCTGGGCGGCGGCGGCCTGGGCGATGGATGGGGCATTTTCGCTGATCCGCGCATTGAGGGCCTCGAACAATTCCAGCTCCAGGGCCAGGGCCTTGTCCCCGGCCGATGCGATGCGGCCTTCCAGCTCGCCCAGCTCCACCGTCGTATAGCGGACCGCATTGGCCATGGTCTGGCGGTGAATGAATTCGCTTTCGGGGCCCGTCGGCATATTGTCGGCGGCCTTGGCCGAAACCTCGATGAAATAGCCCAGCACATTATTGTGTTTGATCTTCAGATTGGCGATGCCGGTCTCCTGGGCATGGCGCTGCTGGAGGGCGGCGACCAGGCGGCGGCTTTCGTCGCGCAGTGTTTTCAGCTCGTCCAGGCGGCGGTCGAAACCGGGCGCGATGAAGCCGCCATCCTTGGCATGGACCGGTAAATCGGCAAACAAGGCGCTTTCCAGATGATCCACCAAATCGGCATGAAAGCCCAAATCCTCCAGGCACTGAACCAGCCCCGGCGGCGGCGCTTCACCTTTCAGGCATTCGCGCAAGCGGGAACAGAGCGCCAGACCGTCGCGGATGCCGGCGATGTCACGCGGCCCGCCCCGGCCCAATGCCAGGCGCGACAGGGCGCGTTCCATATCGGGCGAGCCCCGGAGCCCTTCCCGGCAGGCTTCGCGCAAAGCTGCGTTTTCGAAAAAAAACTGGACCAGATCGAGGCGCTCTTCTATCTCGCCAAGACCGGTCAGGGGTGCCGCCAGATGAGCCGACAGCAGACGCGCACCGGTGCCGGTTAAAGTGTGATCGATGACCGATAGCAGGCTGCCCTGACGCTCGCCGGCCAGGGTGGTGGTCAGTTCCAGATTGCGCCGAGTCGCCCCGTCGATTTCCATGACGGCACCTTCGGACAGGCGCCGGGGGCGGTTGAGCCGGGGCATCAGCCCCTTTTGGGTGAGTTCCAGATAATCCACCAGGGCGCCGCCCGCCGACAATTCGGCCCGGGAAAAGGCGCCGAAAGCTTCCAGGGTCTTGACCCCGTATATCTCACCCAGGCGCTTGGTCCCATTGGCGCTGTCAAAGCGGCTGGGCGGCAAAATTGTAAAGCTGTCCATCCAGGGCTGGAAGCCGTCCGCCAGATCCTCGCGCCCGTATAATTTTTCAGATATGACGATTTCACCGGGCTCCAGCCGGGCCAGGGCTGCCGCCAGATTGCCGGGAGCCACCGCCTGGAAGGAAAAATCACCGGTGGACATATCCAGCCAGGCCAGACCGAACGCGCCTTGCGCATGGGCCAGGGCGGCAATGAAATTATTGCGCCGGGCATCCAGCAAGGATTCCTCGGTCAGGGTGCCGGCGGTAATGGTGCGTACCACTTGGCGCTGGACGACGGATTTGGTGCCCCGCTTGCGGGCCTGGGCCGGATCTTCCGTCTGCTCACAGACCGCCACCTTGAAGCCGGCGCGGATCAGGCGGGCCAGATAGGTCTCGTGGCTATGGACGGGAACACCGCACATGGGGATGTCTTCACCCAGATGCTTGCCCCGCTTGGTCAGGGTGATATCCAGGGCCTGGGCGGCCTGGCGGGCGTCATCAAAAAACAATTCATAGAAATCGCCCATGCGGTAAAACAACAAACTGTCTGGATGATCACCTTTGATCGCCAGATACTGGACCATCATTGGTGTCACACCCTGGGGGGTATCATCGGTTTGTTTAAGGGCGGCGTGTTGGGACAATTTATTCAAGGCCCAGGCGATCATTTATGCAGGTAGCCAAACTTAACACAAGGCCGCCGGGCCCGGCTACGGCGCTATCAGCGGCGCGCTGCCAAAAACCCCGGAGGACAGCGTTCAGCTATGCCTGGCATTCTGAAAATATAGTTGTTTTCAAACAATTATAGCTAAAAAAATTGGCTCTTGACGGGAAGGTTTCAGAGGTCTATTTGAGCCGCGTAATGGCCATGAAATCGAGCTTGCCATGGAATTGACGGCGGATAGTTTAACCGCCGTCGCCGGGTTTTTGCCGGGGGCCATTTATCCTTTCCATTCATTATTTCATTTATATCCCAATTCCCCTTTTTTCCCAATTGCCTGGGCGGGTCCGTCCTGCGCTTGAAACCTGTTCACAAGATAAAGAGTTAATAAAAAAGACATGGTTCGAAAAAGTACCATAGACAAAGACCTGAAACGCTTCGTCCAGTTGGAAAAAGCGACGGCCAAGATCGGCCGGCGCAATGCCAATCTGGGCTTCGGGCTTATCTTCCTGCTAGCTGTCTGGGGCTTCGCGGCCTTCCAGTCCGTCGGCATGGAAAACAGTGCAATTCTCATAGCGGCGGCCATCATCGGCGGCTATATGGCCTTGAATATAGGGGCCAACGACGTGGCCAACAATGTGGGCCCGGCCGTCGGCTCCAAGGCTATGAGCCTGTTCGCCGCATTGATCATCGCCGCCGTTTTCGAAGCGGCGGGGGCGCTCATCGCCGGCGGCGACGTGGTGCGCACCATTTCCAAAAGCATCATCGATACCAGTTCCGTATCCGATCAGCGAATATTCATCTGGGCCATGATGTCGGCCCTGTTGGCCGCCGCCGTCTGGGTCAATCTGGCCACCTATATGGGGGCGCCGGTCTCCACCACCCATGCCGTGGTCGGCGGCGTCGTTGGAGCGGGTATCGCCGCCGCCGGAATAAGTGCCGTCAATTGGATGGTGATGGCCAAGATTGCCGCCAGTTGGTTCATATCGCCGGTCCTGGGCGGGATAATCGCGGCGGGTTTTCTGGGCTTCGCCAAATTCGCCATTCTGTACCAGGATGACAAGCTGACGGCCGCCCGGCGCTGGGTACCCGTGCTGGTGTCTATCCTGGCGGCAGCCTTTTCCATCTATCTGGTGATGAAAGGCCTGAAGCGGGTTTGGAAGCCCGATCTCTGGATCATCCTGGCCATTGGGGGTGCCGCCTTCATCATCGCCTACGCCCTGGTCAAGCCGGCCATCGCCAAGGCCTCCCAGGGTATGGCCAATAAGCGGAAATCGGTCAGCGGTCTGTTCACCATTCCCTTGATCTGCGCGGCTGCCCTTCTATCATTTGCCCACGGCGCCAATGACGTGGCCAATGCGGTGGGGCCCCTGGCCGCCATCGTCAGCGCGGTCACCCATGGCACGGTGGCGGCCAAGGTGACCCTGCCGCTATGGGTATTGGCCGTGGGGGCGGCGGGGATTGCAGCCGGGTTGGTTCTCTTCGGGCCCAAGATCATCGAGATCGTCGGCGAGAAAATCACCAAGCTCAACCGGGTGCGGGCCTTTTGCGTGGCCCTATCGGCGGCCATCACGGTGATCATCGCGTCCGGCCTTGGGCTGCCGGTAAGCTCCACCCATATCGCCATCGGAGGGGTGTTCGGGGTGGGATTCTTAAGGGAATATCTGGTCAATAAAAGAAAGCCGCAAGTCCTGACCCAGGCGGCCGGCGCCGATCTGGTGAGAGACGAGGCTCCGGGCGAAAAGCGCCTTCGCCGGGAACAAAAACGCCGGCTGGTACGGAGGCGCCATCTCTTTACGATCATCGCCGCCTGGCTGATCACGGTGCCTGCCGCGGCGATTATTTCGGGCCTTTTGTTTACGGGCCTGATCCGTATCTTTTAGGTGGCCAGCGCTTGTTGGTGATGGGCCAGTGATTGGGCCCCGAAGCAACAAAAGATCACCCGCTCGGGGATTTCGCCGCCCTCGATGAACTCCCTGACCGTGGCGCCGGCCAGCCCTGCCGCCCGGCCGGCGAAAATCCATAGACACCTGTGCTGATCGCCGGGAAGGCGATGCTCGCCAACCCATGCTGCCGGGCGAGTACCAGGGAATTGCGGTAACTTGCCGCCAAGAGCCCATCTTCCCCCTCCCCGCCGCCCCGCCAAACCGGACCCACCGTATGGATGGCGTGGCGGGCGGGCAGATCATGGCCCGCGGTGATGCGTGCCTCGCCGGTCGGACAGCCTCCCAACGCGCGGCATTCGGCCAACAGGCCCGGCCCGGCGGCACTGTGGATGGCGCCGTCCACGCCGCCGCCGCCCAAGAGGCTTTCATTGGCCACATTGACGATGGTGTCAACTTCCAAAAGAGTGATATCACCCTCATGGATTTCCAGTCGCGCCATCAGGTAAGCGCCTCTCCGGGCGGCTGGTAATCGAAACCCAGATCCTGGGCCACTGCCTGATGGGTGACCCGTCCCTGATGGATGTTCAGCCCACACAGCAAATGGGGATCATAACCCAGCGCTCCACTTAAACCCTTTTGGGCCAAGGCCTGAACGAAAGGCAGGGTGGCGTTATTCAGGGCGCGGGCCGAAGTGCGGGCCACGGCGCCCGGCATATTGGTCACGCAATAATGCACCACCCCCTCTTCCACATAGGTGGGATTGTCGTGGCTGGTGGAGCGGCTGGTTTCGAAACAGCCGCCCTGATCGATGGCCACATCGACCATCACCGATCCCTTCTGCATGCCGCCCAGCATGTCACGGCTAACCAGTTTGGGCGCGGCCCCGCCGGGCACCAGCACGGCGCCGATCACCAAATCCGCGCCCGCAACAAAATTTTCCACCGCATCCACTGTGGAGAAAATAGTGTTCAGAGTGGACCCGAACTGCATGTCCAATTCGTTGAGCCGATGCAACGATTTATCCAAAACCGTGACCGAAGTCTCCAACCCCATGGCCATGCGGGCCGCGTTAGTGCCCACCACGCCGCCGCCCAGGATGACCACCTTGGCCACCGGCACACCGGGAACGCCGCCCAACAAAATGCCGGCGGCGCCTTGTTCCTTTTCCAGGCAATGGGCGCCCACCTGAACCGACATGCGCCCGGCCACCTCGCTCATGGGCGCCAAAATGGGCAGGCCACCATGATCATCGGTCACTGTCTCATAGGCGATGGCCGTGGCCCCCGATGCCATAAGCCCGGCAGTCTGTTCCCTGTCGGCCGCCAGATGGGAGATCAAGTGAAAAGAATCTGGTCCGGGCCCAGCATCTTGATCTCAGTTGGCTGGGGCTCCTTGACCTTGACCACCAGCTGGGCCTGATCGAACACTTCGCCCGCGTTTTCGCCGATCCTGACACCCACCGCCTCATAGGCCCCGTCTTCAAACCCGATGCCCGCCCCGGCGCCCCGCTCGACGATCACCCCGGCGCCGTGATGGACCAGCTCGCGCACGCTGGCCGGTATGAGGCCGACCCGGTATTCGTGGCTCTTGATTTCCTTGGGAACTCCGACCAGCATGGCGATCTCCTTTTTTTTCCTCAAGGATTATACCCCGCCATGGCCAAAGCGCACGAACCTCCTCAATCCGTGCTGGTTTATGTGGGTCTGGACCGTATCGGCGACGGATTGCTGAAATTGCCCTTTGTGCGGGGCCTGCGCCAAGCCTTTCCCCAAGCCAAAATCACATGGCTGGCGGGCAAGGATACCAGCGTCTATGGCGGGGTCATGGCGCCCCTGGTGGCGGGGCTGCTGGACGAGGTGATCGGAAAGGCCGGAATCGGCCTCCATCCAAAGGAATTGCTGCGCCGGCCCCTGGGCGGCAGGCGGTTTGATCTGATCATCGATACCCAACGGGTGGCCCTGGCCAGCCTGGTTTTGTTCCGTATCCGCCATGAAAAATTCATCTCACCCTTCGGGCGTTTTTTTCTTTCATCCACCAAGCCGCCCGCCGGTTACCGGTTTCCGAGGCCCATGCAGCGCCAGATGCTGGATCTTCTGGAAATGGCCAGCGGCCAGGAGTTTCCCACGCCCGATGGGCTTGAGATCAACCTGGACGAAGAATTGGAACGGACCGCCCAAAGCCTGCTGCCACCCGGGCCGGTCTATCTGGGTCTGGCGCCCGGCGCCGGGGGAAAGCCCAAATGCTGGCCCCTGGAGAATTTTATTTCTCTGGCCAACCAACAAGCTGCGGCGGGACGCATTCCAGTCTTTTTCCTGGGGCCCCAGGAGGAAGACTGGCATTCGGAACTGGCCCGGGCCGTGCCCCAGGCGCTGTTTCCCTTGCAGACAGACGATGTGGGCCGGCGCCATGATTTCGCACCCAGCCTGACCATTGCCCTTGCCAAATACCTTGCCGTGGCCGTTTCCAACGATTCAGGTGCCGGGCATATGCTGGCCATCGGCGGGGTGCCCCTGGTTTCCCTGTTTGGCCGGACGGTACCTGAAAAATTCGTGCCCATGGCGCGCCGGCTGGAAATCATCCGCGCCCAGGATCATGGCGGGCGGGAGATGCATTTCATCCCCCTGGCACCGGTCAGCGAAGCGGTTGAGATGCTTCTGGCCGAACCCGGTTCATGAGCCACCAAAGAAGTAGAAGACCCGGCAGGGCCACCACCGTGCTGATCAGGAAAAAAGTTACCCAATCAACATGATCCGCCAGCCAGCCGCTTGAAGAAGATAAAACAGTGCGCCCGACGGCCATGAGCGAGCTTAGCAACGCATATTGGGTGGCCGTATATTGGCGCGAACAGAGGCTTGACAGATAGGCCACGAAGGCCGCCGATCCCATGCCGCCGGATAGATTTTCGATACCGATGGTGGCGGCCAGCATACCCAGATCGTGGCCCACCACGGCTTGGAGGGCAAACATCAGATTGGAGGCCATTTGCAAGATACCGGCCAGCAGCAAACTTAACATGATACCGTAACAATAAACCATCAGCCCGCCCGCGAAGACACCGGCCAGGGTCGCCAACATACCGAAGATTTTTGAAATATTGGCGATTTCGGCTTTGCTGAACTGCATTTCAATATAGAAGGGATTGGCCATGGCGCCGGCGAAGGCATCGCCGAATTTATATAAAAGGATGAAGGCCAGTATCCATAACCAATCGGGGCGGGACATGAAATCAGCGAAGGGGTCCACCAGGGCAGATTTCAATGTGCCCTTAAGGGTGAGGCGATGCCCTTCTTCCGGAGGGGTCTCCCGGGGCGGCTCAGGCCCCCATAAAATGGCCACCATGCCGATGCATACGAGAAAACCTTCAATCCCATAAACCCAAGCCCAATCAATGCGTTCGGCCAGATGCAGCGCACCCGCGCCGGCCGCCAGAAGGCCGAACCGGTAGCCCACCTGGGTCATGGCCGAACCGGCCCCTTGTTCGTGATCCTCCAGGCTTTCGATACGGTAGGCATCGATCACGATATCCTGGCTGGCAGATAGAAACGCAACCGTAACGGCTGCCGGCACCATGAGGGAAAGTTGCTGGGTAGGATCCAGACTGCCGAGCCACAGAACGGCGCCCATCAGGCAAAGCTGAATAACCAGAGTCCAGCTCCGCCGCCGCCCCAAAAGCCGGGTCAGATAGGGGATGGGCATATGATCGATCACCGGCGCCCAGAGGAATTTCAAATTGTAAGGAAGCCCCACCAGAACAAAAAGCCCGATGGCCGTGTTTGAAATCCCTTGTTCCTTCATCCAGATGGCCAAGGTGGCCCCGGTCAGCAACAGGGGAAGCCCGCTGGAAAACCCCAAAAGCCCGATGACCAGCATGCGCTTGTCGGCATAGACGGCAAGCGCGCTCCGCCAATCACGCCACATCACCGGCCTCCTGCCAAAGGGCCTGGACGGTGGCCACCACTTCATCACTGGAAAGCCCTGCAACGCAAGGATACATGCCATTTTCCGCCTCATGGATGCAATGGCCCAGACATCCGGCGCAATCCATCTCGCGCATGATAAAATGCCCATTGGACGGACTTATTTCGGGAGCGTAAGGAACAATCTCACCGGCATAGGCGTTGCTCGCCAGACATAGGGTAGCCGCCCCCAATGCCACGGCCAGATGCATGCCCGCCGTATCCACCGACACCACCAGGCGGGCCGCCCGCAAAATTGGCACCAGCTCCTTAAAGCCCAGACCGCAAAAACTGACATTTGACCGTTGCAAAAGCGGATCGAATTCGGGATTGTGGGCCATGTCATCTGGCGCACCGGCGATCATGACCATGGTTTCCGCCCCCAATGCGTCGATGATCTGCCCGTAAAGGCTTGGTGGGCTTTGTTTTTCCCAGACGGCCGAAAAGGGCATCAGGATCAGCGTGGGGGCATCGAGACTGGCGGGCGGGGGCAAAAGCTCTGCGGGCAGGCGGACGGTTGGGGGCGGCTGCGCCGTGCCGCCCAGCCAATCGGCGAAGCGGGTCCAGCGCAAAACCTTGTCCAGACGGTCGGGCCCGCTATGGAAAAGGCGGGAAAAAAGCCTTCGGTTGCGGGCCAGAGCCCCATCATATTTGGGCCAGGAGCGGGCCTCCATAGCCATGTTTTCCGCCGCAAAACAAGCCCGGAGCAGACTTTCGTCCAACAAAGGGTGGCGCAAATGATCGACGCTGATGACGGCACGGTAGTTTTCATCGAAAAGTTCCAAAAAAGTCTGGCGCCGATAGGCCCGGGAGCTGCGCAAAAGATCGAAATCAATGGCTTGGATTATTATATCATTGCCAAATAGAAACGACATTTTGGCGGCGTCTTTACGGAGCAATAAACTCACCCCCTCGCCATACAGGGCCAGCGCTTTAAAGCGTTGAAAAATAAGCGAAAAAAGAACCGTATCCCCAAGCCCACCGGCGCTGATCAACAAAAGCCCGGAAGGCGCGCCGGCACGCCGGCGGCGGGCCAGACGCAGACCCAATAATTTATCCCACAATCCAAACGGTCCGCCAATCGGCATGGATTTCAATTCCCGTTCCTTGCAAACAGGGCCTTATAGCACGGAGCCCGGAAGGCGCTTGCATATTGTGATTTTGTGGCTCTTTTGTTATTGCCTGGATTGCCCATGCTCATCCTGTCCATCCATTCCGGCCTGCACGATACCTCCGCCGCCCTTTTTGACGGCTACCGGATCGTAGCTGCCGTGCAAAAAGAACGGCTGGAACGCCGGAAAAAGCCGGCGGATCAGCCGCGGTGTGTATTTCGGGGGTTTTGGCGGCGGGTGGGGCCCGGGCTTCGGATATTGGCCAGGCGGTGTTTTCGAGGGGCGAATATCCAGCCCATTTGTTTACCACCTCAAATCCGTTGGGCCGCATGCGCGATGGAGTGCGCCACCATCTGGGTGGGGGGCGAGACCGGGATATTTCCACGGCGCTGATGAAAACCGGCCTGTCGCGCGCCGAAGAGGTGGTGGATGGGCTGCGTCTTT
Organism: uncultured Rhodospirillaceae bacterium; assembly: GCA_964493945.1. GTDB lineage: Bacteria > Pseudomonadota > Alphaproteobacteria > Rhodospirillales > UBA2165 > CAZBQG01. Next base: position 41,989 of record CAZBQG010000002.1, read on the forward strand.
TGGCCCATAGCGGCCTCAAGCCCGATTGCGGCCTCTTCTTTTCCAACCATCATTTCGCCCATGCCCTGCCCAGTCTTTTTTTCACCGATTGATCCGATGCCTTGCTGGTGACCGCCGACGGGCGGGGGACGGGGTCAATTACAGCCATTATGTTTTCAAAGACGGCAAGATCGAAAATCTGTTTGGCGATGACCGGTGGCTGCACCAGCCCTACCGGGTGGAAAGCCTGGCCCGCGCCTACGCCAATGTAACCGAGGGTCTGGGCTTCCGCCCGTTGCATCATGAAGGCAAGATCACCGGTCTGGCCGGTTTCGGCGAGGCAACGCTACTTGACCAATTGCTGCCCCATTTCAGCGTCGATGAAATGGGCCGGGTGTAAAGTGATTTCCCGAGCGCCTCGGATATGCGGGAATATATTTTGGAACTCTCGGGCCAGGACAAACGTGAAAATGTTGCCGCGTCGGTGCAGGATCTTGTCGAAGAGATCATGGAGCAATCCGTGTCCCGCCTCCTGGAGCAAACCGGTGTGCGCCATCTGGGATTGGCCGGCGGCTTGTTCTCCAATGTGAAGCTGAACCGGCGCTTGGCCGAAACCCAGGCCCTGGACGAAGTCTTCATCGTACCGCCCATGGGCGATGAAGGTCTGGTCATCGGCGGCGCTCTCAAATTTCTCCTGGCCCGGGACGGGCTGGACCGGTGGCTGGAAAACCGCCACCGGCTGGATCATGTTTATTGGGGCCGGGATCAGGTGAGAGCCCCGGAACCCAATGCGGGTGCCCTGCCCGATATAAAAAAGATTTCCGAAGACACGGCGTCCGAAGCGGCCCGGCTTCTGGATCAGGGTAAAATCGTTGCCTTGTTCGTGGGCTCCATGGAATTCGGCCCCCGGGCCCTTGGCGCGCGGTCCATTCTCGCCCGGGCCACGGACAGGGGCATTAATGACACTTTGAACCAGCGCCTGGAGCGCACCGAATTCATGCCCTTCGCGCCGGTGGTGGCCGACGAAGACGCGGCGGATATCTTCGAAATCAGCCCGCTCAACCGGTATGCCTGCCGCTTCATGACCATTACCTGTGGCGTGCGCGAGACCTGGCGGGAGAAAATCCCCGCCGTCGTCCATGTGGACAATACGGCCCGGCCCCAGATCATCGAGCCGGGCGCCAATCCGCTCTATTTCCAAATTCTTGCGGCTTACAAGAATCTCAGCGGTATTCCGGTACTGATCAATACCAGCTTCAACGCCCATGAAGAGCCGATCATCAATACATTGGCGGAAGCCCACCGCGCGCTCCTGGATGGGAGGGTGGATTTCCTGGCAACGGCTGACGGAATTTACGCACCCGCCGATTGAGGTAATAGATCCTCCAAGGCGGACCAGACCTTTTCCTCGCCCACTTCATCAATACAGGGAAACACATCGAATTTGCTGGGCCGTTTATCGCAACGCCAGAAACAGTGATAGCAGGGCATTTCGTGAAATACGAACCTTGCATTGGGCGGCGCCACATCGGCGGAATAAGGCACGAAACTGCCGAAATGCCCGCCGCCGACGATGACCACGGTGGGCGCGCCCAGACCGATGCCGATATGGGCGGGACCTGTATCATTGCTGATAACGCAGGCGGCATGGGCCATGATGTCCATCAGTTCGGATAAACTTGTGCGCCCGATCAGATCGATGATGGCGGAGGGGCCCTGGCCAAAGCGTTGGCGGTGATCGCCTGGCCGTTCCCCTTCTCCGCCCAAGAGAACCACCCGGTAGCCGGCTTCTATGAGACGTTTCGCCAGATTCAGAAATTTATCGAAGGGCCAGCGCCGGCCTGGCTCGTTGCTGCCCGGATTGAGCACCACATAGGGCGCGCCGGCTGGCAGGCTGGCAGGCAAAGCCGCATCACGCCATTGCAGCTTTGGCGGTTGGGGCTGGATTTCCCGCCCGGCCAGGGCCGAGAGAAAACGGTAATGGCGGATGATTTCGTGGGTCGGGTAATCGCCGGTCTCGATGACCTGATCGACGCGGCTCAGATAATAGGTGAATTCGGTGCGGGTCGGCTCGTTGATATAGGGCAGCGACACGATTTTCCGTTCGGCCCCCGAAACGGCCACCAGACTGTCCGCCATCAGGACGCGACGAAAGTATGAATCGCAAAGCGCCACTTTGGGTGCCAGGCGGCGCAGGCGAAGGCCGATTTTAAAGCGGTAAAAGGGCTGGCGCGCATAGGCATGTTCATCCACTACGAAAAGCTTGAAGCCATCAAACAATACGGGCGCGATGGCCCCCCAACTAGCGCAGCCGATGACCGTGATTTCTGACCGGTCCATGCCCAGGGCCCCGGCGTAATCATCCAGGGTACGGCGGAACAGGACCATATCGCCGATGCCGTCCATGCGGATCAGAACGGCCCCCCGGCGGCGGCGCAAGCGTGGCCAGTTTTCACATATGACGTCGAACAGGCGGAACATCCACCAGCGCCGCCGCATCCCGGCGGGCAGGGTCCGCCAGAACCAGGAAGTGCGGAACCGGTGACCGGGCGGGTTATCCACTAGCTAGCCAGATCGGGTATCTTTTCGCCGGCCAGCCCGGCCAGCGATGTTTCCGGGCGGGCCCCGAAATGGCTGATGATTTCCGCAGACGCGATGCCGCCTAGACGCCCGCAAACACCCAGATCCCGATCCCGGGTCAGACCGTAAAGGAACCCGGCGGCATAAGAATCACCCGCCCCCGTGCTGTCCAGAATATTGTCTACCGGTTCGGGATCCAGAACATGTGTTTCGTCGCCACTGATGACCACCGATCCCTGAGCGCCCCGGGTGAGGGCCGCCACCTGGCAATCGCCCCGGACCTTTTGCAGGGCGGCATCGAAATTATCCACTTCATAGAGGGATTTGATTTCGTCCTCATTGGCGAAAAGAATCTGGACGTGATTTTTTACAAGATCCAGGAAATCCTCCCGGTGCCGGTCAACGCAAAACGAATCGGACAACGAAAGGGCGACCTGGCGCCCGGCATCGGACGCAACACGGGCCGCCTTGCGGAAGGCCTCCATGGCCCCCGGCGGATCCCACAGATACCCTTCCAGATAGGTCACCTTGGCCGCCGTGATCAGATGGGCGTTGATGTCGTCCGGGCCCAGCTCCACGCAGGCACCCAGAAAGGTCTGCATGGTGCGTTGCGCATCGGGGGTGACGAAAATAAGGCAGCGCGCCGTCGCCGCACCACTTGTCGTCGGCGGACAATCGAAATTGACCCCGGCGGCCTGAATTTCATGGGCAAATACGCTGCCTAGCTGATCGTCATGGACCTTGCCGATGAATGCCGCCCGGCCACCCAAGGACGCCAACCCGGCCATGGTGTTAGCGGCCGATCCGCCGGATACCTCCCGGCCCGGTCCCATCTGCCCATATAGATTTTCGGCCATGCCTTCATCGATGAGAGTCATGGCCCCCTTGTCCAGGGAATTGCCGTCAAGGAAATCATCTTCCGCCTGGGCCAGCACATCGACGATCGCATTGCCGATGCCCACCACGTCAAAAATCGTATCATTCATGAAATTATCGCCATCCGCAGGTTGGAAAATACCGTTATGAAACGGCCATAGGGGCTCAGTATAACGCCCATGGGGACAGGCTCAACAAATTAGGCCGCCCTTGCGGCTGTCTCGCAGTGGCGTAAAATGACGCTGCTGGCGGGCACTTCGGCCAAAACGGAACTCATTCGAAATGATCGGTGCATTTTCCAAGGCATTTTCCCAACTCTCCGACCCGGCGTTGAGGCGGGTTGTGCTTATTGGCCTGCTGGGATCACTGGCAATTTATTCAGCCATCTTCATGGGCGCCTTTTCCTATGTGTCGGGCAAAGGCTGGCTGGACAGTTGGTGGCTGGGGCCTTTGTTGAGTTACGGCGGAACCACTGCCCTGGCCATTCTAAGCTGGCTCATGTTTCCGGCCATGGTCACCTTGATTGTCGGCTTTTTCCTGGAAAGCGTCGCCCGCGCCGTCGAGGCCCGTTATTACCCGGGCCTGGAAGAGCTCAGACATCAGGGGTTTGGCGAAATCCTAAAGATCACTGTCAAATTCATGATTTTGGCGGTGGTGCTCAACCTGCTTACCCTGCCGCTTATATTCATTCTCATTTTCTTTCCTCCGTTCAATCTTTTTGTTTTCTACGCCCTGAACGGTTATCTTCTGGGGTGGGAGTACTTCGAGCTGGTCGCCCATCGGCGGATGGACGGGCGACGGGCGCGGGCGTTGCGCGGCACATTTTCCGGGCGGCTGTTCCTGGCCGGTGTCATCATCGCCTTTTTGATGACGGTACCGGTGGTGAATTTGATTGCTCCCATCGTCGCCACGGCGGCCTTGGTTCATTTGGTCGAGGCTTGGCGCCACGATCTGGCGGGAGAAGTTGAAAGGTAGATACATCATGTTTCAAAAAAAAGATGATAAGGAAAATGCAGGTGAAGGGTCCGGGAACGAAGAGGAAAAACCCGAACCTCCGGCAGCGCCGCCCCTTAAACCTTTTTCAAGTTCCGGTTCCCTGGCGACGGCCCGCACCCAGCCCAGCTCCTTTAGGCCGGAAATTCCCCGCCACGTCGTCGAAACTCCCGGCGCCCCCGGCCGAATCGATCACCTATCTACCACCAATTCGGACAATGACCGGCTCAAGGTGGGGCGTAATATCTGCCTCAGCGGCGAGATCACCTCATGTGAAAGATTGATCGTCGAAGGCCATGTGGAAGCCACCTTGACCGATGCCCGAGTCATCGAAATTTCCCAGACCGGATTTTTCAAGGGCAATGCGGAGGTGGACGAGGCGGAAATCAGCGGCCAGTTCGAGGGAAATCTGGTGGCCCGCAACAAGCTGGTCA
>CAZBQG010000003.1:0-23747 GCA_964493945.1 uncultured Rhodospirillaceae bacterium
TCCCATAATCGACAGAATCACAAACCACGCCCAAAAGCAATTCCTTCACACGCTCGTTCGCGGGAGTGACGATGGTTAAAGTTAAAGTCAGGATTAAAGCCGCCCGTCAGGCATCTCCCACTTCGAGAACCACGGACATGCCGCTGTCGCCGGCTGCACAGCCGGTGAACAATCCCTTGCCGCCGCCCCGAAGCGCCAGCTCCTCGATCAATTCGATGACCGCGCGGAGCCCCATGGGCGCCTGGGGATGGCCCCAGATTAATGTGCAGCCGTAATTGTTCATCTCCATCACGTCATAACCAGTTTCCTTGGCGAAATAGAGATCGTTGACGGCGAAGGGGTTGTGGGTCTTGACGGCGTCCAGGTCCTCGACGGTCAGCCCCGCAGCCTCCAGCGCTTTTCTTGCCGCCGGCACGGGGGCTTCGGGCATATAGGCAAGCTCTGCCCGGGCCAGACCGAAGCCCAACAGACGGACGGCGATTTTTTTGTCGGTCGCCAACTCGCGGGCGCGTTCGGGCGTTGAGACGATGATCGCGGCACTGCCATCAGCTGGATGGGTCTGCCCACCAAAGGTGACCGTGCCGCCCTCCATAACAGGTTTCAGTTTGGCCAGCCCTTCGGCGTCGGAAAAGCGGAGACCTTCGTCCCCATCCAGGGTGGTCTGGGTTTTCTTGAAATTGGGCCGGGGCACTTCAAAAGGAAGCGTCATGAAACGCTTTAAGAACGCGCTGTCGTCTTTCGTGGCGTCTTTGTATTGCTCCTGGCGCCGGAGCACCACTTCGTGCTGCTCGGCCGTGCCGATCTGGTGGCGGGCCGCGACATTTTCAGCCGTTTGCAGCATGGAATGGCGGCCCAGGGGATCGCACATCATATTATCGATGGTCCAGTTTTCGGCCTTGCCCGTACCGCCCGGGCCGCCGGGATCGGGATAATAAATCTGCGGCCCGTTGGAAACCCTGTCGCAACCGATGGCCAGGGCCTGACTGGCGGCACCCATTTCCACTTCTTGCGTGGCATTCTGCAAACAGCGGGCAGCCGTGGCGCAGGCCTGCATGATGGTCGGGCCGCCCACGCCGCCCGCCCCGATCATGCCGGTGACCCAGGGCAGACCGTGAAAGGACAAATCCTGGGGGACGGTCAGGCCCAAAACGCCATAATCAAAGCCCTTGGGATCGATATTGAGTTTGGCCAGTTCGTCCTTGGCCACATGGGCGCCGAACTGCATGGAATGAAGGCGGCTCAGGCTACCCTGCCATTTGGCGAAAGGCGTGCTCCAATAAGCGCCGTAGGGAATTTCAGCGGTAATTGACACTTTGTTCTCTCCTCTGGTTTGACCTTATTCTGAGCGCCGCTCAGCCCCCCCGCAAGGCTTTCTTATCGATTTTGCCGACCGTTGTTTTGGGAATTTCATCGACAAATTCGTAACTGGCGGGAAGCTTGTATTTGGCCAACTGCCCGGCACAATATTCGCCCAACGCCTCGGCGGAAAGATCACTTCCGTCCCGGGCCACCACATAGGCCTTGATGACCTCTCCCCGGTAATCGTCGGGCTGGCCGACGGCGGCGGCTTCCATGATATCCGGATGGGCATAGAGCACCTCGTCGATTTCGCGGGGATAGACGTTGTAGCCACCAACCAGCACCATGTCTTTCTTGCGGTCTCGGATATAAAGATACCCATCTTCTCCGAACTCGCCAATATCGCCGGTATAGAGCCAGCCGTCGCGCAATACCTCGGCGGTTTCTTCCGGCCGGTTGCGGTAGCCGGTCATGATCTGCGGACCGCGCGCCCGGATTTCGCCCTGTTCGCCCACCCCCAGCACCTTGGTGCCGGTTTCCACATCGACGATTTCTATATCGGTCAGCGGCAGGGCATCGCCGACCGATCCGGCAACGATCTCGCGCCCCTCGAAGACGAAGGTCAGCACGGGGCCTGCCTCGGACTGGCCATAGCCTTCCAAAATGGGACATCCGGTCAGCTTCTGCCAGCGTTTGAGCGTATCCTCGGGCAGGGGCGCCGAGCCTGAAAAGGCCGTGCGGAGGGATGAAAAATCGGTCTTGGAAAAGCTTTCGCAAGCCAGCAGCCCATTAAATACCGTGGGCCCGGCCGGCAGGCGGGTGATCTTTTCCCGCTCCACCAATTCCAGAACCAGGTCTGGCCGATAGCGCCTTATGATCACCATGCGTCCCCGGCACTGGACCGTCAGATGAAGACAGACCGACACGGCGAAGACGTGAAACAACGGCATCATGCAGATGATATGTTCATCATCATCCTGGGTCGGCAGGGCCACCTCGCGCTGGCTTAGATTGATCGACATCTGGCCATGACTGATATCCACGCCCTTGGGCAGGCCGGTGGTGCCGCCCGTATATTGCAAGGTGGCGGGATCATCCGCCGTGGGCAAGGGTTTGGGCAGTCCGGCCGCCTCGTCATCCCGCCACACATCCAAAAAGCGCCCCTCACCCTCGCCGCCCGCGACTTCTATGGCATGGGGGATGCCCAGCTCGGCGATCAGGGGGGCGACGGTCTCCACGATTTCGGCGTCATGGACCACCACGGCAGGATCGGAATCGGCCAGAATATGATGCAGCTCGCGGGCCGTGTAGATAGGATTGATAGGCACGGCCTGGGCGCCCGCCCCATGGGCCGCGAACATGGCCACGGCCATCTCGATGGAATTGCCACAGATTAGAGCAACCCGCCCGCCACGCGCGCCCAGATCAACCAGCTCCTGAGCGAAGCCACCGGCGCAGCGTTCATATTCCCGGTAATTGAGCGTCCGTTCCTCGAAGCTCAGCGCCTCGGTATCCGGCGCCTTGTCGGCGGCGTCGGCCAGCATATGGATGACCGTCTCGAAGCGCCTGGGCAGGGCCGCGATTTCTTCCTCCGTTCCCATGCCGTCTTACCAGCCAGGCGGGCGGGAAATGGTGATATGGGGTTTGACCTCTTCCTCCGTCGGGATCCATTTGGGCTTGATCAGCTTGCCCTGGGGATGGAGTTCATGGGCCCCGGTGCCCTCCGGAAAACCCTTCTTTTTGAGCTTGGCGCGCAAGGCCTTGGTTTTCTCCTTGTCGATCTTGTAATCACAGGCCTCGGCGTCGATTACCTTGATCACCACGCCGTAATATTTGCGCGCCGCTTCCACGGTCAGCCATTCATCCATCACATCATCCAGCACCAGCTTGGGTTTGCGCTTAAGAGGATCGCCGAAACCGCCGCCGCCAGATGAGGAATAATAGATCACATCGCCCTTGGTCAGCTCCACGCCGGTGGCGTACATGCCAGCATTGAATTCCCGGTTGGTGCCCTTGTTGACGACCAGCATGGCCCCCCCCGCATTGAGTCCGCCACTTATTCCCCATGGGGTAAATTTCTCGCGGTCGCCATGGATGGTCATGGTGATGTCGGTCTGTACCTCCAATTCGCGGATAAGGCCAAAGCCACCCCGCTGCAGCCCGTGCCCGCAACTGTCGGCGCGCGCTTCGTATTTTGTGTAAAGTACGGGGAACCAGCGTTCCTCCAGTTCCTGGGGAATGGTCCTTGCGTTACAAAAGCGCATGAAGATCAGGCTTTTCCCGTCCTTGAAGGTGCGCGCGTTCTCACCCCCCACGGCATAGGTATATTGCACGAAGTCCTTTCCGGTGCGTGGATTGAAGCCGCCCATGCACAAATTGGTCAGGCTGACCGCCGCCGGATAGACGCGCCAGGGCTGCACCTGCCCCATAGGTCCAGCCAGACAACCGATGGTCACCGCTTCCACCTTGTCGAACGCGCCCGAGCAATAGCCGGTGGTCGGCGTCGGTTCCAGCACATCGACACAGGTGCCGGGCTTGGATATGACCTCCAGATTACGGATGATGCCGTGGTTCAGGGGAAAGAGTGCGGGAAAGCAGATCATGAAACCCAGATAATTGGCCCCGATCAATGTGGCCCGCGTCGCCCCCCATGAAGCGCGTGGCTGGGGATCGGACTTGGTCCAATCGAAAGTCAATTGGGTGCCCTTCTTAGTCATTTTGCAATGCACATAGATGGGCGGCTTGCCGGGCGCCATGACGTCCTGATCACCATAATCGCCAAACTGCCATTCGCCGTCGGGCAGGGTCGCGACCTCGGCCAGCATGAGACGCTCAGTGTAATTGAACTGTTCCTCATAGGCCAGGAACAGAGTCTTCTTTCCATAACGCCTAGCGAGTTCGGTGATTCGCCGATCGATCAGGCGGGCAGCCTCGAACTGAGCTTGCAGATCGGCCCGGCGTTCGACCGCACCCCGGATATTGATCTCAATGATGCTGAACAATTCCTCGTCCAGCTTGTTCTTCTTGAACAGGCGGATGGGCGGGATGCGCAATCCCTCAGCATAACATGTGGTTGCTTCGGGATTGAAGGTACCGGGCATTGGGCCCCCCATATCGGCCCAGTGGATGACAGTGCAGGCGAAGCCGATGATCTCACCCTTGAAGAAGATGGGGCGGATCAGCCTGGTGTCATTGACGTGCGAGCCGGTGCGGTAGGGGTCGCTGAACAGATAGGTATCGCCCGGCTTCATGCCCTTTCTGGGGAAGGTCTTGAGCAACTCAGCGACTGAGGGCTCGAAGGATGCGTAGTGGGCCGCGGCATCCGTATGACCATGGGCCACGAGCCGGGCATCCGGCGTCAACAATGCATTGGAACGGTCCCGGCCCATGCCGATGACCGGATGATAGGCGATCCGTTCGATGGTCGAGGATGCCTCATAGCAGGCCGCTACAAAGGCGTTGCGCATGACCTCAAAGGTGATCAGGTCCATCTTCAGGTCCTTGATCTCTGAAAGGCCTTCCTTGAGACCGAATTCTGATGTGACTGACTTATCCATGATTTTGTTCCTAACGATCCACCTTGATGACCAGATTACCATATTTATCCACCTGGCAATGGGTGCCCGGCGGCATGACCGTAGTGGTGTCCGCCTGCTCGATGATCGCCGGTCCGTCGATCTTGGACCCAACGGGCAGGAGACTGCGCTCAAAGATATTGGTCTTGATGAAATCCTTGTCGCGGAACCACACCTTGCGGGCAGGCTTGCGCGCGGCTTTCAGAGTGCCTTTCTTTTTCAGCACGGGCAGATCGGGCTTCTCGATCAAACCTCTGGCCACCACCCGCAGATTAACGATTTCCGTGGGTGCGTAGCCGTTCGGCAGATTATATCCGTATGACGCCTTCATATCTTTTTGAAAGACATCCGTGATGCGGTCCAGGTTCTTTATTTTACCCGATGGTAGCCTCACGGTGAAGAAGCGGCTTTGGCTGAAATATTTAACATCGGCGTAGCGCTCAATCACAATGTCTTTCTTGCGGATACCCTCGCCGGCCAGGGTTCCGACGGCGCGCTCAATAAGTGCCGCTATCTCCCCGTTAAGCCAGTCGAAATCCAGTTCCGCCTCGATCTTGTGGATGGGCGTGGTGAATTCGTGCTTCACATCAACCCGGATGGCGCCCCAGGCGGATGCATAACCCGGCAGGGGTGGAACAATCACCGTGGAAGCGCCAACCTCCTGGGCCAGATCACAGGCATACATGGCCCCACCGCCACCATAGGGCACGATGGCGAAATCCCTTGGGTCCCATCCGCGCGATACGGTCTGGATGCGCATGGCCATCATCAGGCTGGTCATGGCCACCATATACATGTTGGCCGCCGCGTCCTCGGCGGACCAGCCGTAATGTTTGGCGATCTTGCCCTCCAGGACCTTGAACGAAAGATCACCTTTTACCTCCATCTCGCCGCCCAGGAAATATTCCGGATCGATGCGGCCCAGAACGATCTGGCAATCCGTGTTGGTCGCCTCCGTTCCGCCTTGTCCGTAACAGGCCGGGCCGGGCACGGCGCCCATGCTTTGCGGGCCCACATTAAGGATTTGCCCCTTATCCACCCACCCGATGGAACCGCCGCCCGATCCGATGTAGACGGTATCGACAGATGGCAGACAACAAGGCACATTCCATAAAATCTTCCATTCATGGGTGATGGCCGGCGATCCTTCATGGATGATCGACACATTGTTGGTGGTACCGCCGGTCTCGAAGGCAATCACATTATCGAAGCCCGCCAGAGACCCGATATAACCGGCCATGCCGACGGCGCCCGAAACGGGCGATGAGTGAAAGGTGCGGGCCGGCAGCTTGAGGGCTTCGTTAACGCTGATCACGCCGCCGCCGCTGGTGGTGATCATCATGGGTCCGTCATAGTTCCAATCGTCTTTAAGCCGGGCCGACAATCCGCGCAGATAGTTCTTCAGAATGGGCGAGATATAAGCATTGAGCACGGTCGTGCAGGTGCGCTCGAATTCTAGCATCTGGGGCAGCACTTCGTGGCTGACCGTAATGTCCACGCCGGGCAGCTCTTTTTCCAAAATTTCGCGGGTGCGGTTTTCATGCACCGGGTTCATGAAACTGTCCATATAGACGATGGCGATGGATTCCATGCCCCGCTTGCGGCATTTGCGGGCGGCCAGGCGCACATCGGCCTCGTTCAGCTTTTTGACCACCTCGCCATATTGATTAATCCGCTCGCGCACGGTGAGGACGTCGCGCCGGGGCACGATGATGTCCGGCGGATCCCAGTCCAACTCGAAGGCCGAAATACGTTCCGCCCGGCCACCGCCTAGCACATCGCGAAAGCCATCGGAGGTGATCAGCGCCGTCTTGACCCCCTTGCGTTCCAGGATTGCGTTGGTCGAGACCGTCGCCCCGTGGCGGAAAGAAAAGGTCTCCTCGCCCAGCAGGTTGGCCTTTTTGAGGCCGTTGATCACGCCTTCAAAAAATGTGGGCGGTGTCGAGGGGACCTTGCCCAGACGCTGCTCACCGGTAACCATATTGACGCCGATCACATCGGTAAAAGTTCCTCCGATATCAGTGCCAACGACCCATTCACCTTTTGCCATTTTTATATCCTTTCTCCTGTCATTCATCCAACAAGGCCGCCAGCACCCTCTCGGGCGTCAGGGGCAGTTTGCGAATTTGTTTTCCTGAGGCTTCCGCCACGGCGCCGGCGATGGAGGCGGGCGCGCCGATCATGCCCACCTCACCCGCACCCTTGGCACCAAAGGGCCCAGAGGGTTCGGGATGCTCGACGATGATGGTGTTCATCTCATAAGGCACGTCCAGGGCGCCCGGTGCCTTGTAATCCATCAGGCTGGGATTAGCCAAACGGTCCCCGTCCCAGGTCATTTCCTCGGTCAGGGCAAAGCCCATAGCCTGGGCGTAACCGCCATGGACCTGGCCCTCGACCATGGCCGGATTGATCGCCTTCCCGAGATCGATGGCGGTCCAGCAACGGGTCACGCCGGTCTTGCCGGTCACCTCGTCAACCTCCACTTCGCTGACGGTGGCGGCGAAACTGAAGCCGCCGATCTCGGCGAAAGGAAAGCCGGTGGCCGAGGCCCGCTTGGGATCAAGCTGGGGCCCGTCATAGGCCAGGCTGTAAGCGCCGATAATGGCGCCGCCGCTTATGTTGTGCGCCTGGGCCGAAATGGTGATGAAGGGCACTTCCTTGTTGGCCCCTTTGACACCGATCACGCCGCCTTCGCGCAATTCGCACTCTTCGGGGCCGCATTCCAGAAGCTCGGCAGCCCGCTCCATAATCTGTTCCAGGGCCTTGCCGACGGCGCCCAACACGGCGCGCCCGGTCAGGTGGGTTACCCGGCTGGCCGCCGTCGCCCAGGTATAGGGTGAGCCGTCCGTGTCGGGGGTGGCGTGAACCACATTGCCGACGGGCACCTTGAATCCTTCGGCGCAAATCTGGCTGAGCACGGTCTCCGCCCCCTGCCCCACTTCGGCCGCACCCGTGTTGAGCACAAATGTGCCGTCCCCCAACATGCGGACAATGGCGCCGGTGGAAAGCACGGCGCTAACATGGGACGAAAGTGCTACCCCCATGCCCCGGCGTTTGCCGGGCGTGGCGGGGGCCTTATCCCGCTCCGCCCATTTCGACGCTTCCCGCGCTTTTTCCAGGCATTCGATTACTCCGTTGGAACCCACGGTCAGCCCGCCGAACCAATGATCGCCCTCGGCCATGGCGTTCTTCAAACGTAACTCGATGCGGTCCATGCCCAGCTCATCGGCCAGGTGGTCGATGGAGCTTTCGATCCCGAAACTCACCTGCGGCTGACCGAAGCCCCGGAAGGCGCCCGAACGCAACTTGTTGGTATAGATGGCCCGCCCCAGGCAGCGGGAATGGGGAATGCGGTAGGGCCCCCGCGCCATCAAGGTCGAATAGGCCAGAACCCCCGGGCTGTCATCGGCATAGGCACCGCAATCCAGCACCGTTTCCACCTCGCGGGCGACAAAGGTACCGTCCCGCTTGGCGCCGGTCTTGACCCTCACTTTATATGGATGTCGGCATCGCACCTGTTCGAAATCCTCCGCCCGGGTCAGGGTCAGCTTGACCGGTTTTCTGGCGGCCAGGGCCAGGGCCACGGTGATGGGCTGCACATGGGGCTCCATGCGCCCACCATAGCCTGCCCCGATGCTGGGCGAGATGCAACGCAGCTTCGTCATGGGAAGGCCTAAGGACTGGCACACATTGGCCTGTACCCGGAAGACGCTCTGGTTGGGCGAATATAATGTGACCCGCCCATTTGCGTCGATATCGGCCAGGGCCGAACAATTTTCGATGGCCAGATGATATTGGGCCTGGGTCTCGAATTCATCCTCAACGATGACATCGGAATCACGCCAGCCCTGTTCCATATCGCCTTCGGAAATTTCGGTGCGCGACATCTGGTTGCCGGAAAATGTATCCTCGATGGTCTTGAAATATTCCGACAGCTCATCATGCAAAACTGGTGTGCCTTCGGCCATCGCCTCCTCCGGCGACAAGACGGCTGGTAGTTCCTCATATTCCACCTCGATAAGGCGGGCGGCTTTTCTGGCCGTTTCCAGATCCTCGGCGGCGGCGGCGGCAACCGGCTCGCCGGTATAGCGCACATGTCCGACGGCAATGGGGGTCTCGTCCCGGATGAAGGCACCCATGCGGTTCTTGGGGTCGAAGTCATCACCGGTGAGCACGCAATGAACGCCGGGCAGGGCCAGGGCGGCTTTAGTGTCATAGGAAACAATCCGGGCATGGGGATAGGGGCTGGCCAAAAGCGCGCCATGGAGCATACCTGGACGGGACAGATCATCCGTATAGGCGGCCATCCCGCTAACCTTCTCGCGGCCCTCGATACGCGGCACATTTTTGCCGATCTCGCTCATTTGGCACAGCTTTCGATGGCCTGGACAATTTTTTTGAAGCCCGAACAACGGCAGAGATTGCCCGATATGCCTTGGCGGATTTCGTCGCGGTCCGGCTTGGGGTTTTCATTGAGCAGCCCCTGGGCGGCCATCAACATGCCCGAAGTGCAATAGCCGCACTGCACGGCGCCCGCATCCAAAAATGCCTGCTGAACCGGCGCCAGTTCGGCGCCCTGGGACAGGCTTTCCACGGTGGTGATGTCCAACCCTGTGCTATTGATGGCCAGGGACAGGCAGGCCCGCTGGGGGGTTCCGTCAATCAGCACGGTGCAGGCCCCGCAGACTCCTTGGTCGCAGCCCCGCTTGGCGCCCAGCAATTCAAGCTCGCCCCTGAGCACGCTCAATAAGGTGTCCCAGGTGCGCACCCGCACTTCCCGGTCGCGGCCATTCACCTTGAGCGTTACAAGCTTGGCGCCGCTCATCAGCAGGCCTCCAATTTAGCCTGGGCGGCGGCAAGGGCCGCATCCACCATGCGGGGCACGACTCGGCGGCGGTAGGCTTCGCTTGCCCTGGCATCGCTTGGCGGATCACAGGCGGCGGCCAGTATCTCGCCCGCATTGGCCCCGGGCGCCTCGGCTTCGGCCAGACGCACGGGCGTGGGTCCACAGCCACCGACGGCGATGCGGGCCCTTCCATCCGCTTCCATCACCACAGCCACCATGGCGATGCCCATATCGCCTTCGACCCGCACCAGTTTTTCGTAATGGGCGACGGCCCCTCCGGGCGAGGGCGGTAGATGTATCTGGATAACCATCTCATCCGGCGCCAAAGCCGTTTCATACCAATCGGTGAAAAAATCCTGGGCCGGCAGGCGGCGTATGCCATCCGGGCCGGCAATTTCGATCTCGGCATCGGCGGCAACCAGCACCGCCGGATAATCGGCGCCCGGATCGGCATGGCTGATGGAACCGCCGATGGTCCCCATATTGCGCACAGGCGGATTGGCGATGCGCTCAGCCGCCAGACCGACAATGGACAGCCCCTGGGCGTCGGCCACTTTCTTGTGCCGGGTCATGGCCCCGATGATGGCGCCGCCGCCCGGCTTGAATTCAATATCTTGCAACCGGCTGATCCCACGCAGGCTGATCAGGCCCTCGGGTTCCACCAGATCGGCGTTCATCATGGCCACCAGACTTGCCCCGCCGGCCAGGCATCGGGCGCCAGGGTTGGAGGCCAGAAACGCAACAGCTTCATCCACCGTGGCAGGTTCGAAAAAATTCATGTCTTGTGTCACGCGTTAAGTACCGGCGCGCGCCTCCAGAAATTGGAAGACGCGCACCGGGAACCAGGTTACTTCTTTTTCTTTTTACGGATGAACTTCTTGGCGTTGTTTTTGTCGACCAGGATGAAGCCGACCGTCACCTTCTTGCTGAAGGCCTTGCCTTTAAGGTGCGCTACCATGGTGTCGACCCCCACATTGCCAAAGGCAAACGGACTGACATTCACGGTCAAATCCATGAAACCCCGGTTGACCGCGGCGATTGCCGGCGGGATGCCGTTCAGGCCGGTGACCACGATGTCTTTGGTTTTCCCGGCCGCCGCGACGGCCTGGGCGGCCCCCATGCCAAGCTCGTCATTGGCGCCGTAAATGGCCACCAGGTCGGGATGCGCGACCAGGGCATCCTCGCCGTTCTTCAGGCCGTTCTCGCGGGTCAGCAGCATCTCGCGGCGGAAGACGATCTTGACGCCCGGATGTTTGGCCATTTCGTTGGCATAACCCTTGGCGAAGTTGATGAAGGCCTGGGCGCCGGAAGGCCCCGCCAGCATCGCGATCTTGCCCTTGCCGCCGATCTTTTTGGCCGTCCAGGCGGCGGTGGCGGAGCCCACCTTGAGCTCGTCCAGGCCGACATGGAGGAGCTGGTTCTTGCAGGCCGAGCCCCGGGCGATGGACATCATGGGGATCTTGGCCGCCTTCGCCTTGTTGTAGACGCTGCACAGCGCCCTGGCATCGATCGGCGAAATGAGGATGCCGTCGACACCCTTGGCGATCAGGTCGTTGACGCCATTGAGCTGCTTGGCCACGTCCTCTTCGGCGTTGACCACGCTCAGGTCATAGCCAGCCTTCTTGGCCCGCGCCTTTATGCCCTTGAGCATGGCGATATAGAAGGGGTTGGTGTCCGACGATAGGGACACGCCGATGGTCTTGGCGTCCACCGGGACGCTCCAGCCCGCCAAAAGCAGCGCGCCGGTCAAGCCTAGCAACAGTTTCTTCATGATCTTCCTCCCTTGGTTAACAAAAACTCCGAAACGATCCTTTAACGATGCCGCCACCGATCAGCGGCGGCTGCGGCGACGATCACCGCGCCGATGGCCACTTGCTGCCAATGGGACGGCACATTGGCGAGATTGAGCGCATTGGCCATGACCACCATGATGAACACGCCGATGACGCTTTTGTAAAGACGCCCCTCCCCGCCATAGAGGGACGCGCCGCCAAGCACCACGGCGGCGATGGCCGTGAGTTCGTAAAACTGGCCCGCTGTCGGCTGGCCCGACTGCACGCGCGACGCCAGCATGACACCACCGAGCCCGGCCAGCGCCCCGCACCACACATATGTGGATGCCTTGACCCGGTCCACATTGATGCCCGCCAGATAGGCCGCATCCACATTGCCGCCGGTGGCGAAAACGCGCAACCCGTAGGCCGTGTGATGAAGCAGCCAGGTAAAGATGAAAATCACCCCGATGGGCAGCCAGACCAGATAGGGCAGCCCGAGGAAACGATTGAGCGCCAGCCCCTGAAAAACTTCCGGCAGGCCCTCGTCGCCCATCACCGGCTGACCGCCCGTAATCAGGAAGGTGACGCCCCGGAACATGACCATGGTGCCGAGCGTCGCGATGAACGGATTGACGTCGAGCTTGGTGACGATCAGCCCATTGATCAACCCGACCAAGGCGCCGACACCAATGCCGGCCACGACCCCGAAGGCCACATTGGTTTCCAGCATTACCCAGGCCGTGGCGATGCCGGAGAGGGCGACCACCGAGCCGACCGAGAGGTCGAAGCCGCCGCCGACGATGACGAAAGTCATGCCGATGACGATCACCGTCATGATGGCGCCCTGCACCAACACATTGACCATATTGATGGGCGACAAAAAGCGGTCCGATAAAAGGGTAGCGATGAGAATGAGCACGATCAAGGCGATCAGGGGCATCTGGCCCCAGACCACTTCTTTGTGGCGGGCGAGCCAGCCCGTGGGTTGGGCTATTTCGGGCGCCCCTCCTTCCACGGCTTGATCGCGATTGACTTGCATCATCATCCTCCCAGGGCGACCCTCAGGGTCCGTTCATTATAATCGCCGTCCCTGGAGATTTGCGCAACAATTTGTCCGTTGCGCATGGCCAATACGGTATCCGAGATGTTCATCACCTCGGTCATTTCAGATGACGCGAAGATGATGCCGCCGCCGTCGGCGGCGAATTCGCGCATGAGCCGGTGGATCTGCGCCTTGGCCCCCACATCGATGCCGTGGGTCGGCTCGTCCAGCAGCAAAAGATCGGCATGCCCGGCCAGCCAGCGGGCAAAGATCACCTTTTGCTGATTGCCGCCGGAAAGTTCACGCACCAGCTTGGCCGGATCGCGGGGGCGGATATCGACGCTTTCCATCAGATACTCCACCAGCTTGTCGATGGAGGGCTTGTCCAGACGCCAGGCGGCGCTCAGCTTGAGCAGGTTGGGCAGCACGATGTTTTCGCGCACGCTCAACCCCATGACCAGCCCATGGGCCCGCTCGGCGGGCACCAGGCCAAGACCCTTTGCAATGGCCTGGGCGGGTGAACTTATATTCAGTGCGCCGCCCTTGAAGCGCATACCGGCCCTGGATTTCTCCGCCCCGAAAATGGCCCGCAGGTAAGCCGTCATGCCGCTGCCCAAAAGCCCGGCCAGTCCCATCACTTCGCGCTCGCGGACGGTTACGTTTTCGCCAGCGGTTTGGCGCTCTACCTCCAGGATGGGCTCCCCCATAACCCGGTCATGGGCGCGATGCAATTCTTCCAGATCGCGGCCCGTGATCAGGCGGATCATTTCTTCGGTCTCGGGAACGGCGCGGCCAGAGGCAGCCACCACCTGCCCGTCGCGCAGGATGGTGCAGACATCGGCAATCCTGGCCACTTCGTCCAGACGATGAGATACGAAAAGAATGGCGACGCCTTCATCTTTAAGTGTCTGGATGACCTGAAACAGGCGCTCCACCTCGCGCGCTTCCAGGGCCGCCGTCGGCTCATCCAGGATCAAAAGCCTGGCCCGGCGCGACAAGGCCCTGGCGATCATGACCAATTGGCGCTCGGCGAAACTCAGATTTTCCACCAGGGCGCCCAAATCCAAAGTGAGATTGAAGCGTTGCAGCAGTGATGCCGCCTCCACCGCCATGCGTTGGCGGTCGATGACGGGCAGAAAACCCAGCATTCTGCGTTCCGGCACATGGCCCAGCAGGATGTTCTCGGCCACTGTCTGGGCCGAAATGACTCGGATTTCCTGGGGGATGAGCACGATGCCTGCCGCCAGCGCATCGGAGGGCCCGTTGAAGGTGCAATCCAGCCCTTCCATCAAAACTGTCCCCTCGTCCGGGGCATGCACGCCGCCCAATATCTTAATCAGGGTGGATTTGCCCGCGCCATTCTCGCCAACCAGAGCATGGACCTGCCCGCCCTCAAGGGCGATGGACATATCAATGAGCGCCTGGGTTCCGTAAAACCGTTTGGACAGACCCCGGGCTTCCAATATGAGCGCCATAGGCTTAAACCCACCTTAAATTTTGGGGTGTCTCCGGTCTGAGCGCCGGACCTTCCCCCCCTGTTGAACTGTTCACCAAAAGAGAATACTATTCCTTTTTGATTTGTGGATCAAATATAAAAACAAAGCGCCCGGAGGGGAATTAGCTTGGCGCAGGTTAAGAAAGCATCGGTGCGCGACGCGATCCTGAATAGCGCCTTCGCGCTTTTCAAGGAAACGAGCTACGCCGAAACTACCTTGGCCCAGATCGGCGCGGCGGCTGGGGTCAGCGTCTCCAACATCTATAATTATTACAACGGCAAGTTGGATATCCTTTATGCCATCTATGATCCGTGGCTGGAACAACGCCTGGACCGGCTGGTCCGGGAAGTGTCGGAAATCCAGGCGCCCAGGGACAAGCTCAACGCCATTTTTCTAGCCCTTTTCCGCGATATCCCGGCCGAGGATGGGGGCTTCGTCAATAATCTGCTGCAGGCCCTGTCGGCGCGCCAGCCGGGCGAGCCCTATTCATCCGATCTTTTGTTGCGCTCGGAGGCCAGGATTTCGGCTATCCTGGCCGATGTGGTGCCGGTCGCCAACCGGCGCCTGGACGAGGATGATCTCTTTTCTCATTTGTTATTTATGGCTTTCGACGGTTTTGCCGTTCATTACAAGCTGCGTGGAAAATCAAGGCGCGTCGAAGCCATTTGTCATATGCTGACCAGTCTAATTCTCGCCGACCCCGAGGATGCCTAACCCAGGAGGTAAAGGCCCATGAACCAGGCCCTGCCCGACGAACGCCCAGACGCCACCCTGATCGCCGATTTGGATAAGGCTAATTACCATCCCATCTGGGACCGTTTTATGGAAGTAACGCCGGTTAATCCCAACGCCACGGACAACGGCCATCACTGGCCCTGGGCGCAGACCGAACATTTTACGAAACGCACCGCCGCCGAGGTGCCCATGGAGGATGCGGAACGGCGTGCGATTATCGCCGTCAATCCGGATTTCGGCGGCGCCACCCTGACCACCACCAACATGATCGGCGCCTTCACCGTACTGAAGCCTGGAGACCGCGCCCTGCCTCACCGCCATACCTTCGCCGCCATCCGCTTTGCCGCCCGCTGCGAAGGGGCCCTGACCATCGTCAATGGACGGCGCTGCGAAATGCATGAAGGCGATGTGGTGCTGACCCCGCCCATGAGCCTGCATGGGCATATAAATGAAGGCGAGGACCGCACGGTCTGGTTCGATGCGGCGGACCTGCCCTTGATCAATTCCCTGGATGTGAATTTCCTGGAGATGGGCGAGGCTCGGGACGCGGAAGATTTCTGGAAGGTGGATGAGGGCGATGAAGCACTTTGGCAGGCATCGGGCCTGCAGGCCGCCAGCGTTCAGCATGACGATCTTCATTCGCCCAAATTCCGTTTTCCGGGTGATGTGACGCGGGCGGCGCTCAGCGCTTTGCCGGCCCGGCCCGATGGGGGAAAGATGCTACGCTATGTCAATCCCCTGACCGGCGGGCCGGTGATGACCACCATGGACCTTTATGCCATGCGCGTCGGCAGGGGCGCCACCACCCGGCCCAGACGGGCAACTTACAATGTCATCTGTCTGGTAGCCGAGGGCGAGGGCAGCTCGACGGTGGGAGACAAAACCTTCAATTGGGTCAAGCATGATGTGTTCACTATTCCCCATTGGACCTGGGTGAGCCATCAGGCCAAGAGCAGCGATGCCGATCTGTTCCTGGTCACCGACCGCTCGGCCCAGGAAAGACTGGGCGTCATGCGGGCTGAAACCAAAGACTGAGGGGTTCGGAACAAATGACCACATATCTGTTATGCCAGGGCGCCTGGCGGGGCGGCTGGTATTGGAAACGGGTGGCCGGCATCCTGCGGGACCAGGGCCACCGGGTGCTGACGCCCAGCTATACGGGCCTTGGCGAACGGGCCCATCTGCTCACCCCCGAAGTGGATCTGGAAACCCATATCGCCGATATCCTGGGCGTCATCCGCTGCGAGGAGCTGGAAGATTTCGTCCTCGTCGGACATTCATATGGGGGCATGGTGGTGACCGGCGTTGCCGACCGGGTTCATGAAAAAATTTCCAGCCTGATCTATCTGGATGCGGCCCTTCCACGGAACGGCCAATCCATGACCGATCTGGTGGGTGGTGATGCGGACGCCCTCCGGGCCCGGGCAGAGACCGAGGGTGATGGCTGGAAAATCCCTTTCCCGACCGCCGCCCAGCGGGGCATTGAGGATGAGGTGGACCGGGCCTGGATCGACCGGCTCTCCGGATGCCATCCCATGGCCACATTGATGCAGAGGCTGGCCATTGCCGGCAATCATCTGAAAATTGCCAACAAGGTCTATATCCTGTGCAGCGAGAACACCCCCAGCCCCTTTCATCAATTCGCCGATTGGACCCGGACGCAAAGTGATTGGAAGACGGCGGATATCCCGTGTCACCACATGCCCATGATTTCCATGGCCAGGGAGACCGCGGCTCTGTTCATGGAACTGGGGTCTAAGGGGGGCGGCGCGTTTGGAACTTCATAAACTGACGGCGGTTCAGGCCAAAGAAGCCCTGGATGGGGGCCGCATGTCATGCGCCGAATATGCAAGGGCATTGATCGAAAGATGCCATCAGGCGGCCGGTTTGAACGCCCTTATCACCTTCGACGAGGAGGCATTCCTTAGGCGGATGGCACAGCCGGCCTTGGGCCCCCTCCATGGGCTGCCCCTGATCATCAAGGACAATATCAACGCCGCCGGTTTTCCGACCACCGGCAATACGCCAACCCTGGTGGATTACCGCCCCGAGCAGAGCAACCCGGTGGTCCAGGCATTGGTGGATGCCGGCGCCGTGGTCATGGCTAAAGCCAATCTGCATGAACTGGCCATGGGTCCGGGCATCGGCCGGCCGCCGCCCGGTGAGGAAATGCGCTATGGGCAGTTCGGACCGGTGCTCAATCCGCACAATACAAATGTAACGGCGGGCGGCTCATCCAGCGGCACGGGCGCCGCCATCGCCGCCGGCCTAGCGCCCCTGGGCCTGGGTACCGACACCGGCGGATCGGTGAAGAAGCCCGCAAGCTTTTGCGGCATCACCGGGTTCAGGCCCAGCACCGGGCTTTATTCCCAAAATGGCGTCATCCCTATATCTCCCAGCCGCGATACCATTGGACCCATGGCCCGAAGCGCCGCTGATCTCGCTCTTATGCATTCCTGTATCACCGGCCAGGTGAGCGCCCCCCGGACCAGCGGGATCAAGGGACTGCGCCTGGGCCTGTTGAGGGATTTCTATTTCAGCGGAATGGACGCCCAGGTAAGCGCCGTGATGGAGGCGGAATTGACCAGACTTGCCGGATTGGGCGCGGAATTGATCGAGCTGGATATCGCCGGGCTTGACGGTTTGATGGACCGCCCTCGCCGAGCCATCGCCATGTATGAAAGCGAAGCCAGCCTCATGCGCTTTTTGGCCCAGACCGGCACAGGCGTGGGGCTGGAAGAGCTGATCGACGGCACCCGAACTACCGGGCTCCGTGATTATCTGCTGAGCGCCACCGGTGGCGGAAACATATCGGAAGAAGATTACCGGGCGGCGGTGGATCAGGATTGCCCGGCCATCCGGACTGCCCTCGCGGCACTGTTTAACACCCACCGGCTGGACGCCCTGGCGGCCCCGTCAAGTCTGGTGCCACCGAAAGACCGTGAGGAGGATTTCACCATCCAGCGCAAGGGCGAAACCTTGCGCCGATTCGCCGCCGAGGGTCATAATTCAGGATTGTCCAGCATCGCGGGCCTGCCCACCATCAGCCTGCCAGCCGGGCAAACAAATGACGGCCTGCCCATTGGAATTTCCTTCGACGGGCCGGCCGGTGGGGATCAAAGCCTGCTGGCCATCGCCCAGACCTATGAGGCATCCCGCCCGGCCCAGCCGGGACCACCCGATATTTAGTGCTTC
The DNA here is from genome assembly GCA_964493945.1 of uncultured Rhodospirillaceae bacterium. Taxonomy (GTDB): domain Bacteria; phylum Pseudomonadota; class Alphaproteobacteria; order Rhodospirillales; family UBA2165; genus CAZBQG01. The sequence goes on from CAZBQG010000003.1 coordinate 17,964, forward strand.
TTGCGCAAAAGTGGACGGCCCTTTTTGTGGGATATTTTCCAGCCATCAGGGGTGCGCATCATTTCATCTTCATAGAGGAAGATAATGCCCGGGCCGCCTTCCATGGGCGCTGGCCCCTTGATCGGCTCGTCACTGTCATGACGGTAGATGGTAACATATTGCTGGGTATTGGCCGTGTTTTCATCCACGACGCTAACCTGAATATTGGATACCATATGGCGGATTTGTTGATTCTCGGCACCCGGACGCCCGGCCATGATCTCCATGATTTTATCCCGGCCCTTGACCTCTTCTCCCTGGCGCATCCAGATGCCGTCAGGGGCGAACAACCCGACCAGCGTGTCATATCGCCTGGCATCCAGATCATTGTAAAATTGAATAATCACCTGGGTGCAATCCCATTCAATATCCCGTTCCGTGGAGCGCTCCATGTCTCGATCCTCCCCCTTGGCTGTTGGTTGTGCCGGACAATTTCTGCCCAAACCGCGATCCTGTCAATCGCGCCAATTGGAAACGCCCGCTTACGTTGAGCCGCACCGTTAATCTTCTTTCGAACTTCTTTTTGAACGGATTTGATCGTTGACAGTGACGCGTCTGGCTGGTTAAACCGACCCCCAGGCTGGAAACCGGATATAACGGTTATTATCTTGGTTAGCCCGGAGGGGGATAGTAAGGTGAAAAAACACAAACGCTGGCCGGGTTCGGCAATGAGCTGGCGTTGCAAGTGGGGCTAGGGAATGGGAAGGTTTTTCGTTCATAGACTATTGATCGCGCTGATGGTGGCGGTGACGGTGACCATCGTCGGATTTGGGCTATTGCGCCTGTCGGGCGATCTTGCGGCCGAGTTGGCCGGCGAGGATGCAACGCCTGCGGAAATCGCTCAGACCGCCAAGGATTATGGTCTGGATAGACCGCTCTACAAACAATATTGGGAATGGGTCTCGTCGGCCTTCAATGGAGATTTGGGACGTTCATTATTCACCAATGATCCAGTGGTTGAACTGATTGGCGAACGCATCGGCGTGACGGTTCAACTGGCCCTCATGGCCCTGACCTTGGCCATCTGTCTGGCACTGCCATTGGGTGTGATTGCCGCGCGCAATCCAAACAGCTGGGCCGACCGGGGTGCTCTTGCGTTTGCGGTTTTTGGTCAGGCCATACCCAATTTCTGGTTCGGACTGATGCTCATCGTGGTGTTCGGGGTATGGCTCAGATGGCTGCCCTTTATCGGCTCGGAGACCATTGTTCATTTCATCCTGCCCACCGTGACCCTTGGCGTTTCCGTGGTCCCGGCGATTATGCGCCTGACCCGGACCGGCATGATCGACGTGCTGGACAGCGATTTCATCCGCACGGCCAGGGCCAAGGGATTGCAGAGGCGTGCCATTCTTTACAAGCACGGCCTGCGCTACGCAATTCTGCCGGTAGTCTCCATCTCCGCCGTGATGCTCGGATTCTTGTTGGGTGGGTCGGTTATCGTGGAAAGTATTTTCGCCCTCAACGGGGTCGGATTCCTGGCTTATCAGTCTATTTTGAGGGCTGATTTTCCGGTCGTGCAGTCCATTCTGGTGATCATTTCCTTCCTCTATATTTTCCTAACTCTGATGTCCGATCTAATCAATGCCCAGTTGGATCCCCGGATCCGGTTGGGCTGAAGAGAAATAGAATGGCCACAACAGCACAAGATATCACCGCCGGGGCGGACCAAATCCCCGCCACCGGCACGTCCGAAGTGGAAGCACCCTCGCCGCGCCAGATCATGCGCCGGCGGGCCGCATCCCATTACGGATTGATCATCGGCGGCACCATTGTGCTAATCGCCTTTACATGCGCTGTTTTCGCATCGCAAATAGCGCCCTTCGATCCGTTTGATCAGGACCTGGCCAATCGTCTTAAGAATCCGATCTGGGGGGATAAAGGGACATGGGTCAACCCGCTGGGCACGGATGCGCTGGGCCGGGATTACTTGAGCCGGGTCATTCACGGCACTCAGATTTCCATGATGATCGGCTTTTTCGCGGCCGGCATCGCCTCCATCATGGGCACCGCGCTGGGCCTGATCGGCGGCTATTTCGGTGGCCGAGTCGATGCGGTGGTGATGTATCTGATCAATGTAAAATTGTCCCTTCCGCCGATCCTGGTGGCCCTTTCCCTGGTTTCCATATTTGGAGGGTCGGTGACCGCGCTGATTATCATATTGGGGCTTTTGTTCTGGGACCGCTTCGCGGTCGTGTCACGCTCCATCGTGCAGCAAATCAGGGCCAATGATTTCGTCGTCGCGGCGCAAGCCGTTGGCGCCTCCACGACGCGCATCATCCTTTCCGAATTGCTGCCCAACGTTCTCAATCAGATGATCGTCGTCTGGAGCCTGGAAATGGCCGTGGCCATCCTGGTCGAGGCGGTGCTATCCTTCCTGGGCCTTGGGATTCAGCCTCCGACGCCCTCCTGGGGGCTTCTGGTCTCCGAAGGCCGCGATTATCTTTTCTTTCAGCCCTTTTTAATCACCATCCCGGGGCTGGCCATTTTTGTCCTGGTCATCGCCATCAATATGATGGGCGACGGCATCCGGGACATCACCGCACCGGAAGGCAGGAACTAACCGATGCAACAAAGTATTTTACAGGCAGGCGCCGACAAATCGATCCTCGAAGTCGCCAACATGACCGTTGAAATCAATGTACCGGCCGGCACCTTGCACGCAGTCACGGATATCAGCTTTCACGTCAAACAGGGCGAGACGCTGGGCATCGTTGGCGAATCCGGCTGCGGGAAATCCATTACCTCCCTGGCCGTCATGGGGCTTTTGCCCAGAACGGCGACCATGACGGCGGCGAAAATGCGCCTGGAGTCAACGGATCTTTTGAGCATTGGGGGTCAGCGGGAGCTGTCCCAAATCCGGGGTGACCGGTTGGGCATGATCTTCCAGGACCCCATGACGTCCCTGAACCCGGTCTATACGGTGGGCAACCAGATGGCAGAAGTCTATACCCGCCACGGTAAGGGCAATAAGGCGGAAGCCTATGAACGGGCCGGCTACCTGCTTCAAAAGGTCGGCATCATCGCCGTCAAGGAACGGTTGGGGCAATATCCCCATCAGCTTTCCGGCGGGCTGCGCCAAAGGGTGATGATCGCCATGATGCTCATGTGCGATCCCATATTGCTCATCGCGGACGAGCCGACCACCGCCCTTGACGTGACCATCCAGGCCCAAATCCTTAATCTGCTGGGTCAGTTGCAGGATGAATTCAACACCGCCTTGATCCTCATTACCCATGATCTGGGTGTCATTTCCCGCATCGCTGACAAGGTGGCGGTCATGTATGCCGGGCGCATCGTCGAACAGGGCAGCACCCAGGAAATCTTCGATGAGCCCGTCCATCCTTATACCCACGGGCTTTTGGATTGCATTCCCATTCCGGGCAAGACGGACCGGGGCTCCCGGCTTGGTTCCATCGACGGCATGGTGCCGGCCCTGGTCGGTGATCAGGTAGGATGCGAGTTCGCCAACCGCTGCCCCTACCGCACCGATGCCTGCTCGATGAAGGAAATCAGGGATCAGGTCTTGGGGCCCGAACATGGCTTTCGCTGCATTCATTCCCGGGAAGACCTTCTGGGCATATACGAAAAGAAACAGGGGGCGGCCGAATAATGACCGAAACCATGCAAGCAGGCACCGGCGCGGCGGATGGAGATGTTCCCGTCCTGGAATGCCGCGATGTGAGCCAGGTCTTTTCCGTCGGCAAGGGGCTGTTCACCCGGAAAAAGAAATTAAACGCGGTGAAGGGGGCCAATCTGACCGTGCGCCGGGGCGAAGTGCTGGCCGTGGTCGGCGAATCGGGCTCGGGCAAGACCACTTTGGCCCGCATGCTTTTGGGTCTTCTGCAGCCCACATCGGGTGAGATATTATTCGAAGGCAAACCAATCCAGGATATTCAGCGGGCAGATATTGCCAGGTCCGTCCAGCCGGTCTTTCAGGACCCTTATTCGTCGCTCAACCCGCGCAAGACGCTGGAAGCGATCATCGCCCTGCCGCTCAATGTGCATAAAATCGGCACCAAGGAAGAACGAAGGGCCCGGGTCGTGGAAATCATGGAAATGGTCGAGCTGCCCCGGCGCCTGCTTCATTCCTATCCCAGTCAATTGTCCGGAGGTCAGCGCCAACGGGTCGCCGTCGCCCGCGCCCTGGCCATGAAACCCGAAGTGATCATTTGCGACGAGCCCACATCCGCCCTGGATGTTTCGGTGCAGGCCAGCATTCTCAACATGTTGCAGGATTTGCGCGAGGAATTGAACCTGACCTATCTGTTCATCAGCCATGATCTGTCGGTGGTCGAACATCTCTCGGCCCGTGTGGCGGTCATGTATCTGGGGCGCCTGATCGAATTCGGGACGGTGGATCAGGTGTTCGACAATCCACGCCATCCCTATACGCGGGCCCTGCTCCGCTCGGTGATGACGCCGGATCCGTCTTTGGGATTGCCCGATATCGGTCTTGGTGCGGGCTTCCCAAATCCGTTGGACCCGCCGTCGGGTTGCACCTTCCATCCGCGCTGCCCCGAGGCCATTGATAAATGCAGCGTGCAGGATCCTAAAGAATCCTATGACGCCGACGGCCTGCTGAAATGCCATCTTAGTAACTGACGGGACGGCTTGACCGGAACCAGCGCTTAAGATATATCTGAATGATCGTTTAGGTATATTCCAAAGCGGGAACCGGATCCCCTCATGGCGCGGGTTAAGCAATTCGACCACGAAGAAGTCCTGGACAAAGCCCTGCTGCTGTTTTGGGAAAAAGGCTATGGGGCCACTTCCGTGCAGGATCTGGTTGATCGGCTGGGTATCAACCGGTTCAGCATCTATGCCTCCTTTGGCGACAAGCACGGGCTTTTGATCGCTGCCCTTGACCGCTATGCCACCTGCTATGCGAACCAATTGTTGGATATTCTGGAAGGTGACGAAGACGGATTGAGCGCCATCCAGGATTTTTTCCGGACCATGGCCCTAGCCCTGGCCGGACCCAACGGAAAGCTGGGCTGCCCGGTTCAAAACATCACCCTGGAAATGGCGCTCCATGACGAGACGGTGGCCGCCAAGGTGCGCGAAATCAACGGATATCAGATTGCCGCTCTCAAGGCCGCGCTGCAACGCGCCCGGGACGCCGGCAATCTGCAACCGGCCCAGGATCTGGACGATCTGGCCAATTATTTCTTCACTGTCGGACAGGGCATGGTGGTCACCACCAAATGGTCCAGAGGGGCAAGCGCCGCGGAGGTAACGGCGCGCTTCATCATTGATGAAGTGGAAAGCTGGCGCATGACCAAAGAGGCAGATGAATGACTACATGGCTGTTGATCAGCGGCGCATTGGCCCCACTCGTGGCCGCCTGGCTCGGCGCATAAGGTTTTTGCCCTTCCGGGGGGCTATCGGTTATGCTTGGCCCAACATTCAAAACCCCGCCAACAGGGAGAGCCAGCCATGCCGAGCGCCAAGAAAAAAAAGAAGGGAACCGAATTCAAAGTGGTGGGCACCCGGCCCATCCGTCCTGACGGGGTGGACAAAGTTACGGGAAGGGCCAAATTCGGCGCCGATCTGCACCTGCCGGGCATGTTGGTGGGTAAGGTTTTACGGAGCCCCCATCCTCATGCCAAGCTGATCTCCATTGATACCTCAAAGGCGGAGAAGCTTAGCGGCGTCAAAGCCATCGTTACCCGCGATGATTTCGGCGAAATGCCCGCCCCGGTCGGCCCGCAAGGCCCAGTCTATACGGATTTTCGCGATATCACC
>CAZBQG010000003.1:23757-44060 GCA_964493945.1 uncultured Rhodospirillaceae bacterium
CCCGCGAAAAGGTTCTCTTTGACGGGCATGCCGTGGCCGCCATCGCGGCGACCAGCGAATCCGTCGCCAAACGCGCCATGAAGCTGATCAAGGTTAAATACGAACCCCTGCCCCACGTCATCGACCCGGTGGAAGCCATGCAGCCCGGCGCCCCGGTCCTCCATGAAAAGATGATCACCGAAGGGGTCCAGCCCAAACCCAGAAAGGCATCCAATGTGGCTATCCGCCACGAGGCATCAATCGGCGATGTGGAGGCCGGCTTCAAGAAAGCCGACGTGATCGTTGAACGGGAATTCGACACCAAGACCGTTCATCAGGGCTATATCGAACCCCATGCCTGCGTCGCCAATGTGGCCGAAGACGGGATGGCCGAGCTTTGGTGTTCCACCCAGGGCCATTATGTGGCGCGCGGCACCTGCGCCCAGTTGCTGGGCTGGGATGTGTCCAAAATCCGGGTTACGGCTTCGGAAATCGGCGGCGGGTTCGGCGGCAAAAATACCGTCGTTGGCGAGCCTTTGGCGCTGGCCCTGTCGGCTAAGGCCTGCCGGCCCGTGAAAATGGTGATGAGCCGGGAAGAAGTGTTCCGTGCTTCCGGTCCCACGGCGGGAGTCCATGTAAAAATCAAGATGGGTGTCACCAAGGCCGGCCGCATCACTGCGGCGGAGGCCGAACTAAAATATCAAGCCGGCGCCTTCCGGGGCGCGCCCGTCAGGGGCGCCATGAACTGCATGCTGTCGCCTTATGATCTGGAAAACGTCAAGCTAGTCGGCTGGGACGTGGTGGTCAACCGGCCCAAGGCCGGCGCTTACCGGGCGCCGGGTGTGCCCATGGCCGTCTTCGGCGTGGAAGGCGTGGTCAACGAGCTGGCCCAGGCCATCGGCATGGACCCGGTCGATCTGCGCCTCAAAAACGCCGCCAAGGAAGGCACGGTGACCGTGGCCGGCATAAAAATCGGCCCCATCGGTTACGAAGAAGTGCTGCGTCAGGTGAAAGGCCACGCCAATTATAAAAAGCGGCTGGGCCGCAACCAGGGGCGGGGCGTGGCGTCGGGATATTGGGGCAATGCGGGCGGCGAGAGTTGCGCCTCGGTCAATGTCAATGCGGACGGCACGGTGACCTTGCTGGAAGGCAGCCCGGACCTTGCCGGAACCCGCGCGTCCCTCTCCATGATGGTCGCCGAGGAGCTGGGCATCGAAGTGGAAAAAGTCATCCCCAAGGTGGCCGACACGGCGTCCCTTGGATTCACTTTCCTGGCCGCCGGATCGCGCACTACTTTTGCCACCGGCATGGCCACGGTCAATGCCAGCCGCGAAGTAATGCGCGTGCTATGCGAACGGGCCGCCAAGATCTGGGGCGTGAGTGCCGAAGAGGTGGTCTGGGAAGACGGCCAGGCCAAACCGGCATCTTCCAATGTGGGTGATTTCGATCCCATATCTTTGGGTGAACTGGCCAAGATGGCCGGGCGCACCGGCGGCGCCATCGCCGGGCATTCGGAAATCAACGCCCAGGGCCAGGGCCCGACGCTGGGCACCCACCTGGTGGATGTGGAAGTGGACCCGGAGACGGGTGCCGTAATAATCCTGCGCTACACCGTCATCCAGGATGCTGGGCGGGCCATTCATCCGGCCTATGTGGAAGGCCAATATCAGGGCGGTGCGGCCCAGGGAATCGGCTGGGCGCTGAATGAGGAATATGTCTATGGCGAGGACGGAATATTGCAAAATCCGGGCTTCCTGGATTACCGCATTCCGGTGGCCTCCGATCTGCCCATGATCGACACGGTGATCGTCGAGGAGCCAAATCCCAACCATCCCTACGGCGTCAGGGGTGCGGGCGAGACACCCATCGTTCCGCCCATGGCCGCCGTCATCAATGCGGTGGAAAACGCCACTGGTCTGCGCCTCAACCAGCTTCCTATGTCGCCGCCCCGCCTGTTGGCGGCCATCCAGGCGGCAAAAAGTGGAGGAGGAGACTGACCCATGGCCCGCGTCCATTTCACCGCATCGACCAAGGAATATACGGGCGGCGAAGAGGAAATCGAGCTGGAAGCCAAGAACGTCATGCAGCTTTTCCGCAAACTGGGTGAACAATATCCGGCGTTGGGGCCCCTCCTAGAAGATAATTTTGCCGTGATCATCGATGGCGATATCTTTCAAGACGCCCTGCTGGAACCCATCCCGGCCAATGCAGAGGTTCATCTTATGCCCAAGATTGAAGGAGGTTGAATTCTGGAAAGAACGGTCATCAGCCTGTTAATCGTTCTTGTCTTCTTCGGGGCCGCCTTCGCCTTCTGGACCGAGCCCATCTTTCTTGGCGTCTCCTTGTTGGTTGCCTTCGCCTTGACTGCCGCTACCTGGACCATCAGGCGGCCGGCCAAATCGGCGATCACCGGCCAATCCGGTGATGCGGAGGAAATGGACGCCAAGGCCGGACAGCTCATCAACGGGCTGTAAAAGGGAAATAGCGAGGAAAATCAGGAGAAAATTGGCAGCCAGGCCCAGGAGCTGATTGTTTCCACCTTGAAGGATCTGAAATCAGGCAAGATCAAAGACACCAAAAAGGCCGTTGAGATTCTGGGGGTACGGCCCCTGCCGAAAAACCCTGAGGAACGGAAGCTGACCCAATTGGCCATTTCCCTGGCCTGCACCTATTTATTGGCCGAGGAACAGGGCGCCATCGGCGAACAGGCCGTGGGAAGGGTCAATAACTTCATCGCCGGGCTGACGGATAAAAGCCTGGATAAGAAAAAAGGCAAGGCCAAGAAGAAGAAAAAATAACGGCTATTTGGTGGGCGTATCCATACGCGACCCCCAATCCTCTACCCCGTTTGCTCAATCCAACAGATAACCCCATTTTTCCTTTGCCTTGGCGGCCAGTTCGGCGCTCGGCATATTCACCTTGGGATATTGATCGCGCCAATGGAAGGGGCGACAGGCATCGATCACGGCACGGGAATTGGTCGTGTTGCCGCTTTCTTTTTTCTCCGGCGAAATTGACGGGTCGAGCATGGTACTCCACGCCCCCTTGATGATGTCGATGGAGGTGGCCGGATCGGAGCGGAACAGCATGCCCCACAACAAATCTTCCAGGTCCGACACATCGATATCGTCATCCACTACGATGACATATTTGCCCGCATAGGCGCCGACCCGGCATTGGGCAGCGATATGGCCGGCCTGCTTTGAATGCCCGGCGTAACGCTGATTGATGGAGACGCCAGTAAGCATGCGCGAGCCGCCCACTTCGTGGCACCAGACGGCGGTGATATCGGGCACGCCCGCCTGTTCGATCTGTTCTTTCAAAAGCGCCGAGCGCACCACGGCCCGGTAGCGGGCCTGTTCCTCGGGCGGGCGCTGGGGCGGGCAGCCCAGCATGATCGGATCGTTGCGGTGATAGATTGCCTTGATATCGATCACCGGCCCGTCATGCACGGGGGAGCCGTAAAACCCGGTCCATTCCCCGAAGGGCCCCTCGGGGCGGCTTTTGTCGGGATAGCAGAACCCTTCCAGCACGATTTCGGCATCGGCGGGAAAGGGCAGCCCGGTAAATTGCCCCTTGACCACCTTCATGGCCTCACCCCGGAGCGCCCCCACCACATCATATTCGCAAACGCCGTAGGGCACTTCGGTCGAAGACATGAGGAAGTTCAGAGGATCGGCCCCGACCACCACGCAGACCGGCATGGGTTCGTTATTGGACATGTATTTCTGGCGGTGAATCCGGCCATGCTTGCCGGGCGAGATGTAAAACCCGATGGTCTTAGCGTCCTGCACCATAACCCGGTAGGTGCCCACATTGATCCAGTCCTCTTCCGGATCACGGGTCACGTTGAAACTGCCGGTACCGATATAGCGCCCGCCATCAGTCTCGTGCCACAAAGGTGTCGGAAATTTGAGCACATCCACGTCGTCACCGGTCAGCACGTTTTCCAGGACCGGCCCATCCTCCACCACCTGATGGGGGATGGGATTTTTCGAGGCCTCCCGGTAGGTTTCAAGAAAGGCCTCGCTCAGCTGCACTTTATTCAGATCGGTGGGAAAACCCAGCGTCATATTTTGCCGCGTTCCGCCGAAGAAATTGGTCACCACCCGGAAGCCGTCGGGATAGCCGGGGATCTTGTCGAACAAGGCGGCGGGTGCGTTCTCGTCATGCTGCAAAAGTTCGGTGGCGAGGCCGATATCCTCTTCCCAGCTCGCCCCGTCGACGCGGCGCAATTCGCCCAGCCGTTCGGCCTCTTCCAGCCAGCCCCGCAGATTAGGGTAACTGATCCCGGTATTACTCCCCCGTTTGGGCGATGCCGCCATGTTTTGTTTCTCCTGTTTAAATCTAGTCCACACTGCTCAGATAGTGATCGATGATTTCCGAACCTGTCGCCAGCCAGACATGTTCATGGCCGCAAATATAATCAAGCGCCCGGTCAAGACAAGAAATCCTGTGGGGCATGCCGATAACAAACGGGTGCAGACAGATGGCCATGACCCGGCCCTGCTCCTCGCCTTCGGCATAGAGCGTATCGAACTGGCGGCAGATCATCTGCTCGAACTCGTCGGCCGAACGGAAATAACGGTAAAAGGCCGGCAGGTCGTTGATCTCGGTCGAATAGGGGATGGAAACCATCTGCCGGCCATTCACATCCATCCGGTAGGGCTGATCGTCATTGACCCAATCGGCGATATATTCACAGCCCTCATCCAAAAGATAATCCAGCGTGTGCCAGGTCTCCTTGAGGCCCGAGCCGAGCCAGCCCCGGGGCCGCTTACCGGTGGATTTTTCGATGGTGGCGAAGACATCTTTAATGAGTGCCTGCTCTTCATCGGGGGGGATACCCATCAGCACGCGGGAATTGCTTTGATTGTGCCCCATGATTTCCCAATCCAGCTTCATGCATTCCTCAATGATCGGGGGATAGGCTTCGCAGACCTCGCTGTTGAGCGTCACCGTGCCACGTAATTTGTGGCGGCCCAGCACATCCATCAGGCGGAAGACGCCGATCCGCGCACCGTAATCCCGGGTCGACCAGTTGGAAACATCGGGCACTGTCTCGGGCCCGAAGGGCGGGATAGGCTCGTCCAGGGGAAAAAATTCGATATTGGGAATGACCCAAAGGGCGACACGGGCACCGCCCGGCCAGGTCAGCTTGGGGCGGTCAATGATCGGCGAATATGGAAATGGTCCATAGCGGGCGGGTTTCATGGCTGGCCTCCCCTTATCGGTTGTCCTTTAGGGGCCATTATGGCCAGGGCGGGGCCTGCGTCAATTCAGGCGGCGTTGGCCCGCCGGCGTTTATGGATCTCCATGTAATGGCGCTTTCTCTGGTTGACCGGGCCCTGGCCGTAAAGCTCCCGGAACAGCCAGCGGAGCCCTTCCTCCAACTCTTCGATGCTCATATTCCGGGGATGATAATTCACATCGAACATGGTACACTGGTCCCAAAAGCGATCGCGCACCAGACGCCCTTCGCGCTTCAGGCGGGCATAAAGCGGAGTGCCCGGAAACGGCGTCTGCACCGTCACCTGAACCTCTAGAAGTCCGGAGCGTTCAACGAATTCCCTGAGCCTGAAAAACGTCTCGGGCGTGTGACTGCCCAAGCCCAGAATGAAACATCCATTGACCGCGATGCCTCTGGATTGAATGCTCTCTATGGCGTCGAGATAGCGGCCCTGCTGGCGCTGTTTCCAATTGACCGGATCCATGCCGTCCAGGGCGCGGGGCTCCGGGCTTTCCAGGCCGATCAGCACCTGCTTGCAGCCGCTATCGGCCAGAAGGTCCAGCAGTTCCGGGTCATCGGCGACGGAGATATCGGTCTCGGTGAACCAACGAAAGCCTATGGCGTGATGGATTTGACGAATTCCTTGCTCCATTTGCCGTTGATGAAGCTGTTATCATCGGCCAACTCTATGAATGGCTCGTCGATCACGTCGAGGGCGGCGGCGATTTCAGCCGTGGCCAGGGCCACGGGTTTTTGCTGAAATCCTGAGGTGATGCGCAGGCTGGCGGCGCAGAATTCGCAGGCTCGGGGACAACCCCTGGAAGTCTGCACCGTGATCCGGTTATAGGAAGTCCGGCCAGAAGATCGAAGCGGGGCTTGGCGTAATGGCCTGAGCTGAAGACCCCGTCCCGGGCGCCTTTATATTGAGGCAACATGCGGCCAGCGCGAAAATCCTCCATCAGCCGGGGCCAGGCGTCTTCCGCTCCATCCAGCACGATGGCATCGGCGTGGCGGGCGGCCTCGCCGGGCATCAATGAAACATGAATGCCGCCCAACACCGCCGGCGTTCCCTGGGCCCGGTAGCGGTCAGCCGGGGCATAAGCTTCGTCGATCTGGGCGGTGAAAGACGAAATACCCACCAGATCAAATTCTTCCAACTCGCCAACTTCGGGCAGTTCGGCCACCTCCCGGTAGGCCAGATCCACATCCGCCGGGGTAAGACCGGCGACCGTCAGCAGGCCCAGTGAAGGAAGCGAGGCGACCACTTTACCGCGCTCGACGAAACCTGGAAGACTGACGCCCAACTCGGCCAATTCAGCCGTCTTTACCCGCACACCGCTCATGGCGATCAGACCTACCTTCATTGGACCGCCCTCCCCGGCCGGGATTGGAGTGCCGCCAGAATATTGCCAAGCGTCCGGGGCCGGGCCAGATCTTCGTCCCTGAACCGAACCCCGAAGCGGTCCTCCATCTCGGCCATTAACTCCAGACCGGCCAGACTGTTCATGCCCAGGGCATTCTCCAGAGTCTGATCCATGGGCAGATGGAAGACTTCCTGGTGAAGTGATTCACCGATGGCACGGCGCAATTCCATATCCTGATCGATCATCCTCGGCGCTCCTTTTTCCAGGGAGGGGCAAGACCCCAGGCCGCCATGCAAAGGACGGCGAAGGCGGCCAGGGCGGAAACGGGCAGCAGATATTTGAGCGGCTCGTAAATTGCCGCCGCCATCAGCAGCAGCGGCAAAACAAATTGGCGAAATTCATCGAAGCCGCGGCCAGGATTTTTGCCCGGACCGGCAGATCGAGACGGGGCAATTCCCCGCCAGACCCAGATTGAGAAATCCAATTCCGAAAAAAGCGATATAGCCCAAACGCAAAAGACGCCGGGGAGTCCGGTCATAGCCGCCAATCCAGACGGGTACGGCCATGGGTCCGTCGAAGGACCAGAGCCCCATGACCAATCCGGCCGCCACGCCTAAGCAAAATCCCCACCAGGCAATGGCCCGGTTAAGCTTCCCATCCGCTTGCAACATGGTCCATCACTCCTCAAATCAAATGAATAATGAACATAGTTCACTCTCAGTAACAGATGAATGAACTATGTTCAAATATTTTGAAACCAGCCCTAGGCGCGGCGCGGCATGGCGACCACCATATAGGCGGCCCAAGCGGCCAGGAGATGCTTGACGGAATGGCCGCTGATCACGCCGCCCATGAAATCCATAACTTCACGATCCAAAAGCTCGGTCAGCTTGGCCAACCCATAGAGGGCAAACATATAAGCCACATACCGGCCATGGGTTGCCCTTCCCTGGAAAAGCAAACAAAGAGCGGGGATGACGGCGATGGGAATGATTTGGACCAGAAGATAAAAACGCTGATCTCCGCCCTGGCCATCCAGACTCCAGCGCCAATGCAACAAGGCGCCAAGGCCCAGCAAAAGCAGTACCGGAAATGCCAGGCGCATATCCATCTCCATGCGTTCTTTGATGAAGATGGCGAAGAGCGCCATGAAGGCCAGGGTGATGGGCAGACGGTCCCAAAACAAAGCAGCATCATCGGGCGCCCAATGATAGTAGGCGGAGCCGGCGGCGCTGAAGGTAACGCAGGCGAAATAAATCAGATACAGCCCGGCCCCGCCGCCGGCCTCTTTGAACCAGCGCTCCCTGGCCTCCTTCATGCCTGCAAGCCCGGTCAGGCCAGCCACCAGAAATACCAGATTAGACACCAGATCGCCGAAATGGGGCAGGCCCAGAATGGTCTGCTGATCGGCAAACTGATGATAGGCCGGCGGCACCGGAATGGGCGGCAAAGCCAGAGCAACCCCCAGATAAGCCAGCGCCAAACCGCCCGGCAGATAGTTTTTCAATTCCAGGCTGGGCATTGCTCACCTTCCTGTCTTATAAATTTGAACACCGTTCATTTTGTAGCAAATAATTAAACATCGTTCAATATTAAATCTACCCCTCCCCCAATTCACATATTGACCACCGCCCGCCCAGGCGTGACAGTGGCCGGTGGGAGGAAAGGAATGCGTGGATTTATTGTCGGGCTGGTGATTGGGTTAGCGTTTGGCGTGGTGCTCGCGGTGAGTTTGCCGCAGGACGGCTCTGACACGGACAGGCCGGATGCAGGTGCCAAGCCGAGCCTGGCGGGCAAAGCGGTGAGCTGGAAAATGAGCAGTGCGTTCCCAGCACGCATGGCCCCCATTGGCGCCTTAGCAAAACAAACCGCCCTTTCCATTACCCGGGCCAGTGGCGGCATGATCGAAGTGGAGCTGCGGGGCCCGGACGGTTCTGTCCCGGCGCTGGATATTTTTGATGCCGTATCTTCGGCGGCCATCGACGCGGCATTTTCGAGCCCGGCCTATTGGGCCGAAAAGTCCCCGGCGCTGCAATTATTCGCGGGCCTTCCTTTCGGCCCCGAACCCCGTGAATTCCTTGCCTGGTTCCTGCATGGCGGCGGACAAAAGGCGTTCGAGAAGCTTTACCAGCGGCGCAATATTCATGCCCTGGCTTGCGGGCTAACCATCCCCGGAGGCGGCTGGTTCAAAAGCCAGGTTTCAGCCCCCGCCGATTTCAAAGGCCTGAACGTGGCGGCGGCCGGACTGGCGTCCAAGGTCCTGGCCAAACTGGGTGTCGAGCCTGCCCTTTTTGCCGCCGGTGACATCCGCCAGGCCTTGAAACAAGGCAGCGTGGCGGGCGCGCTGGTCTCCCTGCCCAGCGCCGATCTCTCTTTGGAAATTCAGCGAGAAGCGAAGAATTATTACTTCCCAGGATGGCAACATCAGGCGGGCGTCCTGGAGCTTTTGATCAATCTTGAGCGCTGGCGGGCCCTTGGCCGGGAACAGCAGACCCGCATCCGGCAGGTCTGCGTGGCCAATCTGGGCGCCAGTCTGGCGGCCGGCGAGGCGGCCCAGTTCGGTGCCCTCAAGCAACTGGTCCTGGACGGCGTGGAAGTGCGCCGCTGGTCACCCGAAATGATCAAAGCGCTGGGCAATGCCTGGTCTGCCGTGCTGGCGGATGAAATCGCCCGCGACAAGGATTTCAAGCGCATCTGGAAGGGGCTGAAGGAATTCAGGACTGATTACGCCATCTGGCGCGAATTGGGTTATCTCTGACAAATTCCCGATTTGCCTTAATTTTGCCAGCTTTGCCTTGTCAACTGCCGATCTATGGTTATAGTACGCGCCGCAAACGAAAGCTGGACAAGCTGCCACAAAGTGCTGCAAGAAAATTCCCTATTTTAGGAGCTAACCTCATGAACATTCGTCCAATCCTGGCCTTCGGCCTGATCCTTTCCTTCGCCATGGCGAACGGCTCGGCCTTTGCCGCCGGTAACGCCAAGAAGGGCGCCAAAGTCTATAAGAAGAAATGCAAGGTCTGCCATGTCGTGAAAAGCGGCAAGAAACCAACCATTGGGCCCAACCTGTTCGGATCCTTGGGACGCAAGGCCGGCACCTCCGCCAACTACAAGAAATTCAAGGGCCTGAAAGGCGCCGATTGGAGCTGGGATGCGGCAACCCTGGACGAATATCTGGCCAATCCCAAGAAATTCCTGAAAAAGAGGAACAAGCCCAAATCGGCCATGGTCCTCAAGCTGAAGAAAAAGAAAGACCGCGATAACGTCATCGCCTATCTGGCGACCTTGAAATAATCCGGCCACCCACAATTAAAGCCGCCGTCCCCGTCAAGGGGCGGCGGCTTTTATTTTGCGCCGGCGCAGGAGTTGCAGGGCAAGGACCAGACCCAGCACCAAAAGAGCCAGGGGATAGACCCATTCCTTGGCTGGTCGGCCGGTTTGTTCCAGATCGATTTCCGTAACCAGATCGCCCCGCTCCATCTTGGCCTTTTCGGCCGCTTTCAGAAATGCAAGTTCCCCCACCGCCAAACGCCCGGATTTGTCACGGGCGAGCGTGAGGCCAATGCTTTTCTGCCCTACCCTTGGCCCCGGCGAAGTGAAGGTGAACAGCTTGAACCGGTCGCCATAATCGGTTTCGCGCACCACATGAAGGCGCAGTTTCAATCCCTTTTCAGCCGCTAATCCGCTTTTAATGAATTTCCCCATGGGCTGGGGCGCGAAAGCGGGATGGACCAGATCCAGGAAAAAGTCGGGCCGGAACAAGGCAAATGTGACGCCCAGCAGAAGAATAATTTCATACCATCTGGCGCGCAGAATCAGCCAGCCCTGAGTGGCCGAGGCGAAACAGAAAATGGCAATCAAGGAGACGATGAAAACGCTTAACCCATGCCAAAAACTGTTAACCCCGATGAGCAGGAGTTCGGGGTTGAAGATGAAAACGAAGGGCAGGATGGCGGTGCGGATATCGTAGAAAAACGCCTGCACGCCGGTCTTTAGGGGATCGGCCCGGGATATGGCCGAAGCAGCGAAGGCGGCTAGGCAGACGGGCGGTGTGACGTCCGCCAGAATGCCAAAATAAAAGACAAACAGATGCACGGCGATGATCGGCAAGACCAGCCCCGCCGCATTGCCAAGCTCCACCAGCACACCGGCCAATAAAGATGCGACCACCAGATAATTGGCGGTCGTCGGCAGCCCCATGCCCAGGATCAGCGCCAGCACGGCGGTCAGGATCAAAAGGATAAACACATTGCCGCCGGACAGTGCCTCGACCAGCCCGACCATAGCGTTGTTGAGCCCGGTGGAAGAGACGGAACCGACAATAATCCCGGCGGCCGCCACGGCAACGGCGATACCGATCATGTTGCGCGCGCCTGCCACCAGCCCGTGGAAAATATCTACCGCCGCATCGGCCAGCCCGGCCCCCAGTCCACCTTCCCTGGAACCCTTCACCAGACCCAGGCCGGCAACCAGGATAAGCGCCGCACCCAGGCCCAAAAATAATGCCGATTGGGGCTCCCAGTCCGACAGGCCCCGGGCCAGGGCGGCCAGGGCAACAGGGATTGCGTAAAGAATTCCGGAGAGAGTTTTGGGCAGATTACCAGGCGCCACCCGGCCCGCGACCATGATCAGGAACATAACCAATATAGCGTAAAATACCGCGCTGCTGGCCGACCAGCGTTCGATCATCAGCAGATAGATCAGAACCAGAATGGGTACCAGGAAATGGGCGCCACTGATAAATGTGGACCCCAGGGGCGGGATGTCCGTGGCCGGCATGCGCACCAAACCAAGTTTCAAGGCCTCCAGATGGGAAATGTAAAGCAGCCCGATATAGGCCACCAGGGCTGGAATGATGGCCGCCACGATGACATCGAAATAGCTGATGCCCACCAGCTCAGCGATGATGAAGGCGGCGGCCCCCATGATCGGCGGCATGAGCTGGCCGTTGGTGGAGGCAGCCACCTCGATGGCGCCGGCCTTCACCGCCGGCATGCCCATGCGGCGCATGACCGGGATGGTGAAGACGCCGGTGGTCACCACATTGGCGATGGAGGATCCGGATATCAGCCCGGTCATGCCCGACGCCAGGATGGCCGCCTTGGCCGGGCCGCCCCGGAACCGCCCAACCAGGGCAAAGGCCAGATTGAGGAAATATTTGCCCGCCCCGGCCCGGTCTAAAAGGGCGCCGAACAGAACGAAAAGAAAGACGAAGCTTACGGAAACTCCGATGGGAATACCGAAGATGGCCTCCCCGCCCATCCAGTGATAGCCAATCAGGCGGGGCAGAGAAACACCCCGGTGGGAAATCAGTTCGGGCATGGATTGGCCGAAAATGGAATAGACCAGAAAGATCAGGGCGAGTATAACCAATGGCCAGCCGATGGCCCGGCGCGTCGCTTCCAGCAGCAGTATCAAGCCCGCGCCACCCAACAATCCTTCGAAGGGGATAGTGACGCCCAGCACTTCCAGGCTCAGCAGGCTGCCCAACCGGTTGGTGATGCCTTCCTGGTCGATAAAGACCCAAAGGGCGGCAAACCCGCCCAGCAGAGCCAGGAAAATATCCAAAGGTGAAATGGGCGCTTGGGTCAGAGCGCGGGCGCGGGGGAAAAGCAAGAAGACCAGGACAAGCCCGAAAGCCAGATGAATGCCCCTGGCCGGTACATCGACGATGATGGCGAAATCGAACAGAAACGGCAGGGGCGACGCGATCCAAAGCTGAAACAGCGACCAGGCGGCGGCAACAATCCCCACCACGATCGACAAAGCCGGGCCGGATTGGCGGCCGGAAAATTCAACTTCTTCTATGCGCCTTTGTATTTCCTCAGGCGAGGTTTCGGCGTCGTGCTGGGTTTGGGCCAACTGGTCGCTCAGACCGCCCCTACATCAATCCTTTTTCCTTGTAATATTTCAGCGCACCTGGATGGAGCGGCGCCGAGAGCCCATCCTTGATCATGGTCTTGGGATCAAGGTTGCGGAAGGCTGGATGGAGCTTGCGGAAATTATCCAGATTCTCAAACACGGCGCGGACCACCTCATAGACCACATCGGCTGACGTGTCTGAGCTGGTCACGAATGTAGCCTTGACGCCCCAGGTCCTGACATCGGTGTCGGTCGATTTGTAAGTCCCCTTGGGGATGGTCGCCCAGGCGTAATAGGGCTTGTCCGGCGTGACGAAGCTTTTTGCAATTTTGCCCCGGAAATTGATGATCTTGGCGCCGCACCCTTCGGTCGCCACCGAGACGCCCGCATTGGGCACGCCGACCGAGTAGATATAGGCATCGATCTTGCCGTCACACAGCGCCTTGGATTGTTCCGTCGAAGTCAGCTCTGCCGCCAGCTTGAAGCTTTTCTTGGTCCAACCCGCTACCTTCATCATTTCCTCGACCGAACCCCGTTGGCCCGATCCAGGATTTCCGATATTCACCCGTTTGCCCTTCAGGTCATTCCAGCCCGCAATGGGTGCCCCCTTGCGGACGATGATCTGGAAGGGTTCGGGATGGACGGAAAAGACGGCACGCAATTTCTTGAACTGTTTGCCCTTCCATTTACTGGAACCGTTATAGGCATGGTATTGCCAGTCGGACTGGGCCACCCCGAAATCCAACTCGCCAGCCTTGATCTGGCCGATATTGTAGTTGGACCCACCGGTGGAGGGGGCGGAACAACGGATGCCGTGCTTGCGGCCTTTTTTGCGGCCCTCGGCGGCTTCCCGATGGACGAGGCGGCAAATGGCGTTGCCGGTGGCGAAATATACCCCGGTGGGGCCGCCGGTGCCGATGGCGATGAAGCGTTTCTTGCTTTGGGCCTCTGCGTCCACAGCCGTTGCCAACAGAGCCGCGGCCATGCCCATCAGAGCCAAGCCGAAAAAAACTGTTTTCTTGATCATGTCCCGTCCTCCCATATATCTGAGCTGGTTGAATGGGTCAGCTTAAACCATAGGATCGGCAGGCTTCAAACCTTTACTTTGCCCCATTACCCGCCAGACGATAGGATGGGGCCAGCAAAAAGTAAATTCCAAATTAAAGGAGGCCCAGCGGCTGTATCATGGATATCAAGGACCATATCCGGACGATCCCCGACTTCCCCAAGCCGGGCGTTGATTTTTATGACATTTCCACCCTGCTGGCCCATGCCGATGCCTGGCAGGTGACCATGGGGCGTCTGGCCAAACTGGTCAGCCGCCATCAGCCCGATATCCTGGCCGGTGTTGAATCCCGGGGCTTCCTGGTCGCCGCCCCCCTGGCCCTCAAGCTGGGTTTAGGCTTCATCATGGTCCGCAAGCAGGGCAAGCTGCCGGGCGCCACCATTAAATATGAATATGATACGGAATACAGTACCGACATCGTCGAAATCCAGGCCGATGCCATTGAAAAAGGCCAACGGGTGGTCATATTGGATGATTTGCTGGCCACCGGCGGCACGCTGAATGCCTCGGCCCAGCTTTTGCGCAAGGCGGGCGGAGACGTGGTGGGCGCGACCTGCATCATGGAGCTAACCTTCCTGGGTGGGCGCGGCAATATTGACCTGCCCTTCGACAGTCTTATTGCTTATGACGATTAGATTTTTTCAGGCGGCGGCTTCGGAAAATACCCGGTAAACCTTGCGTCACGATTTCGCGACCGTGTGGCCAAGGACGTTATTTTCATATTATATCGGGGTTTCACCTTGGATCTTGGCGAAATCAGGACATGAACGAGGATCCTTTCCAGGCGTTACGCCATATGATGGCCGAGATAATCCTGGCCCATATTGAGGCGACCCGTGAACTGACCCAGGTGGAGAGCCTGGATCAGCGGATGCTGGATGCCATGATCCGGGTGCCGCGTGAGGAATTCGTGCCGGCGGAAATGCGCGCCTATGCCCATGCCGACGGCCCCCTGCCCATTGGCTTCGACAAAACCATTTCCCAGCCCTTCATCACCGCCTTGATGACCGGACTCCTGGACCCCCGGGAGGACGAACGGGTGCTGGAGATCGGTACCGGGCTGGGCTATCACACAGCCGTTCTTAGCGAGCTGGCGGGTCAGGTTTACAGCGTGGAAATCATTGGCGGCCTGCTGGATCAGGCCCGAGAGCGCCTTGGGGCCCAGGGGATCAACAATGTGGAAACCCGCCTCGGCAACGGGCGGCTGGGTTGGCCGGAATTCGCACCCTTTGACAAAATCATCCTCGCCGCCTCGGCAGAACTCATGCCGCCCGAACTGCTCAATCAATTAAAGCCGGGCGGACGCATGGTCTTGCCGACGGGCATCGAGGGAGCCCAGCAGTTGATGCTCGTCGACAAGGATATGGACGGACGCATCAGCACCCGCGAAGTCCTGGGCGTTCGTTTCGCCCTGCTGGAGGAGTGCTGAAGCGCCCCTCCCCTCAAGCCTTCTTACAGTTCGACGATCTTCTTGGGATATTTGTGGATGCACTCCCCGGGGCCGTCCGCACCGATGATGTAATTGTCGCAAATCCAGGTACTGATGGTCTTGGTCGAATAGCCGGGATGGACGACGATGTTCATATTGGCCTGGATCTCCATGGGCTCATCCATGCGGACCAGGGGCCGCTCCACCAGATCATAGCCCTGGCCATGGCAATAGAGCCGGTTTTCCTTGGGGCGGCCGTTCTTTTCCATGAAACCGTTGAACTCATTCCAGACATCGGCGCTGGGCCTGCCCGGCGTCAGAAGATCCAAAGTGAATTGCTGGGCTTCCAGGGTAAACTCGAACTCGTCCAGCAATTCCTGGCTGGCCTTGCCCAAAACGCAGGTCCGGCCGATTTCCGTGAAGAACCCACCAGCGCCATTATTTTCCACCAGAAGCTGGAAGTAATCGCCATCCTGGATAACCCGGTCCTGATGATGGCGGTCACCATTGCGGATCGTCGTCCCCAGGGGCCCGGAGGCGCAAAGATAGATGCCCTGTTCGGAACCCAGATTATGCCCCTTATGGAGCGCCACGGCGGCCACGTCGCTGTCTTTCATGCCGGGCTCGATGGCTTCGAAGGCGGCACCCAGGGCGGCGTCCTGTTGCAGGGCCGTCCCCCGGATCAGTTCCAGCTCCTCTTCGGATTTGATCACCTTGATTTGGTCCACCATGTCGGAGGCATCAACGAATTCGGTGTCGGAAAAATCACCCGACTTCAGATAATCCACCAGGGCATAGGACATCTGATAGGTACCCAAAAGCCCCACCTTGGCCTTGGCATAAGGCGCCAGGGCTTTGGCCGCCAGCTCGCCGTCATAGTTTTTGGTATAAGGGGCCGATTCGTAGCTGGGCGTGCTCAGGGTGCGCTTAACGCCCCGCAATACCCCATCGCCTTCGGCCGGCAGTTCCACATCCATCCCAAAAGGACCCTGGCCAACCATCGTCATGCGGTCATCCAGGGGAAAAATTACGGTCTGGGGGTAGCCGTTGGTCGCCGGCTTGTCGGTAAAATATTTAACATATCCGCCCATATGGTCATTGTTGTTCTGCATCAACAGAACCTGGATACCCGCCTCTTTCATTGCGGCTCGGACGGCAGCCCAGCGGCGTTCCAACTCGTCCGTTGAAATTGGCGTATTCAGTCTTTCCGACATCGCGTCCATGATCGTCCCCCTAGCTTGTGATTTGAGCGCACTATATTACGCAAATCCCTTGGGGCCAAGCAGAGGGATCAGGAAAGGACGCGGCTGGCCGGAAAGCAGACCGTCACGGTAGTGCCCCGGCCCGGCTGGCTTTCGATTTCCAGTGTCGCGCCGTGCGCCTCGGCCAGGCCCTTGGCCAGGGGCAGGCCCAGTCCGGTTCCCTCGCGCCCGCTGGCGCTTTCGCGCTTTACCTGGCCAAATCTGGCGAGCGCTATTTGAATATCGGCCTGGTTCATACCGATCCCCGTATCCGTGACGAAAAAGCTCAACCCGCCGTCGGGCTGGGGGCAGCAACCGATGGTGACCTCACCGCCGGCAGGGGTGAATTTAACCGCGTTGGAGAGAAGATTGATCAGGATTTGCTTGGCCCTCAGGGGATCAACGTTGAGCAGGGGCTGGGTTCCAAGAATATCATTGATCAGTTTTACGCCACTGCTGTTGGCACGGTGTGTAACGACGCGGAGCGCGGCCACCGCCAACTCGGCCGGATCCACGGGCGCGTCGAAAAGCTGCACCCTACCCGCCTCAATGACCGATACATCGAGCAGCTCGCTGATCAGTTCCAGCAGGTCGGTCCCCGATTCCTTTTTGTTGCCCAGATATTTCCGTTGCTTTTCATTTTCCAGGGAGCCGAAAATTTTCTCTATCAACACATCGGAAAAGCCGATGATGGCATTCAGCGGTGTGCGCAGCTCGTGGCTCATATTGGCCATGAAATCGCTTTTCGACTGGTTGGCCGCATCCGCCTCCATGATCGCGTCGCGCAGTTCTCCTTCGCGCTCTTTAAGTTCGGTGATGTCGTAATAGAAGGTGAGCACGCTGCCATCCTGGAGGCGCTTTTTCTGGATATTCATCCAGCGTCCGTCTCTGAACAGCGCTTCGCGGTGGCTGTCCGTTTCCCGGTGATCGGCCAAGCGGCTGGCGATCCAGGCTTCCCGGTCTTCAATTATTTCCCGGTCATGGGCTCCTTCGGCGACTTTGCGCATGTAATCGTCAAACTTGACCCCGGGAACCAGGTTATCCGCCGTGCCGGTCAGCATGGCCGCGAAATAGCCATTACAGCGCACGAACCTGTCCTCCGCGTCCCACAGGGCAAAACCCGCATCCAGGTTGTCCATGGCATTAGCAAATCTGTTCTGAATATCCAATTCCCGGCTGCGAGCTTCAATTTCCGCCGCTTCATCCACAGTCGTTCCCCGATATCCCTTAAAGGTGCCGTCGGCGCTGAAAAAAGGCGCGCCGCTCATCCGGAAATGAATGGCCCTCGCCTCGGACCGGCTTGCCTGAACACGGAAATCGCGGAAAGGACGGCGCTGGTCAAAGGCCTCCTTGACCGGGCGCCAGGTTTCGCTGTCTATGCGCTCCTTCTGGACTTCCCACGGCTGTTTGCCGATCAGCGCCTCGGCCAGAAAACCCGAATATTCAAGCCCATCCGAGGCATAGGTAAAGCGAAACTCCTCGTCCGTCTCCCAGAAGCGGTCGGCCCCCGAGGCGGCAAAATCACGGAACCTCTCTTCGCTTTCCATAAGGGCGGTCTCGATCTGCTTGCGTTCCTCGATCTGCCAGCTGAGATCACGCGCCCGCTCGGTGACCGCCAATTCAAGATTGTCATGGGCCTGTCGCAGCTTCAGCTCGGTGGCTTGCCTTGCCTCCACTTCGGAAGTCTCATCCACCAGGGTTCCCCGGTAACCCTGAAACTTGCCGTCGTTCTGAAATACGGGTTTCCGCTGGCCCGCAAATGGCGCGTTCGCCCGGTCCCGTCCAGCTGGCTGGAACGGAAATCCCGAAAGGGTTGATGGGCATCCATAGTGGCACGGTAGGCGCGCCATTTTTCATTATTCGGATCGGCGCCCTGCAACTCCCAGCGCGCCTTGCCCATGACCTTTTCGTGGCCCAGGAACAAGGGCGCATCCTTTGGCGGCGAAACATAGGTGAAGCGATGGTCGTCATCGGTTTCCCAAAACCGGTCGACGGCAATACCTGAAAAATCCTCAAAGCGCTCATCGCTCTCGTGGAGCAATGCACACAAATGGGAGATTTCCTTGTCCGGCTCGTCAAATGATTTGTCGTCCATAGTCCCCGGTCTTATGAAATATAAGGGGCCAGCCAGCCGAGCGAATCCTCGCTCGCGCCGCTGGGTACATATTCGGCGCCTACCCAGCCTTCGTATCCCATGGCATCGATGGCCACAAAAATAAAAGGAAAATTGATCTCACCCGTACCCGGCTCGTGGCGCC
The DNA here is from genome assembly GCA_964493945.1 of uncultured Rhodospirillaceae bacterium. GTDB lineage: Bacteria > Pseudomonadota > Alphaproteobacteria > Rhodospirillales > UBA2165 > CAZBQG01. The sequence continues at coordinate 42,187 of CAZBQG010000003.1, forward strand.
CCGGCGTGTCGGCGAACTGGATGTGGAAGATATGGTCTTTCAGCCGGGCCATGGTGGGCGCCAGATCCCCTTCCATGATCTGCATATGATAGAGGTCATATTGCAGACCCAGATTGGGATGGCCGACCCGCCCGATAATTTCCATTGCATCGTTGCTGGAATAGACCAGGAAGCCCGGCCGGTCCCGCGTATTGATGGCTTCGAGCACGACGCCGATACCTATATTCTGAAAGGCTTCGGCGGCCTTGGCCAGATTTCCCTCCAGCACTTCCAGGCATTTGCTGCGGGGAATTTCAGGAGGCGGCCAGCCGGCCAGCACATTGACGTTGGCCGGGCGGAGCCCTTCGGCATATTCCAGTGCCTGCTCCAGGGCTGTATCAAACTCCCCTTCAAGGCCCGGCATGGCGGCCAGCCCTGGCCCGCCCCGCTCCATACTGACAACGCCCAGATTGATCAGGGCCATCTCCAGCCCCGCATCTTCCTTGGCGCGGACCAGATCATCCAGCGCCAGATCATAGGGGAACTGAATTTCAATCGCCCCGAAACCGGCAGCGGCAGCCAGGGCCGGGCGCTCCAGCATGGGCACTTCGGCAAAAAGCATGGAAATATTTGCGGAAAAGCGGGGCATGGCGAAAGATTATAAAGCAGCCCCGCAATTGGGCTAGATTAAACTTCGCCGGAGGATTAAAACCATTCTTAAGAATGGGTTTGGGAGTATGGGACATGGCCACAAAATCAGATACGAAAGCACGCCCCCTGGGGCCGGGGGATCTGGACGCAGTGGTCGATATCGACCAACGCATCGTCGGGCGTTCCAGGCGAGGGTTTTTTGAAAAAAGACTGGATGCGGCCATGGCCGTTCCCGATGATTTCGTGGTGGTCGGTATCGATGGCGAGGACGGGCTTTGCGCCTTTGCCTTCGCGCGCATCAGCACCGGTGATTTCGGCCTGTCCGCATCCCACGCCGTCCTGGATGCCATCGGCGTCGATCCCGGCAATCAGTCGAAAGGGTTGGGGCACCAATTGATGAACGGGCTGGATGACGGCCTGCGCAAACGGGGCGTGAGCGAAATCCGCACTCAGACCGATTGGCGCTTTCATGATCTTGTCCGTTTCCTGGGTAGTGAGGGCTTCAAGGTGGCCCCCATACACATATTGGAACGGCCCACCACCTCCGCGCTTTAAGACCAGCAGACCCGAGGATAAGATAATGCCGGAAATGGAATCGACCGATCTGATTTTGGACGAAGACGAAGACGGCCGGGCCCGCGACCGCATTCCAGTGCGCTCGCTTAAGGCCGATGATCTGGCGGCGATCGTGCGCATTGACCGCAAGATCACGGGCCGGGAGAGAACTTCCTATTACGAACGCAAGATGAAAGAAGTGTTAGAGGAATCGGGCATACGGGTCTCGGTGGTGGGTGAAATCGACGGCTTCGTCGCCGGCTTCATCATGGCCCGGGTCGATTTCGGGGAATTCGGCCGCACCGACCCGGTGGCGGTCTTGGACGTGATCGGCGTTGACCCGGGGCATCAGGACAAAGGGGTGGGCAGCACGCTCCTTTCCCAGCTCATGGCCAATCTGGATGTTTTAATGATCGAGAGAGTGCGCTCCACGGTCTATTGGAACGATTATGACGTGCTCGCCTATCTGGGCTCCAAGGGCTTCGTGCCCTGCGAGAGGATCGGCTTCAAGCGCAAAATCCCTTGAGAAAAGGCATAGCCCCGGTGAATGCAGTCAGTTTTCAAGTGCTTTCTGACCCTGGAAAGTTCTGCTTCCCTGCGGTAACCGTACCTATTTTGGTTTGAACCGGAGTTCCGATTATGATGCGGTGGACGGCTCCCACCCTCCGGCATCACGATGTGCCAAAATG
>CAZBQG010000004.1:0-42785 GCA_964493945.1 uncultured Rhodospirillaceae bacterium
ATGCTGCGCTTCGTCTATAACGGCATGGAGGATTTGGAACCCCTGATCCCGGACCTGACCGAGACCGAAAAACGCGACATCATCATGGATACCTATACGGAAGAGCAATTCTTCGATGATATGGGCCGCCTGACCCAATACAGGTGTGACCCAGACCTGACCGAAATCATGATCTGCCAAAGCCGCGAGACGGCGGCCTGGATGATCTCCAAGGGCGTGCGCCTGCAATTGACGTTGGGCAATCACGCCTTCAAGGTGGATGGCAAGTTCAGATTCTGGGGCGGGCTGGCCTGCCAAATATGGGGTGGCGGCCAGGGGCTGATCCAGGCGCTTCATGAACGGGCCGAAAAGGACGGCATCCGCGTGCTCTATGAAACGCCTGCCCTGTCCCTCATGCATGACGATAAGGGCGTCACCGGCGTGCGTGCCCGCGGGCCGGAAGGTTCCATGGAACTGCACGCCAAATCGGTCATTTTGGCCTGCGGAGGATTTGAATCAAACGCCGAGATGCGGACACGGTATTTGGGTCCCAACTGGGACCTGGCCAAGGTGCGGGGCACCCAGTTCAACACCGGGCGCGGCATTCAGATGGCCTTGGATATAGGCGCCATGGCCACCGGCCATTGGTCGGGCGCCCATGCCGTGGCCTGGGACATGAACGCGCCGCCCTTCGGCGATCTAGCCGTCGGCGACAGTTTCCAGAAACATAATTTTCCCTTCTGTATCTATATAAACGCCGATGGCGAGCGCTTCGTCGATGAAGGAGCCAATTTCCATACTTATACCTATGCCAAATATGGCCGGGAGGTTTTGGCCCAGCCGGGCCTCTTCGCCTGGCAGATTTTCGACCAGAAGGTCACGCATCTGCTCCGCGAAGATTACCGCATCCGCCAGATCACCAAGGCCGAGGCAAACACCTTCGAGGAACTGGCTCCCAAGCTGGAAGGCGTCGATGGTAAGCGCTTCGTCGAAACCATGCGGCAATATAATGAAGCGCCCAGGACGGATGTCGCCTTCGATCCCAACATCCTGGACGGGCTGGCCACCCAGGGGCTGGGGATCAACAAGACCAACTGGGCCAACATATTGGATAAGCCGCCCTATCATGCCTATGGGGTGACCTGCGGCGTGACCTTTACCTTTGGCGGGCTGAAGATTTCCACGGATGCGGAAATCGTCGATACCATCGGGCGCCCCATCCCCAATCTATATGGCGCCGGCGAGCTGGTCGGCGGTCTTTATTACCACAATTACGGCTCGGGCAGCGGCCTCACCTCGGGCGCCGTCTTCGGCCGCATCGCCGGGCGCAACGCGGCGGCGGGGGCAGCCCAGGCGTGAGGGGATAAAGGCCCTCTCAATTCTGCGCGAGCCATATTGACACCACGCGCCTTGGCAGGCCAATCTGGCGGCGGAGGAAATTGCCATGAGCAACTTGCTTCCCCCCTGGCTGCCCATATTCTCCGCCATGCTTGGCGTGCTCGCCGTGACCCATGGATTTCTGTGGCTGCGCCTGATCCGGTCCCCGGGTTTGAGGCGGGGCTGGCGGTGGGGCGGGAGCCTTTTGTTGCTGCTTTTGGCTCTTTCCATCCCGCTCAACTTTGTGATGGGTCGGGATGCGCCCTTTCCCGGCTGGGAAATTTTTCTTCGCACTGTCTTTCTTTGGATAGGCGTGATGGGGCTCTTGTTCTCCTTCCTGTTGGGGGCTGAGATTTTGCGCTGGGCCGGGCGGCTGGCGATGTATCTGAGGGGTGGAGAATTTGACCCAGGTCGCCGCGTCTTGTTTTCGCGGGCCGTGGCCGGGGGTGCCCTGTTGGGGACGGCAGGCGTTTCCGCCTTCGCCACCCGTGCCGCCGCCGCCGCACCCCAATTGCGCAAGGTGCAGGTGGCCCTTCCCCGCCTGCCCGAAAGCCTCTCGGGCATTACCATCGCCCAGATTTCCGATCTTCATGTGGGGGTGAATATCGGGCGCGGTTATGTTGCCGATGTGGTCCGCCGGGTCAACGCACTCAAGCCGGACATCATCGCCATTACGGGCGATCTGGTGGATGGCGAGGCGGGATATCTGAGCGGCGATATCGTGCCCATCGGCCAATTGAAGGCGCGCCACGGCGTCTATTTCGTTCCCGGCAATCACGAATATTATTCGGGCCTGGGGCCCTGGCTGCACCGGCTCCGGACCATGGGGCTCAAGATATTGCGTAACTCTCATGTCTGCATCGGTACGGGCAAAGACAGCTTTTGTCTGGCCGGCGTGGATGATTCCGACTTCCGGGCCTATACCCAAGGCCATGGGGCCAATGTGGGGCGCGCCCTTGAAGGCGTGACAGAAGGTCAGGAAATCGTCCTCCTCGCCCACCGGCCCCGGGAGATTTTCGACGCCGCCAAGCATGGCGTGGGCTTGCAGCTATCGGGCCACACCCATGGTGGCCAGATGTGGCCCATGACCTGGCTCGTGCCCCTGACACAGCCCTATGTGGCGGGCTTGGCCCGGCATGAAAACACACAGATTTATGTGAGCACCGGCACCGGCTATTGGGGCCCACCCATGCGGCTGGGGACCGAATCGGAGATTACGTTGATTGAGCTGGTGCGGGAAGGGGCGGCGGACGCCAAAGCCTGATCCGCGCCACTATCGGCTATTGAAATCACTCCTTGATTTCATTTTTTCCGCCCAGAACCAGGCCGCTGTCCTCGCCCAATTTGGGTGGGGCGCGGCGGAGCGGCGGGCGTTTTCCGTCAAAGCTTATGGGAAGCCCCATCAGTGTTTTGTCCCCATCGGGGGTGTCTTGAAGAATGTCCAGCGCCTCGGTCTGGGGATCATCGATTACCTGGTCAATCGTCTGGGTTTGGGCGCAGGGCACGTCGGCCTGATCCAGCAACTTAACCCAATGATCGACAGGCTCGCCGGCCACCACATCCTGGACCATCTGGTTCAAGAGTTCGCGGTTGATCACCCGTTGGGGGTTGGTCGCGTAACGTTCGTCCTCGGCCCATTCAGGATGATCCAGGGCGCCGGCCAGGCGGCGGAACAGATTGTCGTTGCCCGCCGCGATCAGCACATAGCCGTTGGCGGCCTCGAAGATGCGGTAGGGGGCCAGCGAGCTGTTTTCGCTGCCGCGTCGTTTGGGTACAGTATCGGTCGCCATATAGGCCGCCGCCTGGGTACCGATCCAGGTTAAAGTGGTCTCATATAAAGATGTATCCAATTCACAGCCCTCGCCCGTCAGATCGCGCCTGTGCAGGGCGGACAGGATGCCGATCACCGCCCACATGCCGGTCCCCATATCGATAATCGATGGCCCGACCCGCACCGGCGGGCGGCCTTCTTCACCGGTGATGCTCATGACCCCGCCATAGGCCTGCATCAGGGGGTCATAACCGGGGCGGTCCGATTTGGGCCCCACAGCCCCGAAGGCCCCCATATTGCAATAAATAAGCGTCGGATTTTCCTTGCGTAGGCTTGGCCCCAGCCCCATTTTTTCCGCCAGACCCGGGCGCATATTTTGCAAAACCACATCGGTTTCTTCCAGGAGAAAGCGTTTCAGGTGGGCGAATTCCTTCTCGTCTTTCATATTCACTTCGGCTGAGAATTTATTGCGGTTCAGCGACAGAAAGACGGTGGCCTCGCCGTCCCAGTAGGGCGGGCCCCAACTACGCGCATCATCGCCCGCCACCGGCTTTTCGATCTTGATCACACGGGCACCCAGATCACCTAGGGTCTGCCCGCCAAAGGGGGCGGCGACGCTGTGGCCCATTTCGACGACGGTGATGCCGGCCAGGGGTTGGGCGGGGTCTTGGGGGTTGGGCGTTTCGCGGGCCATCAGGGTGCCCGGCGCTGGGTTTGGGGTGAGATGAGGGGCAATTCCCCGAGGGATTCCAGATCATCCAGCCCTTGAAATTTGTCAAACAAAGCGCGGGCGGTTGCCTCGGGCAGGGCGCCCCGGGTGCAATCGACGAATTTGGACCACAGGATATCCGCGCCGACGGGGCGGCTGGGATGGCCCAAAGGATAAGTAAGTGACCGTTCCAGCCGGCGCCCATCTTTCAGCTCTACGATCAGATAATCGTCGGGCTGCGCGCCCGTTTTTTTGGGATCGCGGACGTGATCGGTCTCCATCGCCACCTTGCCCATCAGGGCCCGCACATCGGCCCGGCCGATAAATTCGTCGGTGACTTCGGCCAGGCTGACGCGGCCCGCGATGATCGCCGTGGCCATGGCGAATTCGCCGCTGAATTTCCCGTCGAGACCTGTTTGGGGGTCGTGATTGACCAGGGAAACGATCTGCTTTTCACCCATTTGCAGGGTGACCCGCTCCACTTCATCCGCCTGAAAGGGGGTTTCCGCCAGCATGGCCAGCATGCCGTCGATGGCGCGTTGCGATCCGTAACAGACGGGATAGAGCTTGAAGCCCAGCCCGTGTTGGCGGATCCACCAGGTCTCACCCCAGCCTGGGCTGCTTTCCAGGTCCACCTTGCCGTCGGGCGACACGGCCTTGAGAAAGCCTTTATCGTTTTCGATCACATCGGCCGATGCGGTCATGCCGACCCCGGCCAGACGCGCCGCGGTAACGCCCGATTGGGCCGCACGCCCGGCATGGAAGGGCTTGGTCATGGAGCCGTAATTGGCGACAATGCCGCCGGCCTGGGAAGCGGCGATGCCGATGGCATGGGCCGCCTCCCCGGCGTCCAGGTCCCGCAGCCGGGCGCAGGCAGCACCGGCGGCGATGGCCCCGAATGTGCCGGTCGGGTGCCAGCCCTTTACATGATGGGGGGTCTCATCGCGGATGGCCAATTCGCCCCAGACCTCATAGCCGGTCACATAGGCCGCAATCATATCGCGCCCGCTTGCCCCCAGCGCTTCGCCCTCGGCCAGGATGGCGGATGCCAGCACAACCGTTGGGTGGGCCGGATGGGCGGCCAGCCCCACATCGTCATAATCCAGCGCATGGCCGGCGGCGCCATTTATGAGCGCTGCTTCGCCCGCCGCCGCACCTTCATGGGAGAAACAGACCCTGGCCTCGCCCCCTTGGGGGCTCAAGGATGAGACGGATTTCATAAGCCTGGCGATGGGAGTATCCCGGCCCAGAATGACCGCCCCGGCATAATCGGCAAAACCGTTGCGGATCATGGGCAGAACGTCCCCGGGGACCGCCTCGAAGCGCATTCCGGCGATGAATTCCCCGATGGATTTTGTAAGTGGAAACATCCCCCCACTCCCGCTTATTTCGCCAATTCGGAAGGGTAGCGATCCCCGGCCTCCATTGCAACGAAAGTGGTTTGCGGCGGCGGCAATATCCTGACAAGCTGGTGGAGAGGGCTGAAATATTATAGGGGGGCCAATCCAATGTCAGTATTTCCGCCGGGCGAAGCCTGGGCCCATAATGTGGAACAGGTGGGCTATTCGGACCTGAACGGCAAGCCGGGCTTCAAGCTGGCCATTCATGAAACAAATGAGCGCTGGTATCTGTATGTGGCCCATCTCTGGCAGCCGGGCTGGTCCATCCTGGATGTGACCGATCCCAGCAAGCCGGAATTGGTGAGGTTTCTGGAGGGCCCGGCCAATACCTGGACCATTCAGGTGCAGGTAGCCGAAGGGCGCATGGTCACTGCCCTTGAACGCATCGCGCCGGGCTGGGGGGGTGATGTGGAAAAGCCCAGCGAGGAAAGCGTGCTTATCTGGGACCTGAAAGACCCGGAAGCGCCGCAAAAATTAGGCCAGTTCCGGATGGGGGGCGAGGGCACCCACCGCAATTATTATGACGGCGGGCGCTTTGCCCATTTGTCCATTCACCGGCCGGGCTTTAAGGGTCAGATTTACGAAATCATCGATATCCAGGACCCGGCGGCGCCTAAGGAAGTGGCCCGCTGGTGGGTGCCCGGACAATGGGTCGAAGGCAGCGAGACGGGGGCGCCCCCCTTTACCATGCTCCATGGCGGGCCCTATGTGGCGGGCAAGAGGACCTTTCTTCCTTATGGTGCCGCCGGGCTGGTGATTTTGGATATTTCAGATATCTCGGAGCCCAGCCTGGTGGGTGGGCTGAATTTCGCACCGCCCTTCAATCCCTTCGTGGGGGTGCATTCCGCCGTTCCCTTGCCGGACCGGAATTTGGTCATCGTCAATTCCGAAGCGATCCGGGAAGAGTGCGACGAACCGCTCAACTTCACCGGTCTGGTGGATATATCGGATGAAACCACGCCCCGGCTGATCTCCCTGTTTCCCCTTCCCCGGCCGCCGGCGAGATCGGGTTTGGCCAACTTCGCCCAGTTCGGTGGGCGCTTCGGGCCCCACAATCAGCACCAGGACCAAAATCAGCCCGCTTTGTTCAAAAGCGATACTCTGGTCTTCATGACCTATTTCAATGCGGGGCTTAGAATTTTCGATATCTCGGACCCCATCATGCCCGAAGAGGTGGGCTATTTCGTGCCGCCCTGCCCGGCCGAACGAAGGGGCCCCCTGCCCAGCAAGCTGGTGCCCCAATCGGAAGATTTATTGGTGGATGCCAGGGGCTATATTTATATGTCGGACAAGAATCACGGCATTTACATTTTGCGCGGGGCGGAAAATCTTTATGGCTGAGATAGACTTCGACCATGAGACCGATATCCTCGTCGTCGGTTACGGCTTCGCCGGCGCCGCGGCGGCTGTTGAAGCCGCCGAAGCCGGTGCCCAGGTTTTAATCGTGGAAAAGATGCCCGATCCCGGCGGCATTTCAATCTGTTCGGCGGGCTCGGCCCGCTCAGCCAAGGATGCCGATGCCGCCTTTGATTACCTCAAACAGACCAATGCGGGGCGTACGCCTGATGATGTGCTGCGGGTCCTGGCCGACGGCATGGCCGGGATCGAGGAATATATGAAATGGCTGACCGGGTCCTTGGGCCTCAGCGTATCGTCCAACCTGTCCAGGGTGCGGGCCGGGGCCAATTACCCAATGCCTGGCTGGGATACCTTCTATCACACCCTGGTCGATGAAATTCCCGGCTTCGACGCGGAGGCGGCCTATCCCCAGGTTAGCGGGCTGGCCGGTGGGCGGCGCCTGTTCCATGTGCTGGAGCAGGCCATAGCCGCCCGCGACATCGAAATCTGGCTGGAAAGCCCTGTCTCGCGCTTGCTGAGCAGGGGCGAAGCAGGCGAGGGCGAAGTGCTGGGCGTGGAGGTTGCGCGGGAAGGAAAACAGGTTCGCGTGCGCGCCAGCAAGGGCGTGGTGCTGGCCTGCGGCGGTTTTGAATGCGATGAGGAAACCAAGCGCCAGTTCTGGCAGATGCAGCCGGTTCTGCCGGTCATGGGGCGGCAAAATACGGGTGATGGGTTGCGCATGGCCCAATCCATGGGTGCAAGGCTTTGGCATATGTGGCATTTCCACGGCTCTTACGGGTTCAGCCCGCCGGAGGATGAATTCCCCTATGGCATCCGCATGAAACGCCTGCCCGATTGGGTGCCCGGCGAGGACGAGACCAGCCGGGCACAAATGAGCTGGATACTGGTGGATGGGGGCGGCAAGCGTTTCATGAACGAAATGCCGCCCTATACCCAGGATATTTCAGCCAGGACGTTCGAGATGTTCGATTCCACCATTCAGGATTTCCCGCGCATCCCGGCCCATATGATCTGCGATGAGGCGGGGCTGGCCATGTATGGGCTGGGCGATGTTTGTTACAACGAACGGGGGCTTGATTATCCCTGGAGCGATGACAATCAGGCAGAAGTACAATCGGGTATCATCAAAAAAGCTTCGGATGTGGGTGAACTGGCCCAAATAATGGGCGCGGATGAGAAAATATTGGAGGCCACGTTGGATCGCTGGAACGCAAGTTGCGACACTGAAAGTGACACGGAATTCGGACGTATGCCCGGCTCTTTCACTCCGGTGCGTACCCCGCCTTATTATACCGCGCCCATCTGGCCATTGGTCTCCAACACCCAGGGCGGCCCCGTGCATAATGCCCGCCAGCAGATCATGAATGTGGATGGTGGACCCATCACCAGGCTCTATGCGGCGGGCGAATTGGGATCATCTTTCGGGCATTTATATATGTCGGGCAGCAACATCACCGAATGCTTCGTTACCGGGCGGGTGGCGGCCCGGGACGCGGCGGGTCTGGAGGATTGGTCATGAGCGATTATCCCATGCTGCGCCTGATCGAGCGCTACGGCGGCTGGCTGGCGGTTTTGCTGGCGCTTTTCCTGCCGGCGGCGGGGGTCTGGGCATTGGTGCTGGGCTGGCATTGGGGCTGGATGCTGGGCGGGCTGGGGGCGGGGATTGTGGCTTTTGTTTTGCTCCGCTCTTATGTGGAGCTGGTGCGGGTCATGATCGATATGCTGTTACCTAAATAGAGGCTTGGTGGGATGGATAATCTTCTGGTCATGGGCGGCGGCTTTTCAGGCCTGGTGACGGCGGCCAGGGCGGCCCAACTGGAGGCCCGGGTGGTGGTCCTGGAACAGGGGACCGAAGATCATTATTTGTGCAATTCGCGCATGTCCAGCGGGGTCAGCAATGTGGTCGGCTGGGCCATGGATTTGCCCGAAGATGAACTGGTGGAAATCATGGAGCGCTCCAGCGGGGGCTACGCAAACCCCGAACTGGTGCGCGCCTTTGCCGCCCATTCGGGCCGCAGCCTGGCCTGGTTACGGGACGAGGGGTTCCGCTTCGTAAAAATGTATCCCACGTCAAAAGAACGCGCCAGTTGGGTTATCGCACCGCCCCGGCGCTTCAAGGCGGGGCTGGATTTGGAGGGGCGTGGGCCGGATATTTCGCTGGCTCTATTGGAGCGCAAATTAATTGAGCGGGGCGGGCGGCTGGAACGGGGCAGGCGGGTAACCTCCCTGATCATGGAGGACGGCACCTGCACCGGTGCCATGGCTGAAATTGACGGCGAGGAAGTGGCCTATCCGGCCCGCTCGGTGGTCATCGCGGACGGCGGCTTCATGGCCAATCTGGAGATGATCGGCCAGCATATTTCGCCGGCACCGGAAAAGCTCAATATCCGTTCCGCCCCCAATGTGCTGGGCGACGGCATGCTGATGGCCCAGGCGGTGGGCGCCGAACTGGCGGGCCTGGGGGAATTCTATGGCCATTTGCAGCACCGGGACGCCATGAGTAACGATAATCTTTGGCCTTATCCAACAATGGATGCCATTTCCCAGGCTGCTATCCTCGTCGGGCCCGATGGGCGGCGTTTCACCGATGAAGGACGGGGCGGTGTCCTCATGGCCAACGCCATCGCCCGCCTGGATGATCCCTTGTCCACCACCTTGATCGTCGATGAAGCCATGTGGAACGGAGAGCCGGGATCGGCGGGGCCGGTGGCGGCTAAGGGATTCCTGGAAGAAGGGGGCGGCTGGCGCCATACCGCCGATGATCTGGGTGAATTGGCTGCCAAGGCGGATATTGCGCCGGACGGTCTGGCCGAAACCATTTCCGCCTATAACCGGGCCGTTACGGATGGCGGGTTGGAGGGGCTGGACCCACCCCGCACGGATCGGGTCTTCAAGCCCCATCCCATAATCCAGCCGCCCTTCCACGCCATTCCACTTTGCGTCGGCATCACCGGTACCATGGGCGGGCTCAGTATTGATGGGAATGCCCGGGTATTGCGGCCGGGCGGCGAGCCCATCGAAGGGCTTTACGCCGTCGGCACCACCACCGGCGGGCTGGAAGGCGGGCCAAACGCCACTTATATGGGGGGGCTTTCCAAGGCCTTCATCTGGGGCCTGTTGGCGGCGGAACATGCGGCGGAAAGGATCACTTCTTAAGCAAGGGGAGAAAGACAAATGACCGAGACCACGAACCTCACAGTCGGCGGCAGCGAAATGGAAATGCTCATCGCCCGGCCCGAAGGTCCGGGTCCCCATCCAGGCCTGATCATGGGCATCCACGCGCCGGCCTATACCGGGCTGGAGGCGGACCGCTTTACGGTTTATGCGGCGGAACGCTATGCCGCCCAGGGCTATATGACCATCGCGCCCTTCCTGTTTCACCGCTACCCATTGGACGGAGAACGTCAGGTCAAGATCGACGGTCTCCGCGATGACAATATTTTGGCCGACATGAACGCCGCCAGGGACTTCCTAGGGGCCATGGAAGACGTGGATAATGATCGCATCGGCGTCCTGGGCCATTGATGCCCCCCCCGACATGGCCTGCCCGGTGATCGGGTTTTTCGGCAATGATGACCAGAACCCTTCGTCCCAGGACGTAACTGATATCAGCGCTGCCCTGGATGCGGCGGGCAAGGAGCATGAATTTCACCGCTATGACGGGGCCGGTCATGGGTTCCAGGATTTCAGCCGCCCCGAACGCCATCACGAACAGGCTTCGGACGATGCCTGGGAAAGGGTGCTGGGCTTTTCCGGCGACAAGCTCCGATAAAACCCTACAAAATAATCCCCACAACGGCCCCGGTCATCATGGTGGCCAGGGTTCCCGCAAGGATGGATTTGAGGCCAAGGCCGACGATTTCACTTCTGCGTTCCGGCGCCATGGCGGTGAGGCCGCCGATCATGATGCCCAGGCTGCCGAAATTGGCGAACCCGCAGAGGGCATAGACCATGATGATGCGGGAGCGTGGATCCAACGTGCCGGCGGGCAGTTTGGCCAGGTTCAGATAGGCGATGAATTCATTGAGGATGGTCTTGGTGCCCATCAGCGCACCCGCTGCCGGTGCCTGATCCCAGGGGATGCCTATGAGCCAGGTGACCGGCGCCATGATCCAGCCCAGTATTCTTTGCAGGGTCAAATTCTCGCCGTTCCAATCCGGCAACAGCCCTAAAATCTGATTGGCCAGATGAACCAGGGCGACCAGGACGACGAGCATGGCGATCACATTGATCAAAAGCTTGACCCCGTTCATGGTGCCCGTAACGATGGCTTCCATGAAATTCTGGGCTTCCGAGGACGGCATGAAGAAAGTCTCGCTCTCTTCCCGCCCGGACTTAGATTCCGGCACCATCAGCCTGGCCAGCATGAGGGCGGCCGGCGCGCTGATCAGGGATGCAATCAATATATGCCCCGCCGCGTCGCCCAGAACGGGCCCCAGCACGATGGTATAGATCGCCCACATGGTGCCGGCGATGGTCGCCATGCCGGCGCTCATGACCATGAACAGTTCGGACCGGGTGAGGCGGGCCATGTAAGGGCGGATGAGAAGGGGAGCTTCGATCATGCCGATAAAGATATTGGCCGCCGCCGCCATGCCGACGGCGCCGCCGACGCCCAGGCCCCGCTGCAGGGCCAGGGAAAAGCCGCGGATGATCCAGGGCAGAATACGCCAATGAAACAACAGGGCGGAAAGGGCGCTGACCACCAGGATGATGGGCAGGGCCTGGAAGGCGAATATGAACGCGGCACCCGGAAATTTTTCGGTGAAGGGCAGGGCGCCGCCGCCCACATAGCCGAAGACGAAACCGGTGCCCGCTTTGGTCGCCGCATTTATGGCCAGCACCGCGTCATTGAGCCAGACGAAGACTTCTCTGGAGCCGGGCATCTTGAGCAGCACCAACGCCAGGCCAAACTGGATGACCAGACCCGCCGCCGCCACTTTCCAGGACGCGGCTTTGCGGTTCTCGCTGATGGCCCAGGCAAAGCCCACCAGAACCAGGCAGCCGATGGCGCTTTGCAGTGCTGGCATGGATTGCTGAGCTAGGCTTGCGCCAGCTTTTCGCGCATGGCCTTGAGGGTGCCGCCCTTCATCACTGATCCGGGCAAAGGATGGCCAACCACATCTTCGGCCAGAAGCGCGCATTCGGTCAGCGTATCCAGATCAAGGCCGGTCTCAATACCCATTTCCTCGCACATGAAGACCAGATCCTCAGTGCATACATTGCCCGCCGCCGCCTTGTTGCCGGCAAAGGGGCAGCCGCCCAGCCCGGCGACGCAGGCATCGTAATGAGCAACGCCCATTTCCAGCCCGGCATAGGCATTGGCCAGGCCCAGGCCCCGCGTGTCATGGAGATGAAGCGACAATTCCAGATCGGGATATTTATCGCGCACGGCTCCGACGGCCCGCTTGATATGCTGAGGCGTGGCCCAGCCCATGGTGTCGAGCATGGAAAAACGTTTGACCGTATGGCCGTGATCGGCGGCGATGCTGATGGCCTGGCCACAAAGATCGACCACTTTGGAGACCGGGATGTCGCCTTCGAAATTGCAGCCGAAGGCGGCCGAGACGCCGGCCGTGGTGATTTCGATACCTTCTGATTTAAATTTGGCCGCGGCCTTGTTGGCGTCTTCTATCTGCTGGGCGCGGTTGCGGTTGGTGTTGCGGATGGAAAAGGCTTCCGACGCACAAAGACTGACGCCCGGCTTGATCGACAATTTGCCGGTCGCCTTGGCCCGCTCGTAACCCTGATCGTTGAGCCAAAGCCCGGTATAGGTGACGCCCGGCTCCAGGGTCATGCCGGCCACCACATCCTCGGCGTCGGCCATGGCAGGCACTTTCTTGGGATTGACGAAGGAAACGGTCTGGATCGTCTTCAATCCGGTCTTGGACAGCGCGTTGATGAATTCCACCTTTCGTGCCGTCGATATGGGGCCCTTTTCGATCTGGAATCCTTCGCGCGGGCCTTCTTCCTTGATTTCGACGAATTTGGGCAAATCGCTCATGGCTGCCTCCCTTGATTTTCGGTGTCCGGCAATTACGGTCTGGCGTCAGTATAGGAAATTTCAGATGGCTTGCCCATGCCCGGATAGTAGCTTTAAATATTGATCATGGAAAAAGGGAGATAGATCATGGGCATGACGATGGCCGAAAAAATACTGGCTCGCGCTTCCGGCAGGGAAAACGTGCGGCCCGGCGAGTTCGTGACGGGGCAGGTGGATATCATGATGGGCAACGATATCACCTTTCGTGATGCCATCCAGAACCTGTTGGAGGTCAATCTCAAAAAACTGGCCGATCCCGACCGGGTAGTGGTGTTCCTCGATCATTTCGTGCCGGCGGCCAACGGCGAGCAGGCGGAGAACCAGAATTTGGTGCGCCGCTATGTGAAGGATTTCAAGGTCAAAAATTTCTACGATGTGGGCTGTGGCATCGAACATGTGATTTTGCCTGAAATGGGCCACGCCCTGCCCGGATATCTGATCGTCGGGGCCGATTCCCATACTACCACCTATGGTGCCCTGGGCGCGGCGGCCACCGGGCTTGGATATACGGAGCTGGCCTATGCCATGTATAAGGGCTCGCTCTGGTTCCGGGTGCCCGAAACCATCCGCTTTCAGTTGGACGGGGCCCTGGCCCCCGGCGTGTCGTCGAAGGATGCCATGTTGGCCCTGATGGCCCAGCACGGTACGGAAAAAGCCCAATATAAATCCATCGAATTTTGCGGCACCGCGGCCCAGGCCATGAGCATCCAGGCGCGCATGACTATGAGCAATATCGGCGTCGAAATGGGCGCCAAATTCTCCTTCTTCGCGACCGATGAAAAGACCCTGGAATATCTGCGCCCGCGCACCGATAAAGCAATCGATCAGCTGGGCCCGGACGAAGACGCCGAATATGCCGAAACCCACCATCTGGATTGTGCCAATCTGGAACCGCAAATTGCCCTGCCGCACAATCCGGACAATGTGAAACCCATAACCGAATTGGGCGAAATTTCCGTGCAGCAGGCCTTCATCGGGTCGTGCACCAATGCGCGTTCGGAAGATCTGGAACTGGCCGCCGCCATTCTCAAGGGACATAAGGTGGCTGAGGGCACCCGGCTTCTGGTCACGCCCGGCTCCCAGGAGACCATGCGGGAGGCGTCCAAAAGCGGCGCACTTGGCATCTTCATCGAGGCCGGCGCCATGATCGGGCCGCCCGGCTGCGGGCCTTGTGGTGGCTCATCGGCGGGGGTGCTTGGCCCGGGCGAGAACGGCATCGCCTGCACCAACCGCAATTTCAAGGGGCGCATGGGCTCGACGGAAAGCTTCAATCATCTGGCCTCGCCGCAAACCGTTGCCGCTTCGGCCATCGAAGGCCGCATCGCCGATCCGCGCAAATATCTTTGATCCGGAATAAGGGGACAAAGCAATGAACCTTACCGTGCAGGGCAAGACCTGGAAGTTCGCCGAAGACATCAATACCGATTTTATGTCACCAAGCTTCACCAAGAACATGGGCTGGGACGAAGTCAAGGGACATATCCTGCATGTCCATAAGGGCTTCACCGCCGGGTTTCAGCCGGGCGACGTGATCGTAGCCGGGCCCAATTTTGGCTGTGGATCAAGCCGCCAGACGGCGCCTGAAAATTTGAAAAAGCTGGGTGTCGGCTGCGTCGTGGCCGAAAGCTTCGGGCGCATCTTTTTCCGCAATTCCATCGCCATCGCATTACCGGTGCTGGCCTGCCCGGGAATCACGGAGAATTTCGAAGAAGGCGACCAGTTGGAAGTGAATTTCGACCGTTCCACGGTTAAGAACCTGACCCAGGGCACGGATATCCAGGCTCCGCCCCTGTCGGAAGAACTGGTCCGCATCCTGGCCGCCGGCGGCGCGCAGCAATTGCTCCGCGAAGAGGCCGAAGGCAGGGCTAAAGACGGATCATGATATCCCGTCTTGTAAAATATCTTTTTGTTCCGCTGCTGGCAATCTTCCTGGTGGCGGCCAAGGTGGATGACCATCCGGTGGGCAAGGTGGCACGTATTGAAGGGACGGCCTTCGCCATGCAGGACGCCCAACCCCGAGTCCTGGCTGTGGGCTCTACCATCTTCGAAAATGACGTGATTTCCACCGGGCGGAAAAGCCGCTTGCGTCTGACCATGATCGATAAGGGAAGTTTCACGCTGGGCGAGCAGGCCATGTTCATCGTCTTGGAATATATCGCCAAGGCCGGCCAGGAAAATGCCACTGCGCGCCTCTTGTCGGGTGCGGTTAATCTGGTCTCCGGGACCATCGCTAGCGCCAAGGGTGGCAGCCTGCGCATAGAATCCGAAACCGCCAGCATCGGCATAAGGGGCACCATGGCTTGGGGCGGCATCATCGACGAGGTGTCCCAGGTGGCTTATTTCAAAGGCAAATCGGTGACGGTGGAAAATGCCGGAGGCAAGGTTGAACTCACCCGGGCGGGCTACGGGACCCGTATTGCGGGCCCCGGCGTGGCGCCCTCACCGCCCAAAAAATGGGGCAAGGGCAAGATCAAACGCGCCGCCGCCATGACCGCCTTTTCTACGCCCACGCCTTAAGGAGAAAAGAACGTGAGTGATCTCAAACTCAGTGCTGCACTGGGACCTTATGACCGGATCAATGCCCTGGAAAGTGGTGCGGTGCGGGCCGATGGGATTGAGCTGGCGGTAACCACCATCCAATCGCCCCGGACATTATTTGACCGCTTCATCTATGACGGCGATTTCGATGTTGCTGAATATGGCATTTCCATATTGATCGATGACATCGCGTCGGGAAATGATGCTTTCGTCGGCCTGCCTATCTTTCCGTCGAAGGCCTTTCGCCATGGCTTCGTCTTTATCAATAAACAAAGTAGCATCAAAACGCCCGGCGATCTGGCGGAAAAGATCATCGGCACGCCCTTATGGGCCCAGACCGCGGCCATATGGATCCGGGGCCATCTTCAACATGATTATGGCGTCGATCTGGGGTCGGTCCGCTGGGTGCAGGGTGCCGTCGAAAAGGCCGGCTCTCATGGCAATCCGCCGCTCCCCGACCCGCTCACCCCCATCCAGATCGAAAAGGCGCCGGCGGATAAATCCCTCAACGACATGCTGGCGGCAGGCGAGATCGATGCCTTGATCGGATCGCGCGCGCCCGATTGCATGAGGCAGAACCCGGATGTCGCCCGCCTGTTCCCCGATTACCGCGCCGTGGAACGGGAATATTTTCAAAAGACCCGCATCCACCCGATCATGCATTGCATCGCCATCCGGCGCGCGGTCTATGAGGCCAATCCATGGATCGCCCAAAGTCTTTACAAGGCGTTTGAAGATGCCAAGACCCATGCCCTGGAGCTGATGCGCTTTTCCGGCGCCCAGCGGGTCATGCTGCCCTGGCTCTATGGCGATCTGGACGAGGTCAACGAACTGTTCGGCGGCGACCCCTGGCCCTATGGCGTGGAGGCCAACCGCCCCACACTGGAGGCCCTGACCCAATACATGGCCGAGCAGGGCATGACGCCGCACGAAGTGGCGCTCAAGGATTTGTTTGTGCCGGAAAACACCGATCTGTGAATCTAAGTCCCCTTACCCTTGATACGCCATTCCCGGTATTTGGCATCGGTTGAACGGCACGGAGCGAGTTCCAGATTGCGGGACATGAAGGGCCCCGCTGGCCGGCTTGATGCACCGGCCGTGAGGCAGAGGCTGCCATTGGCGGCCGGGCGGAATTCCGAGGTTTGGCTGTTATATATGAACAATTGCTTTTGGGATCCCGAAGCGCAATTCACCAGTCCCAGCGTGACGCCGGCGGCGGCGGGCCGGATAAGCTCCGCGCATTTTCCGGAAAAGATGGCCGACATGATTTGGCGCGAGGTTTTGTCATAAGCGAATTGGACATCCCCTCCATGGGGTTTGCAGGAATGGGTGTGGAGTCTCTCACCGAACCCCCGTCCAACCGTGTCGATACACCAGCCGAGCTTATCCTGCTCGTCCAGATTATCGGCCAGATAAATGACCGGCCCGGGTGTTTGCAGGTCTGGCGGGCCCGCCTGGGCAGGCGTTGGTGTGAATAGGGCAAGCAAGGCCACTCCAAGCAGAAACCTGCCGGTTTGATCAATAAGGTATTTCATTTCCCTTCTCCTCCGTTCGTCAACCATTACCCGTGGGTGCTTGAGGTTAGAAACGGAATAGGCCGGCTTTTCCATCTACAAACCCAACAGAGCTTCAATATTCCCGGAAAAAATTCTTTCCTGATCCTCCGCGTCCAGCCACGATTTCCTCACCGCATTGATCGACCATTCGGTCGAAAAAATAGGGCAATCCGTGCCGAAAACCACACGCTCCACGCCGAACAGTTCAGCCGCCATGCGGATGGACCGGGGGCCCAGAGAGGCGCAATCCACATGAACTTTCCCGGCCCGGGCGGTGAACATCTCCATATCCGGATCGCGGGTCAGGGCCATTTGGTCCATGCGCTCGATGACCATAGGGAGCGTGCCGCCCAAAT
Source organism: uncultured Rhodospirillaceae bacterium (assembly GCA_964493945.1). GTDB lineage: Bacteria > Pseudomonadota > Alphaproteobacteria > Rhodospirillales > UBA2165 > CAZBQG01. The sequence continues at coordinate 17,089 of CAZBQG010000004.1, forward strand.
TGGCCACATGCATGGTGAAGTTGGAATAAGGGTCCAGATAATCACTGAACAGCAAGGTCACCATGCAGTGTGATACCATGTGCTGGACGCCCAGGGCCTGGCGCGCCAAGGGCGTGTCCATGACGGGCGGTTTGGGCGCATCCGCCAATCGTTCATCGGGGCGCGGGCCGGGATGGATGAACAGATGCCCGCCCAACTCGTTCGCCGCTTCCAGGAACGGCTTGTAGCGTTCGGCGTGGGCCAGGCTGACGAAGCCGTTATTGGGTAAGATAGCGCCGATCAGGCCAAGCTCGGTCCTGGCCCGGCGGTATTCCTTGATGGCCTGATCCATATCGGCCCAGGGCAGGGCGGCCAGGCCTGAGAAATTTTCCGGGTGGGATTTGGCCAGGCGGGCGGCTTCATCGTTGAAGGCGCTCAGCAGATGGGCGCAATCGGCGGCCGGCAGGCTGTCCAGCCCGAATAAACCGGGGAAGGACAATATCTGGCGCCCGATACCCCATTTTTTCATGAATTGAAGCCGTGCCTCCGTATCCTGAAAGACCTTGCCGAAGGCCAATGGGCCGTTGGGCATATGGAAGATTTCCTCGCCCGCCGGGTTGGTATCGATATAGGGGGGCGTTTTCCGCCCGCGGCAGGCTTCGCTGATTACCGCTGGCACGAAATGGGTGTGGGTGTCGATGATCATCGCTCAGGCACCTTCGGCTTCCGGCCAGACGACGATTTCGCGGGCGCCCAGATCATTGATTTCACCCTCGCTCAGACCCATGTCAGACAGGATCTCCCGGCTATGTTCTCCGATGGCCGGGGTCTGCATACGAAGCCCGAATTCGTGATTGCTCATTTCCAGGGGCAGGCCGGGAATGGGCGCGGTGATGCCGCCGGGGAAGTCGATATCCACCATGCGCCCGCCTTCGTTCAGATGTGGATCGTCGAACAGATCGCCGGGCCTGGCGACCGGGGCGAAGGGCACGTTTATTTTGTCACAAAGCGCTACCATATCGGCCAGGGTCTCGCCGCCCACCACTTCACGGGTGATGGGCAAGGTTGTCGGGCGTTCGCGCACCCTATCGGCGTTGGTCGCAAAGCGCGGATTCTCGATCATGTCGGTGTGCCCGAAATGCTCCCAGAAGGCGCGCCAATGATTGTCGCTGGTAAGCCCGATGAAGATGCTGTCGCCGTCTTTTGTCTCGATGGGCTCATAGATGGCCCAGGCACCGGCGCGCTTTTCCTTATCGGCCATGGGCGGCGGTGGATTGCCGGTGATCGCTTCGCCGGCCATATGCTGGGATACAAGGAAAGCAGTGCTTTCAAACAAGGATGATTTGACGAACTGCCCCTTGCCGGTGATTTCCCGTTCGCGCAGCGCCGCCTGCACGCCGACGACGGCGAACATGCCGCCCAGAATATCGACGATGGAAGCGCCGGCCCGCAAGGGCTGACCAGGCGGGCCGGTCATATAGGCAAGCCCGGCCATGAACTGAACCACTTCGTCGAGCGCCGGGCGGTGTTCATAGGGCCCCGACAGAAAGCCCTTCATGGCGGCGAAGATGATGCGGGGATTGATCTTGGAAAGAGCCTCATAGCCCACCCCCAGCCGGTCCATGGTGCCCGGTCCGAAATTTTCCAGCACCACGTCTGATTCCTTGACCAGGCGGTGGATCAATTCGCGGCCTTCGTCCGACTTCATATTGACCGCTAGGCTGCGCTTGTTGCGGTTGAAGGCATAAAAGAAGCCTTGGGCGAAGCCCCGCATGCGCCGGGTCTTATCGCCGCCGGGGGCGGCTTCCACCTTGATCACGTCGGCCCCCAGATCGGCCAGCACCACTCCCGCCGTCGGGCCCATGACCGTGTGGCAGAATTCCAGGACCTTGATACCGCCCAGCGGCAGACTGCCCCCATCGCTCATTCGCGCGTTCTCCCCTTTTGGGTATTGGCCAGCATAATAGTCCGGCCCCTTGCAGAGCAAGCCGCCGCTCTGGGATAATGGGCGCCATCAACAACCCAAAAGGAGGAACTCATGGAAAAGGAAGTCATCGAAGTGCCCGGGAAAAAGCGCTCATTGGGCCCCGACGGAAAGCCATTGGCGCCATTGTCGCCGGCCATCAGGGCCGGGGATTTTGTTTTTGTTTCGGGTCAGCCGCCCATGGATCCGGTGGCCGGGCTTCCCATCGTGGGAGATATCCAGGCCCAGACGCGCCAAACCCTGGAAAATGTCAAAGCCGTGCTGGAGGCCGCCGGGACCAGCCTGGATAAGGTGGTCAAATCCACCGTCTATTGTTCCAATTCGGCCTATTTCGGCAAGGTCAACGAAATCTACCGGGAATTTTTCCCACATGACCCCCCGGCCCGCACCTTCGTTACCGTAGGCTCCTGGCCGGGCGCCTTCGATATCGAGATTGAGTGCATCGCCATCGGGTAACGCCTATTCGTCCAGCGTGACGATATCAGGAGGCGTGCCGTCCAGGCCCAGCTCGTCCCAGCGTTCAGCTACGCGGTCACGGACCGAGCGGCGCACGATGGTCCGTTCCGGGAAGCTGGCCAAATGCTTGTGGGGCTTGCAGGCATTGATCAGCGCCTTGGAGCCATAGGCCCGGTTTTCCATGGCGCCCTGGCTGGGATCCGTGCCCGTCGACCATGTCTGGCGTTGCAGGTCCAGATCGTCGGCCGGATGGCAGCGCGTGCTCATCGCCCAGAGGACCTGATTGAAGTCGGTCGGGTCCACATCCTCGTCTACCGCCACCACCCATTTGGTGAAGTAGGCGGCGCTCGGGCATTGGGCGGTGAGGGCCAGAACCTGGGAAGCATGTCCGGCATATTTTTGTTCCAGCGAGACCACCACCATGCCAAAGCCGGCGGCGGCGGCCGGATGGGACCACACACCATGGATGCCGGTTATGCCCATGCGTTCCAAATCCTCCCAGATGCCGGCCGAACGCATGATGGCGTAATAGGCGCCGACTTCGCTGGCCGGATAATCGGCCATCAGGGCCGCCGTGAGGATCGGTTCATGGCGCATATGAAGGGCCTTGACCTGAATGACGGGCTGGGGGGCGGGCGGATTGCCGTAATAGCCGGTGACTTCGCCAAGCGGGCCTTCCATTTCCATGTCATCCGCCTGGAGGATGCCCTCGATGACGATTTCGGCACGGGCCGGAATGGGCAAGCTGCCGACGGCGCCGGGCGCCAGTTCCAGGGGCCGGCCCATCAGGCCACCGGCCACCCCCAGCTCCGAGCGGTCGAATGCGTAGCTTTGCTGGCCTACCATGAACAGCACCGGATCGATGCCGTAGGCGCAGACCACTTCGCAGTCCTCGCCCCTGGCCCACCATTGTTCCCGGTCCAGACGGGCATGTTTGCCGGGCGAGCAATACATGCCGATGCGCCGGGGGCCATGCAGCTGCTGGCGGTAGACCCCCACATTGATGCGCCCCGAAATGGGATCGCTGGTCAGGGTGATGTCCCCCGTGCCGATAAATTCGCCCCCGTCGCCAGGCCAGAAGCGGGCCGCCGGCAAGATGGTCATATCGATTTCATCGCCGAGAAGTATTCGTTCATTGACCGGAGCCTCTTCCGCCGGCACCTGGACGGGTGGAATGTCCTGTTTCATTTTTTCGCGCATGGCCAGGATCAATTGGCGGGTAGTTGATTCCGGATCCAGCCCGACGGCCATGGCGAAGCGGCGCTGGCTGGCGCCCAGGATATTGGCGAGCACGGGCACGCGCTCCTCCTTGCCCTCCAGATTCTCAAACAATAAGGCTGGCGAGTTTTCGTTTTTCGCTGCCATATAGGTGACCGCGCCGATTTCCTCGTTCAGGCTGACCGGCGCGCTGATGCGCTTGAGCTCGCCCGCCGCCTCAATCAGATCCAGCCATTCGTGCAAATCCCTGGGCGCAACCCTTTCGTTGGTTGATGCCAGCTCAGCGGTTTGCGGAAGCTCGGTACGGCCTTCCATGGATGTCTCCCTCCCCTTTCGCCAGAATGAAACCCCAGACTAATGGGTTCGGGCAAAAGTTGCGACCGGGTAATGGCTTGCATTTTACCCTGTTCTATTCCGAACTGCTTGGCAACGGGTAGATTGACCAACAAAATGGTGCCGTCGGGTTCGATAAGGACGGTAAAGTCTTCCGTGGCGTTGGAAAACGCCTTCAAGTTTTCCTCGCTTTTCAGCAATTTTTCCTTGGCTTGGTTGCTTTCGATAATCAGGGTTCCACCGTTTTTCGACCTGAATTCGCTTACCCGCCACCACTCACCCGCTTTTAATTCCCGGTCAAAAGATTCTAATGCGCGGTGACGGTTCATGCGTTTTTCGATATGCCGAAACATCCTTGACGCCGACGGGCATGAGCCCCCTTTCACAATTGACCCGGACGATCTTCTCAAAAGGTATGCTGTCAAAGCCGCTCAGGCTTTGGTGACCAGCGCCGGTAAACCGGCCTGATCCCAGCCATTATCTTCCGCCTTGGCTTGGTCCTTCACGGTTCTGCAAACAGCTCAGCCCAGAACCTGGGTAACCAGGAATATACGGGCGACGCTTTCCTGATTGGTGCCGCCGAACCTTATTTTCACCATACCCGGTGAGAATTGCAGCCAGCAATCACCATTTTTGGCCATTTTGTTAATGGCCCGCATGGTGTTACCCAGGAGGATCTTGTTAAGCATCATTTGCTTGGTAACATCGGCGTCCAGCCCTGTCAGATTGGCGCCTTGTATGCTGTTCTTGATCTGGGTGCGGGTGCCGAATTCGATAGCGTCCCTCTTGAACACCACACGCAAATTAGAACTGTGGATATTCTTACCGCCCTCCTTGGCATTGATGGCCTGGGTGATCTGGTCCCGCGTTCCTTTCCCCAGCACCACCCGCTCTTCTTCAAAGGGGATTTGATTGTGAATGTTGGCATATTTTGACAGGTCATAAACCTGGTCAAGCATGAGATAAGCGTTGTTATCGCGCCAGGATATATATCTTTGGGGCAAGCGGAAGGTATCTTGGCCTTTTTCCACTCTTTTATCGTTGCGGCTTTTCAACCGGTCATCGATGCTTTGCCCATTCACAAAGCTAGCCTTTAGTGCCGGTTTGCCATGCCATTCATCCAGGGACCAATTGGCGCCGCTCAATTCCTTCTGCATGGATTTCAGCGCATCCACCATTCCATCTGTAAGAACCACGCTGCCATGTGCAAAATCCATATCGTTGGAGGAAGGGCTCAGGCTCACCACATTGCTGACCTGGGCATCCCGTAAAATCAATTCCATGGAACTGCCCAGATCATCGGTCTTTACCACCACTTCCCGGGTTTGATTTTTTCCAGGTCTGACCAAATTCCCCATGCCGGCCAGATCAAATAGGGGCGAATAGGCAAATCTGCCCCGTGGCCGTACATAGGCTGATTTCAAATCGCTTTCAATCTGCGCCGGATTCTTGTTCAGGATTCCAGTGATCGACAGATTTCCGTTTTCATCAACCTTGCCCACAAGTTCCACCCGGCCGGCCTTGATGCCCGCCCCATCCATATCCAGCTTTATGGCGAGATTGGAGGATCTTTCCTCCCTGGCCAGCATATTCTGCCAGCGGCTCTCCAATTGCTGTTCGGCACTTTTCAGCCGGTCCCGGGTTTCCGAAGCGCCGATGAATTTGATAGCGTAATTCTCATCACTCCGCGCATTGGCCAGGGCCTCGGTCATGGAGGTGGTGTAGGCCGCGGCCATGTCACCCGCGCTCCGCCCGCCATTGAAATAGACATGGTTCATGATGGTGGCGTATTTGTTGATATTGCTGTCACTGGTGGGAACCCAGCTTCCCTCCGGCTCGCTGCCATAAACCACCTTGACGATGCGGGTAAATACATTTTCCTCAAGCCCGGGCTTACGGCGTGTGGGCCGGATGCCATGTTCCTGGCACAAGCTCTCGAATTCATCCATATTATCCAAGCAGCTCATGGCGAAGCCGAACCCTTCCACCAGAGCATCCCGGGCCTTTTCGCGAACCAGCTTTTCAGCGCTTACATATGAGTTGAACGTTCTAACGACGTTGTCACGTTGATTCATCAACCTGATTGACAGTACATCGGCCATAATCCCCTCCCCAATCTGATTTCCAACTTTTTTTGCAAAAGTATAAAAATAAGTCAATATTTTTACCGAACTCAAGCGAGATAAAAGCTCAATTAGAGGATTAGTCTGAAAAATTGACCTTTCCTCTGGTCTTCTTTATATCCCCCCGCTTTTTCTTTCTTTCCATGCGCCGCCGTCTGGCCGCGCCGCTGGGTTTGGTCGGTTTGCGGGTGCGGGGCCGGACAGATGCTTTTTGGATCAATTCTAAAAGCCGTTGCAGCCCGTCTTGCCGGTTGCGTTCCTGGGACCGGTATTTTCTGGCGGTGAGAAGAATGACCCCCGCCCCAGTCATCCGCCGCCCCGCCAAGCGCCTGAGCCTTGGAAGGATTTCTTCCGGAAGATTGGGGCTGGCCGCCGCATCGAAGCGGATTTGGACGGCGCTCTCCACTTTATTGACGTTTTGCCCTCCGGGGCCGGGGGCGCGGATGAAATGCTCCTCAATCTCGTCCTCTGCAATGGATATATTTTTGGTTACCTGGATCATCAATCATCTCCAGGTGTTCCTTTCGCGGCACCTATGGGGATGGCGGAATTGATTCTTTCCATTTGGGCCGGGCTTGGGGTGATGTCCACGGCCTGACTGTTTTCAATCAAATGATCCCGGCGGCGCGATCCGGGTATGGGCAGGATGTTCCAGGGCTGGGCCAGAAACCACGCCAACGTCAGCTGGGCGGTGGTGGCCCCCAGCTCATCGGCGACCTCTTTCAATATCTCCAGCAGGGAAAGATTATGTTCAATATTTTCATCATGGAATCGGGGCATATTGCGCCGATACCGGTCATCTTCCGGCAAATCGTCCAGTTTGGCCACTTCGCTACCCAATAAAGCAAAGGATAAAGGGCCATAAGCCACAAAGGTGATGCCCAGCTCCTGACAAAGAGGTAAAAGCTCTGTTTCTGGCCCGCGGTTAAAGATGCTGTATTCGATTTGCACGGCGCTCAGCGGGAAAGTGCCATGGGCACGCCTGATCTGATCCGCTGTTGCATTGCTAATCCCCAAGGACTTGACCTTGCCTTCTTCCACCAAACGGGACATGGCGCCGAAGGTTTCCTCCACCGGCACATCCGGGTCTACCCGGTGCTGGTAATAAAGATCGATATGGTCGGTGGTCAGGCGTTCCAGGCTGCGATCACAGGCGGTGCGCACATAGGCCGGATCACCGACGAATTTCATGCCCCCTTCGGGGTTGGGCACCATGCCGAATTTGGAGACGATAAAGGCCTGCTCCCGGCGCCCCTTAAGCACGGTGCCGAGAAAGCTCTCGCCCCGCCCCATACCATACATGTCGGCGCTGTCGAAATGATTGATGCCCCGCTCCAATGCCTCATTCACGGTGGCCAGGGATTCGGTATCATTGCTGTCCAACAGCCGGTTGCAGCCCAGTCCGATGGCCGAACTTTCAAGCTGGGAGTTGCCCAGAATTACTTTCCGCATGATCTCGTCCCTCTATTAAATAAGCTCATAATCCGCATGTCATACTCATAACCACGCCGCTTGTATAGGGCAGTCTGTCAGTCGCCATGAAGGCGACGAAATCAGCCATCTCGCTGGCCAACTTCATTTAAAAAAGAAACGCCCAGTGGCCTTTTTGAATCCAATCACCAGTGGTCCTCCCCCCAAAAAGTGGTCCACCCTCATGTGATCAACAAGCAAGGCCTGGAAATCGTCAAGACCCTTCGCCCGGCACCGGGCAAGACGGCGGCCCATGAGGAATTCACCAAGGACGGGCGCTATGTGTTGCTCAGCATCTGGGACATGAAGGGGGCGATCATCGTTTATGACGCGGAGACCTTGGAAGAGGTCAAGCGCCTACCGTTTGTCCGCCCGTCGGGCAAATACAACGTCTATAACAAGATCACCCACTCGGAAGGAACGAGCCACTAAGCGGCTGGCAATATAAGCAAAGCTGCTTTATTCTTCCCTAGCGATTTCAAGGATTTGAGTGCCGCTTCATACGGCATGGGGCAGGGGATGGATTTCGAATTCTCAGATGATCAACGTGCGGTCAGGGATGCGGCCGAACGCATCTGCCAGGATTTTCCCGACAGCTATTGGCTGGCCCGGGACGAGGACGGCGTCTTTCCCCATGAATTCCACGCCGCCATGGCCGAAGGCGGCTGGCTGGGCATCGCCATGCCGGTGGAAAACGGTGGCGCGGGCCTGGGCATAACCGAGGCCGCCCTGATGATGCAGACCGTCGCGGCATCGGGCGGCGCTATGGCCGCGGCATCCTCCATCCATATGAATATCTTCGCGCCCCATCCCATCGTCGTGCATGGCACGGATGAGCAAAAAAAGCGTATGCTGGAGCCCTTGATTAGGGGTGAACAAAAGGCCTGTTTCGGTGTGACTGAGCCCGATGCCGGGCTGGACACCACGCGCATAACCACCCGGGCGGTCAAGGACGGAAAGACCTATCTGGTCAATGGGCGCAAAATCTGGATTTCGACGGCCCAAATCGCCGATCACATCATGCTTCTTTGCCGCACCACGGCACTGGAAGACTGCGCCCGGCCCACAGAGGGCCTGAGCCTTTTTTATACGCCCCTCGACCGGGATCATATCGAAGTGCGGGAAATCCCTAAGATGGGCCGCAAGGCGGTGGATTCAAACACGCTCTTCATCGACGGGCTGACCATCCCCGAAGAAGATTTGATCGGCGGGGAAGGGCAGGGCTTTTCCGTGCTCCTCCAGGGTCTGAACCCGGAACGCATTTTGATTGCCGCCGAAGCATTAGGTATCGGGCGCGATGCGCTTGCGCGGGCCGCGCGCTATGCATCGGAACGAGAAGTCTTCGGTCGGCCCATCGGCCAGAACCAGGCCATCCAGCACCCCTTGGCCCAGTCCTGGATCGATCTGGAGGCCGCCGAACTCCTGACCTTCCGCGCGGCAGCGCTTTTTGACGGGGGCAACCCGGTCGGCGCTCAGGCCAACGCCGCCAAATATTTCGCAGCCGAGGCCGCCTTCAGTGCCTGCGAGCGCGCCGTCATGACGCTGGGCGGTATGGGTTATGCCAAGGAATTTCATGTGGAGCGGTTGCTGCGCGAAGTGATGATCGCGCGCATCGCACCGGTATCCCGGGAACTGATCCTCAGCCATATCGGGGAAAAAATCCTGGGTCTGCCCAAGTCTTATTGATATGGGCAAGGTTCTGGAAGGCATTCGGGTTCTGGATTTCGGGCGCTATATCGCCGGGCCTTTCTGCGCCACATTGTTGGGCGATTTCGGCGCAGAGGTGATCCGCATCGAAAGCGTCAAGGGCAGTGCGGACCGCTATACCAGCCCCCTATGCGAGGCGGGCGACGGAGCACTGTTCATGGCCGTCGGGCGGGGCAAGCTGGGCATGACCCTGAATGCGGGCAGCCCGGAAGGCCGTGAAATCGTCCAGGCGCTTATAGCAACCGCCGATATCGTGGTGGTCAATCAGCCGGAAGAAATCCTGGAGGCCATGGGGCTGGATCACGAAAGCCTGAAAGAAATCAAGCCGGACATCATCTTGGCCAATGCCACCGCCTTCGGCACCACCGGCCCCTATGCCGAACGCCTTGGTTTCGACGGATCGGCCCAGGCCATGTCGGGCGCCATGGATTTGACCGGCTACGAGGATGAACCCATGCGCTCGCTCGCCAATTACGCCGATTTCAGCACCGCCGGTTTCACCGCCATGGGCGTTCTGGCGGCGCTTTTGGAGAGGAACAAGACCGGGCGGGGCCAGAAGGTGGAAGGCAATCTTTTGGCCAGTGCCCTCACCTGTGTCAGCTCCCTCATGGTCGAACAAGGCGTGGTCCGGCCAGACCGTAAGGCCCAGGGCAACCGCAGCCCGCAAGTGGCGCCGGGGGATGCCTATGCCACCAATGACGGTTGGATTTTTGTCATGTGTGTGGGCGATCCACTCTTTCGCCGCTGGGCCGGTCTGATGGGTGAGACCCATTGGCTGGAAGATGCTCGCTTTGCCGATGACCAAAGCCGGGGCGATCATGGCGAGATCATTTCCGAACGCATGGCCCTATGGTGCGCCGAGAGAAGCAACGCCGGCGCCTTAAGCGAGCTGGAGGCGGCGCGCATTCCGGCGGGTCCGGTCTTTACCCTGCAAGATGCTCTCGATGACGAACATGTGCGCGAAGCGGGCTGGGTGCGGGACGTGGATTATCCGGGCCTTCCCCGCCCGGCGACCATCCCCGATACACCCGTCAGGCTATCCGAAACTCCCGCCGTAATTGAGCGCCGTGCGCCCATGCTGGGCGAACATACGGATGGGATTTTGGCCGGGCTTGGCTATTCCGAGGCACGCATATCTGAGCTTCGGGAAAAGGGAATAATCTGATATGGCGCCGGAAATCATTCTTTCGGAAAAGCGCATCCAGGAAACAAGAGCCGCCGGCCACTGGCCTGACCGGCTGATCACCGATCATCTGGACGAGGCGGTGGCAGCCCACCCCGAAAAGCCGGCGATCATTGAATTCAAGGAAGCCACCCAGGAGACGCGGACCATAAGCTACGCGGAGCTTCACGCCGCCACCGGGCGTTTCGCCCTGGCCCTGGCGGCGGCGGGCATCGGGGCTAGCGATGTGGTTTCTTTTCAGATGCCTAACTGGTGGCAATTCTCGGCCCTTCATTTCGCCTGCGTGCGTATCGGTGCCGTTACCAATCCCCTGATGCCCATCTACCGCCAGCGGGAACTTGCTTTCATGCTGGATGTGGCGGACAGCAAATTGCTGGTAGTGCCCGATCATTTCCGGGGTTTCGATTATCCGGAAATGATTGCCGAATTACGGGACGGCTTGCCGGCGCTGGAACATCTGTTCGTCATCAATGGGACCGGGCCGGACGGGTTCGCCGCCTATTTCGAAGACCAGGCCTGGGAGGAAGAAAGTGATGCGGGCGCATTATTTGCCGCCCGCCGCCCCGACCCCAACGCGCCTACCGAACTGCTCTATACGTCGGGCACGACAGGCGAGCCCAAAGGCGTGATCCATACCCACAATACCTTGCTCAGCATCATGGAGCGCCATATCGAACTGATCGGGCTGGGGGCGGATGACATCATCTTGCAATCCGCGCCCGTCGCCCATCAGGCGGGTTTCCTGCATGGCGTTCTGGTCTCCGTCATGCTGGGCGCCACCATGGTCATGCATGATGTGTGGGACCCGGACCGGGCGGCGGAACTGATCGAGACCCACCGGGCCACTTATACAATGGGGGCCACCCCATTTTTGGCGGATCTGGCCAATTGCCAGGGCGCGGAGAACCGTGATCTAAGTTCTTTCAAGACCTTCGTCTGCGCCGGTGCCCCCATTCCCCGTTCCCTGGTGCCCCGTGCCACCGAAAGACTAGGCATCAATGTGATCGCCAGCTGGGGCATGACCGAATTCGGTACCTCCACTTCGACGCTGGTGGGCGATCCCCAGGAAAAGATTTTCGGCACCGATGGTGGCCCGGTGCCGGGCATCGAGTTACGCGTCGTCGATGGGGATGAAAAAATCCTGCCCGCCGGCGAGGAAGGCCGCTTCCAGGTGCGGGGCATGTCCAAATTCGTCGGCTATGTGAAGCGGCCCGATCTTTATGGCCCCGATCCTGATGGCTGGTTCGATACGGGCGATCTGGCCCATATGGACGAAGACGGCTATATCCGCATCACCGGGCGTTCAAAAGACGTGATCATCCGGGGCGGTACGAATATCCCGGTGGTGGAGGTCGAGAACGAAATATATCTGCACCCCGCCGTGCTGGAAGTGGCCATCGTCGCTATGCCCGATCCGCGCCTGGGCGAGCGGGCCTGCGCCTTCGTCGTGATGCAGCCGGATGGCAGGCTGGATTTCAAGGGCATGGTGGAATTTCTGTTGGGCAGGGGCATGGCCAGGAGCTACCTTCCCGAACGGCTGGAGATCGTCAGCGAGCTGCCCCTGACCCCCAGCGGCAAGGTTCAGAAATTCAAGCTCCGCGAACTGGCCGCTGGTTTCGATGAAAGCGGCATGGCCGAAGCGGTGCTCCATGGCACGGGCGAGAGGTTGGATGAGACATAGGCATATGGGACGGGTAGACAACAAATGTGCGCTGATCACCGGGGCCGGATCAGGATTGGGCCGGGCCTTCGCCATTCTGCTGGCCCAAGAGGGTGCCAAGGTCGCGGTGAGTGATATCGATGAGAAGGGGGTCAATGAAACCTCTGAGATGATTAATGCGGAAATTCCGGGTGCGGCCATCGCCTACGGGTTGGACGTGACCGATGAAGACGGCTGGCAGGAGGTTTTGGAAGAAGCTAACAGCGCCATGGGCGGGCTTCATATATTGATCAATAATGCGGGTATCCCCGGGCGGGGCGATGTGGAAAAGATCGACTTCGATACTTGGAAACGGGTCCATAGCGTGGATTTGGACGGGGTGTTTCTGGGATGCAAATACGCCATTCCCCACATGGAAAAATCCGGCGGTGGCTCCATCGTCAATATTTCCTCCGTAGCTGGGCTCATCGCCGGGCATAATCTGGCGGCCTATAATTCGGCCAAGGCGGCGGTGCGGCATTTCTCTAAATCCGTCGCCCTTCATTGCGCCAAGCAGGGCTACGACATCCGCTGCAATTCGGTCCTTCCCGCCTTCATCCGCACGCCCATCCTGCAGGCGCATTTTGACCGCTTCGGCGCCGAAGAAGCCGAGGCCAAGCTGGCCCGCCAAGTGCCCCTGGGGCGCATCGGCGAAAAAGACGATGTGGCTTATGCGGTGCTCTATCTGGCAAGCGATGAATCCCGCTTTTTGACCGGCACCGAGCTGGTTATTGATGGCGGGATTAGCGCCATGTAGGGCATACCGTTATGACAAAAGTAGATGTAAGCGTCGATTTTGAACAACCGGCCACTGAAGTTTGGGCCAAGCTGGGCGATTTCACCGGCATCGGCGAATGGTTTCCGGGCATCGAGGGCTGCCAGTCCCAAAAGGGTGGCAAGCGTCGTCTGATCACGCTGCCCGATGGCAATTCGGTGATCGAAGAGGAAGTCGGGCGCGACGAGGCGGGCATGAGTATGAGCTACAAGGTCATCGAGGCACCCATGCCCTTCAAGGATTATGTCAGCGCTATTTCCGTCGCCCCCAGGGGCGAAGGGTGCCGGGCTGATTGGATCGGCGATTTCACCCCCATCGGCGATGAGGACAAGGTGGCCAAACTGGTGCGCCGCATTTACGAAGTGAGTCTGGATGCCCTGGCCGCCCATTTGGCGGAGAACTCAAAGTAATGACCCCCACTGTTACCGCCATGATCGCCGATCAGGCGCGCCGCCAACCCTCGGCCCCGGCCATACATTATAATGACAGCGTAATCAGCTATGCCGATCTGGAACTGGCCGGTAAACGCGCTGCCCGTGGCTTGGCCGATCTGGGCGTGGGACCGGGCGACCGGGTGGCCTTGTGGCTGCCCACCACACCCGCCTTTTTGTTCATTTATCTGGGGCTGGCACGTTTGGGCGCCATCGCGGTTTCGGTCAATACGAGGTTCCGGGGCGCCGATGTGGGGGATATCATCGGGCGCAGTGGCGCCAAGGTTCTGGTCCTTTGGCCCGACTTCCGGGGGATCGATTTTCTGGGCATTCTGGAAGATGTGGACCCCGCCGCCCTGGACCGCCTGGAAACGGTTCTGCTTTATACCGAAGGTGCCAACGAGGTGCAGGATCCAGCTTTGCTTTCGGATCATATCAAGCGTGTCGCTTTTACCGATTTGATGAAAAGCGGCCCATCGGACCAAGACAATGCCCAGCTCGGATTGGGCAGCAATATCTTCACTACGTCGGGCACCACCAAGGCGCCCAAATTCGTTCTCCACAGCCAGTCCAGCATGGTCACCCATGGGCTCCAGATTGCAGAGGATTTCGGCCTGGCGGTAGCACCGGGCCCCGTATTGGTTCCTCTGCCCCTTTGCGGCGTCTTCGGCTTTACCCCTTCCATGGCGGCCCTGGCGGGTGGCTGCCCACTGGTCCTGATGTCCAGCTTTGAGGCGGACCGGGCGGTGGAACTGGTGCGCCGCCTGGGCGTGGTCCATGCCAACCTTAGCGACACCATGATTCTGGCCATGCTGGATGCCGCCGACGGCGAGGTCGCCCTGCCCAGCATGCGTTTCGTCGGTTATGGCCAGTTCGACCCCAACCTGGACAATGTGGTGGAACGGGGGGATGCGCGTGGCCTCAGCATGATCGCGCTCTATGGCATGAGCGAGGTGCAGGCCCTGTTTTCGCGGCGTCTGGAAGACGAAGAACGCCGGGGCGTCGGCGGCGGCCGGCCCGTCTCGCCCGAGGGCCGGGTGCGGGTGCGCGATCCCGACAGTGGTGAATTGCTGGGCGTCGGCGAGACCGGCGAGCTGGAAGTGTATGGGCCGAGCCGCATGATCGAATATTTCGAAAATCCCCAGGCCACCCGTGATGCCCTTTACGAGGATGGTTTCATGCGCACCGGCGATCTGGGCTTTCTCGAAGATGATGGCGGTTTCACCTATCTGGCGCGCATGGGCGATGAGCTGCGTCTTGGCGGATTCCTCACCGCGCCCGCCGAGATCGAGGATTATCTGCGCACCCATCCCATGGTCGATGGCTGTCAGGTGGTGGGCGCCGATACGCCGTCAGGTCTGGGGGCCGTTGGCTTTATTACTTTGGCCCCGGGCCATGCGTTCCAGGAAGCTCTGCTGATCGAACATTGCCGTCAGGGGCTGGCACGCTATAAAACCCCTGCCAGGATAATTCCCCTGGAGGACTTCCCCGTAACCCTGAGTGCCAACGGCACCAAAATTCAACGAGTGAAATTGCGCGAGATGGCGCAGGCGGAAATAAAAAAACAAGGAGAAACGAAAAAATGATCGAGATGGATAAACAAGGCAAGGTGGCCGTTCTCACCCTCAACCGGCCCAAGGTGAATGCCATCAACCAGGAATGGATGACCATTTTCAATTCCATTCTGGATGATCTGGAAAATGCTTCGGATATCGGCGTGGTGCGCATCCGGTCCGACTTCAAAGTGTTCTGCGCCGGATTTGATATCGGCTTGATCAAGCAGCATCTGGAAAGCGATGACGGCGCCGATGCCCAGATCGTTGATACGAAAAGACTGCAAGACGTCTATACCCGGATCGAACAATTGCCCCAGGTGGTGATCGCCGAAATCAATGGGGCGGCCATGGGGGGCGGGCTGGAAATGGCCCTTTGTTGCGATCTGCGCATTGCGGCAAACGAAGCCAAAATGGGCCTGCCCGAAGCCACCCTGGGCCAGGTGCCCGGCGCCGGCGGCACGCAGCGCCTCACCCGGCTTTGCGGCAAAGGCGTGTCGGCGCGCATCATACTGGCCTGCGAGATGGTGGATGGGGTGACGGCTGAGCATTTGGGCATCGTCAATTACTCGGTTCCGCTGGCCGATCTGGAAGCTGCGGGCGCGGGTCTGGCACAACGCATATCGGTCCATCCGCCGGCCACCCTGAAGGCATCCAAGCGCTGCATCGCGGCCCAGGCCGATCCGGATCAGGACGGCTTCGCCCTGGAAATGGAGCTTAATCACGGCCTGTTGGGCACGCCCGAGACCGAGGCCCTGGTCAACGCCTTCTTCAACCGTTAGGCCCCACGGGAGGGTAAGGGAGGGTAAGCTGTGATCGAAAATATCAGGCGCATCGTCACCGCCAACAATGCCGAAGGCGCCTCCGTCGTCGCCTTCGACGGCGCACCCGAAGGCCAGGCCGGAGCGGGCCGCCGGGGCATCGTTGAAATCTGGAACACCGAGCCGGGCCCGGTGGACCCGGCCGATCATACCGATCGGGCCCTGCCGCCGGTGGTGCTGGAGCCGGACGAGCATGGCACCAAATTTTTCTATTTCACCGTGCCGCCGGAAGAGCCTGGCATGACCCGGGAAGAGAACGAAGCCAGGGCCAAGGCCACCTTTGAAGCCTATGGGGCGACCGGGGCCCATGGTGGCAACGAACGCAGCCCCTGGATGCACAAGACCCGCACGGTGGATTACATTATTTTGCTTTCCGGCGAAGTGACCCTTTTGCTGGATGAAGAGGAACGCGCCCTCAAACCCTTCGACATCGTCATCCAGCGGGGCACCAACCATGCCTGGGTCAATACCGGCCCCGATGAAGCCCTGCTGGTGGCCATTCTCATGGATGCGGAGATCGTCTGATGCATAAGGATATGTTTTCTCTGGCAGGCAAGGTGGCCGTGGTCACCGGCGCCTCCAAAGGGATTGGCAAGGCCATCGCCATGGCCATGGCCGGCGCCGGCGCCCGGGTCGTGGTTTCCAGCCGCAAACAGGATGCCTGCGAGGCGGTGGCCGGCGAAATCAACGAGGCGGGCGGTGAGGCCATGGCTCTGCCCTGCAATATTTCCAGCCGGGAAGAGCTGGATGGGCTTATTGATGGCACATTGGATGCCTGGGGGCGGATTGATGTTTTGGTGCCCAACGCGGCGGTCAATCCCTATTACGGGCCCTTGGCCGAGCTAAGCGACGAAGCCTATGACAAGAGCATGGACAGCAATGTCAGGAATCTTTTGTTTCTCTGCAACAAGGCCTTGCCCCATATGGTGGAGGTGGGCGGCGGCGCCGTGGTGATTATTTCTTCCATCGGCGGTTTTTCAGGATCGGACACGCTGGGCATTTACACCCTGACAAAGGCGGCGGATTTTCAACTGGGCCGCAACCTGGCCGTGGAATGGGGGCGGCGCGGCATCCGGGTCAACTGTATCGCCCCCGGCCTGGTCAAGACCGACTTCGCCCGCGCCCTTTGGGAAAACCCGGTGATCCTGGATGAGCGGCTGGAAACCTGCCCCCTGGGACGCATCGGCGAGTCCGACGATGTCGCCGGCGTCGCCCTGTTCCTGGCGTCGGACGCGGCCCGCTATCTGACCGGGCAGGTGCTGACAGTGGATGGCGGGATATCCATTTGCAACACGCGTTATGTCTGATGGGCGGACTGATTCCCGGGGGTCATGGATTGACAGTGAAAGGCTTTGGGATTAGGCAAGGCCATATGCCCAAAGTGAGGCTGGATATGGGGGGAGAACGGAAAAATGGATTTTGAACATTCGGATAAGGTAAAGGAATTGCAAGAACGCGTTTGGCAATTCATGAACACCCATATCCTGCCCAACGAAGAAAAGCTGGAAGCCGAAATCGAAGAGGGCGACCGCTTCAAGGTCCTGCCCACCATGGAGGAATTGAAGGCCAAGGCCAAGGCCGAAGGGCTTTGGAACATGTTCCTTCCCGATAGCGAAAAGGGATTTGGCCTGACCAATCTGGAATATGCCCCCCTTTGTGAAATCATGGGCTGGTGCCATTTCGCACCAGAGGTCTTCAACTGTTCGGCCCCCGATACGGGCAATATGGAAATCCTGGAGCGGTTTGCGTCGGATACCGTCAAGGAAAAATGGCTGAAGCCCCTGTTGGCCGGCGAAATCCGATCCGCCTTCGCCATGACCGAGCCCGCCGTGGCTTCTTCCGACGCCACCAATATCGAAGCCCATATCCAGCGCGACGGCGACGAATATGTCATCAATGGGCGCAAATGGTGGATTTCCGGGATCGGCGATCCCCGCTGCAAGGTGATGATCTTCATGGGCAAGACGGCGCCCGATATCGACGACCGCTACCGCCAGCAATCCATGATCGTCGTGCCCACCGATGCTGAGGGCTTCAAGATCGAACGCTTGCTGCCCGTGTTCGGTTTTGATGCCGCGCCCCATGGGCATGGCCAGATTTCCTTCGATAATGTGCGGGTGCCGGCGGATAATATTTTATTGGGCGAAGGGCGTGGCTTTGAGATTGCCCAGGCCCGCCTTGGCCCGGGGCGCATCCATCATTGCATGCGTTCCATCGGGGTGGCCGAGCGGACCCTGGAACAGATGTGCAAACGGGTCCGGTCGCGTCATGCGTTTGGTAAATATGTCTCCGAGCAGACCGTCACCCAGGAGCGCATCGCCGAGTCCCGCATCATGATAGATCAAGCCAGGCTTCTGGTTTTGCAGACGGCGGATAAGATGGACCGCATAGGCAATAAGGATTCGCGGAAAGAGATCGCCATGATCAAGGTGTCCGTTCCCAACATGGCCTGCAAGATCATCGATTGGGCGATCCAGGCCTATGGCGGTGCCGGGGTAACCACTGATCCGGGGCTGGCCGCCGCCTATGCCGTGCAGCGGACCCTGCGTCTGGCCGATGGGCCCGACGAGGTGCACCGCAATCAGATCGCGCGCCTTGAAATGCGGCGCTATAATTAGGTAGGTAGATGGCGGATCAAAATCATACGGGCGAAATGGAAGTGGTCGAGGTGCGCGAAGCGCACCGTTTCGACGAGGCCGTCCTCACCGCCTATTTGAGCGACAATATGGATGGCTTTGAGGGGCCCATTGAATTACGCCAATTCGCCGGTGGGCAATCCAATCCCACTTTCGTTATGAGCGCGGCTTCTGGGGAATATGTGCTGCGCAAACAGCCCCCCGGCGAGCTTCTGCCTTCGGCCCACCGTGTGGACCGGGAATATAGGGTCATGTCGGGCCTTAAAGGGACCGGCGTGCCCGTGCCCGTCATGCATCATCTTTGCCGGGACAAGGAAATCATCGGCACGGATTTTTTCGTGATGGAAAAGATCGAGGGACGGGTGTTCCACGACCCCCGCCTGCCGGGGCTGGACCCGGCCCAGCGCACGGCCATCTATGATCAGTTCATCGATACCTTGGCCGAAATGCATATGGTGGATCTGGCCGCCCAGGGGCTGGAGGAATATGGCCGGCCCGGAAATTATTTCGCCCGCCAGATCGATCGCTGGTCACAGCAATATGTGGCCTCCAAGACCGAGGAAATACCGGCCATGGACAGCCTCATGGCTTGGCTTGCGGAAAATGTGCCGGAAAGCGAAGAGGCCAGCATCGTCCATGGCGATTACCGCATGGGCAATTGTATCATTCATCCGGCCGAGCCCAAAATCCTGGCCGTACTGGATTGGGAGCTTTCCACATTAGGGCATCCATTTGCCGATGTAGCCTATACCTGCATGGGCTATCACGGTGATCTGATAGAGGATAATTTCAGCGGCATGGATCTGGCCGCCCTGGGATTGCCCGACGAGGAATATTTTCTGAACCGCTACTCAGCCCGCACCAAACGGGGTAAGATTGAAAATTGGGAATTCTACGTGGCCTTCGGCGGTTTTCGTTCGGCGGCCATCATTCAAGGTGTCTATAAACGTGGCCTGGAAGGCATTGCCAGTTCGGCCGGGACCGAGCGCTTCGCCGGCAAATGCGCATCCCGCGCCGCGTCGGCCTGGGTCCTGATCAAGGATTATGTCTAACAAGGGAACAAACGCCCGTGACCATGGCTTTTGGCACGGATATTCCATAACCACCTAGAAGGAAAACCAAGCAATGGATGTTTTCAGACGTATCAAGGCAAGCGACATAAAGCCCAAACATTTCGACTGGAAGGTGGATGGCCCCGTGGCCACCATCACCATCGATATTCCGGACCGCAAGAACCCGCTCACCTTTCAAAGCTATGGGGAACTGCGCGATACCTTCCGTGATCTGCAATTTGTCAAGGACGTGACTTCCGTGGTGATCACCGGTGCCGGCGGCAATTTCTGTTCGGGCGGCGACGTGAACGACATCATCGGGCCCCTGTTTGAGATGGGCGTGGACGGCGTGCTAGAGTTCAACCAGATGGCCGGCGATCTGGTCAAGGCCATGCGCGCCTGCCCCCAGCCCATCGTCGCCGCCATCGACGGCATGTGTGTGGGCGCCGGCGCCATCTTGGCCATGGCCTCGGACATCCGTTATGGCACGCCAGACTCAAAAGTGGGATTCTTGTTCGTCAAGGTGGGACTGCCCGGCTGCGACATGGGTGCGTGCGGCATCCTGCCCCGCATCGTCGGCTTTGGGCGGGCCGCCGAATTGCTCTATACGGGCCGCCTCATGCCCGGCGACGAAGCCCTCTCTATGGGCTTTTATAACCGTGTCTGCGCTCCGGACGAGGTATTGCAGATAGCCACCGACATGGCCAAGAAGCTGTCCGCAGGACCTACATTTGCCAATGCCATCACCAAACGTCAGATGCACAAGGAATGGGATATGGGCATCAACGAGTTGGTTGATTCGGAAGGTCAGGCCATGGCCATCGCCATGTATTCAAAGGATTTCCGCCGCGCCTATGAGGCCTTCACCTCCAAACAAAGGCCCAAATTCGAAGGCGACTGAACGAACCAGACTGCCCGGCGCCCGGCCCTTGACCTAAGGGCAGGGCCGCCGGTTAAATGCGAGCTTGAAAACAGGGAGTTTACCCCATGACCTCAGAAGGCGTGGGCCCAGCCCGCATCCATCCCGACCTGGCCCAGCACACAGGCGCCATGGTCGAAAATGTCTATACCCTGAAGGGGTATATTCACACGGCCTTCGCCTATGCGCCCTCCAATTGCACGCTTATTGAAGGCGAAGACGGGCTTATCCTGGTGGACAGCCTGTCGACGGTGGAAAATGCGGAACGCGCCCATGAGGCCTTCCGCAAAATAACCAACAAACCCATCAAGGCGGTGATTTTCACCCATTGCCACGCAGATCATGTGAGCGGCGTGGAGGTCTTTGTCTCCGAAGAAGATGTGGCCGGTGGTGTGTAAATCATCGCCCATGAAGAGCTTTCCCGGGAGCTTTTCCATAGCGGCGGCATGTTGGTGCCGGTCCTGGGGCGGCGCGCCATGTATACCTTCGGCACGCAGCTGCCGGACGGCGAGGAAGGCAATGCGGGATCGGGACTGGGGCCCATCAACCGGGAGGGAACGCGGGGTCTCATGCTGCCGACCCGTGAATTCAGCGGCCATCTGGAATTGGAGATCGCCGGCATCCGCCTGGAACTGGTCCATTTGCCGAGCAAAACCGATGATCAGATCGCGGTCTGGCTGCCCGGCGACAAGGTGCTGATTTCAGCCGACATCATCCAGGGGCAGACCCTGCCCAATATGTACGCCATCCGCGGTAACAGCTTCCGCAGCCCCATGCCCTGGGTGCGGGCGGTGGATGCGCTGCGTGAACATGAGGCGGAAATCCTTATTCCACATCATGGAGAACCGGTGGAAGGGGCTGCAGAGGTGGAAGACATGCTCACCGCCCACCGCGACGCCATGCAATATCTGCATGATCAGACCGTGCGCCGCATGAATCTGGGCTGGACGCCGGACGAAATCGCCGAAAAAGTGGTCATGCCAGGGCATCTGGCGGCTCATCCGTGGCTGGGGGATACTACGGTGCCTACAAACACTGCGTGAGAGGCATTTATTCCGACTATCTGGGCTGGTTTGAAGGCGATCTGGTGGATCTGGACCCTCTTCCCCGGGATGAGCGGGCGGCGCGTTATGTGGCGCTGATGGGTGGGCGGGAGCGTCTTTTGGTGGAATCCCGTAAGGCGCTGGATACAGGTGAATATCAATGGGCTGGTGAATTGGCCACCTGGCTGGTGCGCGCCAATGTTGAGGACCCGGAGGCCTGCCAATTGAAGGCCGATGCGGTGCGCCAATTCGGCTATGAGTAAAAAAACACCAATTGGCGCAATGGGTCTCTGACCACGGCCCTGGAATTGGAAGGCAAGCTCAAATCCGGACAGAAAGGCCTGCCTATGGGAGGGCCTAAAACCATTGCCCGCTTTCCGTTGGCAGGAATTCTGGAAATGATGACAGTGCGTTTGCGGGCGGAAGACGCCTTGGACACTCATATGGCCCTGGCTTTCGCCACCACGGACACGGATGAGGTCTGCGCTCTTGAAATCCGCCAGGGTGTTTGCCAGTTTCATGCCGCGCCCCCCGTCAGCACGGATGCCACATTAACTTTCCTGCGCCAGTTCATGACCGAATTTGCAGTCGCCAGAACCAGCTTTGCTGAGGGCCTTGAGGCAGGCGAGGTGACACTTGTCGGCAATCTGGAAGCAGTGGAAAATTTCTTTATGCTTTTTGATTCCATTACTGGAACACCGGAGATCATAATTGCCGGCAGATAAAAGCATTAATTTTATGATTGTTATCATAAAGAATTGTTGAACTTTTAAAATATAATAAAATGCCTATATAAAAATTTTTTAAATTATAAAAAACATTATATATATGAAAATAAATAAAATTAACATAAATTATCCCATAAAAACAAAAAATACACAAAATTACTTATATTATCTCTATTGCGCATATCTTAAAAAATGTTGTACAAAAATTCCAACGATGGATCGCTTAATCAGATCTGTCGGGAAGGGTAATTGAAGACTAACAGGAGGATACGGTGCAAATTTCCAAAATCGCGGCGACCGGACTGGCGGCAGTTGGTTTGGTCATTTCTTTGCCTGTCGGCCAAGCAGGCGCACAATTTTTGAAGGGCAAAACCGTTTCAATCATCGTACCGGCCAGCGCCGGCGGGGGTCTGACCCGCAATGCCAGGCGTTTCGCAGCCTTTTTTGAGAAACACATCCCCGGCAAGCCCAAGGTCATTGTCAAAAACATCGTTGGCGGCGGCGGCCAGAAGGGGATCAATTTCGTCTATTCCAAGGGCAAAAAAGACGGCACCACCTTGATGTGGGGGCCCTTGAACTTGGCGGGCATCGTTACCGGCCTGCCCGGCATCCGCTATAAGCCGTCTAAATTCACGGTCATCGGGGCGGCCGGCGGAACACCTTTCGTGACCATCGCCGCGGCCGATCTGGCACCCGGGATCAAACAGCCTAGTGACATCCTGAAAGCCAGTAATTTCGTCTCCGGCGGGCGCATCGTCGGCGGCGCGCTGGGCATGTATTCGATCATGGGGTTTGACCTTCTGGGCCTCAAATACCGCCATGTAACGGGATATCGCAACCAGCCCAAGCTCAAGGCCGCCTTGATGGGCAAGGAAATCAAGACCATCACTACCGGCGCGCCGGGCTTTTTCGCCTTTTATGAAAACGATCTTTTGAAGAAAAAGACGGCCACGGCTCTTTATTACCATCCGTCCCTGGATGCCGCCACGGGCAAGCCCTTTCTGGTTGGTGACCTTTATGGGAAAAACGTCAAACCCTTCGCTGAATTCTATAAATCGGTCAAGGGCAAGGCGCCATCCGGCATCAAATACGAAGCCTATCAATGGTTTTCCACCTATATGACTTGGTCCAACACCCTGGTGGGCGCGCCGGGCATGGACAAAAGGGCTGCGGCGGATTTGCGCAAAGGCTATAAAGCGGCATGGAACGATCCCCAGACCAAGGCGGTCTACAAAAAGGCGCTGGGTTCCTTGCCGGTTATCCTCATCGGTGATGAGATGAAGGAGGTTTTTGCCAATTTCCGCAAGATTTCCCCCGCCGCCTTGGCCGCCCTCAAAGGGACCATGGGGTTGGGGACCCGGAAAAAGGGCAAGAAAAAATAGGTTAGCCTTGGTATAACCAAAGGAATTCCGGTTGGAAAAGGAGTAAAAAACCGTGACCACGGCGAAGGAAACGGCCTATACCCGGATCCGGTCGGAAATCCTTAGCGGCCATTTCCTGCCCGGCACCCAATTGCGGGAGTTGGAACTTGCCCAACTCTGCCAGGTCAGCCGCACGCCCGTCCGCCAGGCCTTCAGCGCCCTGGCTGATGAAGGGCTGGTGACCATCAAAGCCAATCGGCGCTGTTATGTGTCCGAGGTCAGCGAAACCCAGTTCGAGGAAGTTTTTGACCTTCTGGCTATGCTCGAGGGCTACAGCGCGGGATTGGCCGCCATGCGCATCAATGAGAACCAAATCGCGGCGTTGGAAGAATTGGCCGGCCGGATGGAAAAGATCACGACGTCCTACCGTGACGAGGATTACCGCGCATTCCTGGATCTCAATTACCAATTCCACAAAGCCATCCACGCCGCTTCGGGCAATGACAAATTGGAAGAGATGGTCGGGCGCATCGTCAATTTCCCTTCCAGTGTCTGCCTCAAATTTGGCCGTATCAACGCCCAGCAGATGCCGGCCACGGAGAGCCAGCACCGCCTGATCATTGATGCATTGAAAAGTGGTGACCGGGAATGGGCCAGATTGGAGATGGCCAGACACGCCGAATCCGTGCGTCGTTCCTTCCGCCAATTGTGGCGCGATCAGCGAAAAAGTGAGGTTTTAGAGACATGAGCATTCTGCCAGCCTTTCCAAAAATTCATTTCGATTTCGGCGCAGTCCGCGGGTGGGAAGGCGAACTGATTGCCCATGGCGTGGTCCGGCCTTTGTTCATTACCGATGAAGGTTTGGTCGAGCACGGCGTGTTTGAAAAATTGCGGGCCGCCATCCCTTCCAATGTGGATTACACGCTGTTTGATAAAATCCCCGAAAACCCAACGGTCGCGGGGGTGGAGGCGGCGGCGGCGGCCTACCGGGAAAATGATTGTGACGGTATCGTGGCGCTGGGCGGCGGCTCGGTGCTGGATTCGGGAAAATCCATCCGCATCGTGGTCAGCCATGAAGGAGAGCTTCAGGAACTGGCGGCCAATCCGGAACGCATCAAGCCCGGATTGCCGACCCTCATCACGCTCCCCACCACCGCCGGCACGGGGGCCGAGATCACGGCCGGCGGCGGCATCCATCCGGCGCCTGATACCCATGCGTTTGGCGTCAGGAGCCCCCATATACAGCCCAGCGTGGCCATCTGTGATCCCGACCTGACCCTGGCCCTGCCGCCCCGCCTCACCGCCGGGACGGGCATGGATGCGTTGGGCCATTGCGTCGAGGGCATTTTCGCACCCACGGTCAATCCGCCGGTGGAAGCCATTGCGCTCGACGGCATCCGCCGGGTCTGCACCTATATTGAGCGTGCTGTCGAGGACGGCACGGACCGGGAGGCCCGCTGGCATATGCTGATGGCCGCCCTGGAAGGGGGCATGGCCATCTATAAGGGATTAGGCCCGGTTCACACCCTGGCCCATATTTTCGGCGACCGCCCGGTCCATCACGGCGCCGCGGTGGCCATCGCCACGCCGGCCGTGGTGCGCTTTTGCGCGGGCGATGTGGGGGATAAGGGCGATAAGATTTTGGACGCCATGGGGCTGGCCAGGGGCAGCGATCTGGCTGATGGCATCGCCCAGCTAAACGAACGGGTGGGCATCCCGGCCACCATGCGCGAAATCGGCTATGACGGCCAGGATGTGGACGGGCTGGCCCAGATGGGTCATGAAAACTGGTTCAACGCCACGGCGCCCAGGCACCCGTCGGTGGCGGAATACCGGGAAATGATTGTGGAACTGCTGGGCACCTGAGCCTATAGGGTCACGTGTGGACGGCTCCCTTTTGGCAAGGGGTAAATTTGATGTTGCTGCAAATTGGTCGGGTGCTGTCATGTGTCCGGCCTGTTGATGCGGCACACATGGCCGCTGGCCCTAATGCGATCCGCGGGATCGGGTCCCAATCAAAACCACGCGCTTGATGCGCCTTGACCCAAACGGGTTTTCCCGACCCTCGGTTCGACCGATTTTGCATTACATCACTTTCACTCCGCCAAACTCTTTAACTCCTTCTGCCCCGTAGGGGTCCTAAGCTACCGGAACGGCTACGGGCTTTTGATATGAGCTACTCCCCAATTGTTAGACAGGTTTGGCGGCGATTTAAGCTACAGTCCG
>CAZBQG010000005.1:0-1116 GCA_964493945.1 uncultured Rhodospirillaceae bacterium
TGCTTGAATCACACAAACCATTGATAGTCCGTTAACTGTCAACAGGACCTAGTCCGGCAACTGATTTTACAAAAAAAACCGGGCCCTCTGGGGGCCTGGTGAGTCGATACAGGGACGCATCATGTCTAAGAATACCGGTCCTTCCCGTTCGGGGTAAACTTGAAGGACCCTTTAACGGGCCTTACGCCCGAAAAAGCCGATCCGGGAAAAGCATTCCCAATTGGATCTTCGGAGATCATACCGGGTGGATGTGTACCCATGATGTCAATTGTGCAATTTTTTGTTTAAAAATGTATAAATTTGAAACAAGTTGGAAGCTCAGGCCGGCGGGCGGGTGAAAACCCTAAAATCGTCCTTTTCAGCCGTTTTTCATTTGGATTCAAGGTAGGCCGATTATGACCGAATATTACGCGCCGCTCGATGACATCAGATTTGTGCTGAATGAAATCGCCGGAATGGATGAAATCGCCTCCTTGCCCGGCTACGAAGAGGCGTCCCCCGACCTCGTCGATGCGGTGATGGAAGAGGCCGGGAAATTCGGCTCAGAGGTGCTGGCCCCTCTCAATCATTCAGGCGATGAGCAGGGTGCGAGGCTGGAAAACGGCGTGGTGCGCATGCCTGATGGTTTCACCGAGGCTTATGCCCAGTTCGCCCAGGCCGGCTGGATCGGCATTTCCATCGATCCCGCCTGGGGAGGCCAGGGACTGCCCAAACTTTTGTCCGCCGCCACCCAGGAAATCTGGTGCTCGGCCAATCTGGCCTTCAGTTTGAGCCCCATGATGAACCAGGCGGCGGCCGATCTGCTGGCCAGTTTCGGCTCCGGCGCGCAGAAGGAAATATTTCTGCCCAAGATCGTGTCCGGCGAGTGGGCGGCGACCATGAACCTGACCGAACCCCATGCCGGGTCTGATCTGGGGTGCCTCAGATGCAAGGCGGAACGGGATGGCGATCAGTTCCGCATTACCGGCCAAAAGATTTTCATCACCTATGGCGACCATGTGATGACCGAAAATATCATCCATCTGGTATTGGCTCGCATCAGCGGCGCACCCGAAGGTGTGGGAGGGATTTCGCTTTTCGTGGTGCCTAAATATCTGGTGGGCGATGATGGTACCC
>CAZBQG010000005.1:1126-38137 GCA_964493945.1 uncultured Rhodospirillaceae bacterium
GCTGTCGTCGCGCTGGGCCAGCGAAACGATCTCAAGGCCCTGTCTCTGGAACGAAAATTAGGCATTCATGCCTCGCCGACGGCGGTCATGTCCTATGGCAATGGGGACGGTGCCATAGGTTATCTGGTGGGTGAGGAGAACCGCGGTCTGCACGCCATGTTCGCCATGATGAATTTTTCCAGGTTGGGGGTCGCCATCCAGGGGCCGGCCATGGGCGAGCGGGCCTATCAACTGGCCCGCGCCTATGCCGAGGAACGGACCCAGGGGGTGGCCATCGACGGCACCTCACCCGATGCGGTGCCGATTATCGAACATCCCGACGTGCGGCGCATGCTCATGTCCATGGCCGCCCAGACCGAAGCGGCCCGCGCCATGAACCTTTATATCGCCGCCTGCCAGGACAAGGCGGCCCGCCACCCGGATGATGAAATGCGCGCCGCCAATGAAGCCCGCCAGGCATTGGTTTTGCCCATCGCCAAGGGCTGGGGCACGGAAGGCGGCATCGAAACCGCTCACCTGGGCATCCAGGTGCATGGCGGTACCGGCTTCATCGAGGAGACGGGCGCCGCGCAATATCTCCGCGATGCGCGTATTTCAGCCATTTACGAAGGCACCACCGGCATTCAGGCCAATGATCTGTTGTTCCGCAAAGTGGTGCGCGATGAGGCCTGGGCCATGAATGCCCTGTTGGCGGATATGGCTTCGGCCCGCGATGAACTGGCCGCCAGTCCCGATGAGACTTTGACTACCCTGGCCGCCCGTCTGGGCCAGGCCATGGCCCATCTGGATGAAGCCACCCATTGGTTGTTGGGCACCAACGCCCAGGACCCGGCCCGGGCGGCGGCGGGTGCCGTGCATTATTTGCGGCTGGGGGGGATTACTCTGGGCGGCTGGTTCCTGGCCCGGGCGGCGGGCAGGGCCCGCGAAATGCTTGGTGCCGGGGAAGGCAACCAGGCGTTTCTGACCCGCAAAATTCTGATCGCGCGCTTTTTTGCAGATCAGTTCATGCCCGATTGTCCCCAATTGCTGGCCAAGATCATGAATGGCGCGGGCAGCGTAATGGATGGAACCAAGGGTGTGTTTTGAATTATAAGGGGCTCAGCCGGGCTTGCTTCTTCTTAATCCTGAATAACGGAAAAGCTAAATTGCCCATTGATTCTCATATATTTTTTTATTCCACCTTGGAAAAAAAAGGCTATAGTCGGCAGCCATGAACAGGATTTCCAGATATATGCTGCGCCAATTGACGGTGGGCATGATCTTGGCCAGCCTGGGTCTGGCCGGAGTGATCTGGCTGACCCAGTCCCTGCGTTTCGTGGATTCCATCATTAACCGTGGCCTGTCGGCGGGGGATTTCTTTTATCTGACCATTCTTCTGATGCCCAATTTTCTGACCATCGTTCTGCCCATCGCCTTGTTTCTGGTGGTGATATTCATCTATTCCAAGATGAATGCGGACCGGGAACTGGTCATCCTGCGCGCCGCCGGGGTGAGCCCCTTGTCGGTGGCCAAGCCGGCGCTTTATATGGGCTTGGCGGTGACCGCCCTCAGTTACGCCCTGGCCCTTTATATGACGCCCATTTCGTACAAGAAATTCCGGGTCATGCAGTGGGATATCCGCTACAGCCTGGCCCATGTGGTGCTGCGCGAGGGCGAATTCAGCATGTTTTCGGACAAAATAACGGTCTATGTCAGAGAGCGCACCGGCGAGAACGAGCTTCTGGGGATTTTGGTCCATGATAGTCACGACCCGAAGAAACCGGTCACTTATCTGGCCAAGCGGGGGATTTTGGCCGAAACGCCCAGCGGCGCCCGGGTGGTCATGTTCGAAGGCAGCCGTCAGGTTCTGGACAGAACCAGCCCGAAAAAGGATTCAACCTTGTTTTTCGACCAATATAATCTGGATCTCAGCGGCGTGGTCAAAAAGCCGAAACGGCGTTACCGGGAGCCCCGTGAGCGGATGGTGGGAGAGCTTCTGTCCTTGAAAAAGGAGGATATGGGGAACCCCAAGGATTACGGCAAATTCGTCATCGAGGCCCATCAGAGGCTGACCTCCCCCTTGAGCGGGTTGGGCTTCATCCTGGTCGGGCTTTTATGCCTGTTGAGTGGTGATTTCTCCCGGCGCGGCCAAGCGTTGCGCATCACCGCCGCCGTCATCATCATCATCGCCCTGCAGGCCATTTTCATGGCATTGACCAACCTGGCGGCCAAGAATTTGGAACTTGTTCCCCTCCTTTATGTCAATGCACTGCTTCCCATTCTGGTGGGAATGGGGCTTTTGATCCATCCGCCGCGCTGGCGCAATCCCTTTGCGTCGGGCCGCCCGGCGCCGGCGGGTTAGGGGAGGGAAGCCGGATGCGCCTCTCGCCCATACTTTCGATCTATATCGGCCGACAGTTCCTGATCAGCTTTGCCGGCGTTATTGTCGTCCTGCTCAGTATCATATTTCTGTTCGACATCGTCGAATTGCTGCGCCGCTCGGCGACCCAGGAGGCCGTCAATGCCGGGCTGATTTTGAAAATGGGATTGTTCAAGCTGCCCTTCATGGGGCAAAAGATGTTTCCCTTTGCCGTTCTGTTCGGCGCCATGGTTTCATTTTGGCGTTTGACCCGGTCCCGCGAATTGATGGTCACCCGGGCTGCCGGGGTCTCCGCCTGGCAATTTCTGCTTCCCGTCCTGGTCATGGCGTTTCTTCTTGGACTGTTCAAAATCATGGCCTTCAATCCCGCGGCTTCCGTGCTTCTGACCCGCTATGAACGGCTTAATTCAACCTATCTGAAGGGCCAGACCAACCTGCTTGCACTGTCCAGCTCCGGCCTGTGGCTGCGTCAGGCCAACGAAAAAAGTCAATCCGTGATCCATGCCTACCGGTTGTCCCTGGACGGCGCCGATATCGGCCTGGAGGAAGTGACCATTTTTGTTTATTCCGGGATCGACAGTTTCGAAGGACGGGTTACGGCCAAGACCGGGAAATTGGAGGACGGCTTCTGGCACCTGCGTGATGTTTGGATCTACAAGCCTGACACGCCCTTGCGCCAGGTGGAGGAATATTGGTTCGAAACCGATCTGACGCTGGATAACATTCAAGACAGTTTCGCACCGCCCGAGACCATGTCCTTTTGGGATTTGCCCAATTTCATTGAAAATCTGGAGCGCGCCGGGTTTTCGGCCCTGCGCCACAGGCTTTATTGGCACAGCCTTATGGCCGCCCCTCTGCTTTTATGTGCCATGATTTTAATCGCCGCCACATTCACCTTGCGCTCGTCCAGAACCGGGAACACGGCCTTCGTCATCATGGGTGGGGTTTTTGTTGGGTTTGTGTTGTTCTTCTTTTCAGATATTGTCTCGGCTCTCGGCCTGCGCGACAACATTCCCGTCGTCCTGGCAGCCTGGACGCCGTCGGGGGTTTTCACCTTGCTGGGCCTGGCCATGGTTTTTCACCTGGAGGACGGATAGCCCCGTGTTCAAGGCAAGATTGTCACATATGGGTGCGTTTTTAGCCCTTTTGTTCCTGTCCCTTTGGCCGGTGGGCGCCGGGGCCCAGCCGGCTGCTGGTCCGGGGGCAAGTCAGGAGCCCTTCCTGTTCACCGCTGATGAGGTGATCCATGAACGTGAATTGGGCATTTCCAGGCTGACGGGAAATGTTGAAATTTCCAAAGATGACAAAATTCTGATCGCCGATACGGTCACCTATAATGAACGGGAGGCTGTTCTTTCAGCCTCTGGGAATGTGAAATTTCTCCAGCCCTCGGGTGATGTGCTGTTCGGTGAATTCATGGAAATCAGCGGCGATTTCAAAGACGGCATCATCCGCGAAATCCGTATCCTTCTGTCCGACAGCGCGCGCATCGCGGCAAACGGGGCGCGCCTTTCGGGAGGCACCCGCCTGGAAATGAGCAACGCGGTCTATTCATCCTGCAATGCCTGCGCCCGCGACCCTGAACAGCCGCCTTTCTGGCAGGTCAAGGCGGTCAAGGCGGTCCATGATCAGGTCCGCAAGACCGTGGAATATACGGATGCCTGGTTGGAATTGGCCGGCCTGCCCGTGTTCTACACCCCCTATTTGTCCCACTCCGATCCGACGGTCCAGCGCCAAAGCGGGTTTCTGGTACCCAAATTCGGCGCTTCGAACAATCTGGGGACCACCTTGAGCGCCCCCTATCACTATGTCATCGCGCCCAACCGGGATGCCACCATCACGCCGATCCTCACGTCGAAGGAACGCCTGGTCCTGGCCGGCGAGTACCGGGAATTGCAAACCCACGGGTTGGTGAATGTTGAAGCCAGCGTGAACTATGACTCGAAGAACGAATTTCGCGGCCATCTGGACAGCGACGGACGTTTCGATCTGGACCGGACCTGGCGCTGGGGGTTCGATTTGGACCGGGCGAGCGACGATACCTATAAACGCCGCTTCCGCTTCGGTTCGGAAAAAACACTGACCTCCAGGCTTTTCGCCGAAGGCTTCAGAAATCGCAATTATATGGCAGTTTCAGGAGTAACCTTTCAGGGCGTGCGCGAAACCGATGATCCGGGCAATACCCCCGTCGTGCTGCCCATGTTTGAATTCTCCCAGTTGGGGGAGCCTCTGCATCTCGGCGCCAGGACCAGCCTGGATGCAAGCATGGTGGCCCTGTCTCGCACGCGGGGCATGGACACGCGCAGGATGTCCGCCGGTGCCGGGTATCATTTGCCCTATATCAGCCCCTTGGGCGAGATTTATGATCTGTCCCTGTCCCTGCACGGTGATCTCTATCATGTCAGCCGTCTGCCGCGCCCGGGCGCGAAGAAGGATTACAGCGGCTTCGCGGGACGCCTGCGTCCTGAAATGGCGCTCAATTGGCGGCTTCCCTTCTCGCGCCGGTCGGGCTTCGCGGATCAGGTGGTGGAACCGGTGGTCTCCGTCGTTCTCAGCCCCAATGGCGGCAATCCCGATACCATTCCCAACGAGGACAGCGTGGATCTGGAACTGGATGAAACCAATCTCATCTCGGCCAACCGCTTTACCGGGCTTGACCGGGTCGAAAGCGGCCCGCGCATGGGATATGGTCTGAAATGGCGAATCCAGGGCAAGAAAGGCGGCGGCAGTTCGGTCTTTTTGGGGCAAAGCTTCCGCTTAAGGGATGACTATACCTTCGGCCAGGGCAGCGGGCTGGAGGATAATTTCTCCGATATCGTCGGGCGGCTCACGGTCTCGCCGGGCGAGGACCTGGATCTGGTCTACCGCACCCGGATCGACAAGGACGATCTTTCGCCAAGGCGCCATGAAGTCAACTTAAGGGCCGGCCGTCCGGCATTGAATTTCTCGACCAATTACGTCTTCTTCGATCATCAGGAAGGGTCTGAATTCGGCGGGCGTGAAGAAATCCGAACCAATGTCAGCGCCAAGCTGACCCGCTTCTGGCGGAGCGATTTCTCCAACCTCTATGATCTGGACGAGGATGACGGGCTGCGCTCATTGGGTTTGAAATTCACCTATGAATGCGAATGTTTTGATTTCAGCGTATCCTTCACGCGAACCTTTTACGAAGACCGGGACGTCAAGCCCAGCGACGCCATATTGTTGAGGATGACCTTCAAGACCCTGGGCGAGGTACAGACCGGAATATCCCATTCCGGGAGCTGATGGAAGGTATGATGGGGAAAATGATCCATCTCGGCAAATGCCACCGGAAACACCTGTGGGGTCTGATTGTCCTGGCGGTTTTGGGTCTTTATCCGGAGCGCATCCTGGCCCAGGCTTCCTTGCGCATCGCGGCCATCGTCAATGACGAAGCAATTTCCGTTTATGATCTCAACAACCGGGCGCGTCTGGTTATTTTTTCAGCCCGTCTGCCCGGTGATCCCGCCACCCTCCGGCGGGTCCGAGCTCAGGTCATGCGCAACCTGATCGATGAGAGGTTGCGCCTTCAGGAAGCCAAAAAGCAGAAAATCACCGTCGAAAAGAGGGAAATCGATCTTGCCGTTAGGGATCTGGAAACGCGCAACAAGATATCCAAAGGCCAGTTGCGCCAATTCCTGAACGGCAGGGGGATCGACAAATCCACTCTGATCAGCCAGATCGAAGCCAATATCGCCTGGATCAAAGTGGTCCGCCGCTCCGTCCGTTCGGGCACCGCCATCGGCGAGGATGCGATAGACGAAGCCCTGGCCCAAATGAAGGCAAACAAGGGAAAACCAGAATACCTTATCGGCGAGATATTTCTGCCCTTCACGCAAAAAACCACCGTCGAGAATATGGCGGAATTCGCCAACAAGCTGGTCGGCCAAATTCGCAATGGCGCGGATTTCAGCACCGTGGCCAAGACTTTTTCAGCCAGCGCCTCGGCCACACTTGGTGGCCGGCTGGGCTGGATGCGGTCCGACCAGATCGCCATCAGTCTGGCCAGGGCTTTGGAGCGTATGCAGGTTAAGGAATTGTCCCAACCGATCAAGGCGCTCGACGGTTACTATATCCTGCAGTTGCACGGTAAGCGGCTGGCGAGCAGTGGGGCCAACACTGAAATCGTCATGAACCTGCATCAGATATTTCTTCCCCTTCCCAAGAATGCCGCCCCGGACAGGGTCAAAGCCGGCATGGGTGCTCTAAGGGGGGCAGTCCGGGGGGTGAGGGTATGCGGCGATATGAAAAAAGCGGGCGCCAAGCTGAAGGGCGGGAAAGCGGCTTTTTTAAAGGATATCAAATTGACTTCCCTACCCAATAATCTGGGCAATGTGGTGGGCCGGCTGGGCGTGGGTCGGGTCAGCCCGCCCGTCCGCATGCCGGCTGGCCTGGTGGCGGTGATGGTCTGCACCCGGAAGGGGGGCGGCCCGGACTCCAAAATCCGCGAGCGGGTGGGCACCCATTTGCGGGGTCAAAGGGCCGATATGGTTTCCCGGCGTCTGCTCCGCAATCTTCGCCGATCGGCTTTCATCGATATCAGGAAATGACATTGGCCGAAGTCTCTGGGGCCAAAGTCTCTGGGGCCCAGCCTACCCCTCCAATCGCGTTGACCATGGGCGAGCCGGCTGGTGTGGGTGGTGAAATCACCCTCAAGCTCTGGCAGGGTAGGACACAAGAAACCCCCATTTTTTTTCTGATTGATGATGGGCAGCGGCTGAGGCGTTTGGCTGGGGAATTGGGCCTGGAAGTGCCCGTCCAGGAGATTGACGGGCCCGAGGGGGCAGCGGAGGTTTTTGGCCAAGCCTTGCCCGTGCTGCCCGTGACTCTGGCGGCTCCGGTGACGCCGGGTCAGTTGGACGGGCGCAATGGCCGGGCCGTGGGCCAGGCAATTGAAATGGCGGTCCGTCTCACCCAGGCGGGCCGGGTGGGAGCCGTCGTCACCAATCCTATCCATAAGCAGGTTTTCCAAGAGGCCGGCTTTTCCTATCCCGGCCATACAGAATTTCTGGCCGCTCTGGCCGGCATCGAAAGCGAGCCGGTGATGATGCTGACGGGCGAGGGATTGCGCGTGGTCCCGGTCACCCGCCATATGAGCCTGACCCAGGCCATCGGTGCCTTGAGCCCCGAATTGATCATCGAGACCGGGCTGATCACGGCCAACGCTTTGGCCCAGGATTTCGCCATTAAGACCCCGCGTATCGCCCTGGCCGGGCTTAATCCCCATGCCGGCGAAGGGGGCGTGATGGGTGATGAGGAAAGCCGCCTCATTGAACCGGCCATCCGCGCCCTGGCAGATCAAGGGATCGAGGTGCGGGGGCCGCTGCCGGCCGATACCTTGTTTCATGCCGAGGCCAGACGCACCTATGATGCGGTCTTGTGCATGTATCACGATCAGGCCCTGATCCCCATCAAGACCATCGATTTCCATGGTGCGGTGAATGTGACCCTGGGTCTGCCTTTCGTGCGCACCTCGCCCGATCACGGAACGGCGCTTGATATCGCGGGCACCGGCCAGGCCCGTGAAGACAGCCTCACCGCCGCCGTCAATCTTGCGGCCTTCATGGCCGGCCGCCGGGCGCGGGTCCTTTAGTGGCGGAAAAAGAAAACTTCCTGCCGCCTTTGCGGGACGTGATCCAGCGCCATGATCTTGGCGCCAAACGGTCCCTGGGCCAGCATTTCTTGCTGGACGGTAATCTTTGCGGCCGCATCGCGCGTCTGGGGGGCGACCTCGACGGGGTCAGCGTCATCGAAATCGGCCCCGGTCCGGGTGGCCTGACCCGGGCGTTGCTGGACCAGGGGGCGGCATATGTGGTGGCCATTGAAAAAGATGAACGATGCGTCCAGGCACTTGGCGAATTGGGTGATGTTTATCCGGGCCGGCTGAAAATACTGGAAGGCGATGCGCTGCAGGTAGATGCCGCCACGCTGGGTGCCGCGCCCCGGCGCATTATAGCCAATCTGCCTTACAATATTTCCACGGCGCTGCTCATTCACTGGCTGCCCCGGATTTCGTCTTTCGCCGGGCTTCATCTCATGTTCCAAAAAGAAGTGGCCGGGCGCATCTGTGCCGGCCCTGGAACAAAAGCCTATGGCCGGCTTTCCATCATCACCCAATGGCTATGCGAAACGCATCTGGAATTCGACGTGGACCGGCGCGCTTTTACCCCATCGCCCCGCGTGACCTCCAGCGTCGTATCCTTTACGCCCCGCACCCAACCTTTGGCCGAGGCCGATTTTTCCGCCATGGAACGGGTCACTTCCATAGCCTTCGGGCAACGGCGCAAGATGGTCAGGAGTTCTCTCAAACTGCTGGCGGATTCTTTTCCCGAGATCGGCATAGAGTCCACGCGGCGGGCCGAGGAGCTTTGCATCGAGGAATATTGCGCTCTGGCCCGCGCCCTGAGCAGATTTGAAAAAGCCTAAACCAATCCAAGCTCCGAGGCGCTGACCCATAAGAGGCGGATGCCCAGGAGGGTGATGAGGGTCTTGAAGAAAATCCTGAACAGGCTTTCGGGCATGCGGTCCAGCACCTTGATCGCCACCCAGTTGCCGAGCGCCGTCATGGCGATCATCGCCACCAAAAGCGGCGTATAAGCGGTGAGGGAGACGCCTACCAAGCCGAAAGCGATGAGCTTGTTAATATGTACCATGGTCATGACGGCGGCCAGGGTTGCCGCATGGATGCGCCGGTCCGGGCTTGCCCCGGCGACAAAAGGGGCGATCAGGGTACCGACCGCACCGACAAAGACACCCAAAAATGTTGCGCCTCCGCCGATGAAGGCAAAGCGCCATTTGGCTCCTCCCAGGCGGGACAATTTGGGAAGCCAGACCAGGATGATGATCATGCAGCCGATGGCCCCTAAAATGATGCCCGACGGTAGCGAAATAAACAGTTTCCCGCCCAGGGCCGCACCCAATGCTGAGCCGATGAAAAAGGGCAGCAGGATATCGCGCATGACATAGCGCCACATGATGGCGATGCGGCTCAAACTGGCGCCCAACTGGACCACCGCATGGACGGGGACCATGACAGCCGGCGTAAAAAATAAGGCCAGGATCGCCAGCAGGGCCAGACCGCCCGCCGTGCCTGCCACGGCCCCCATGAACGATGTCACCAGGGCAGCAGCGGCCAATCCCAGAAAAAGCCAGGCGTTCACATCGGGAACCCCTAGAAATTGCGCTTCTGACATGTTTGGAAATCTCGCTGGGGTGGTGATTATTCTTTGTTACGCAGATTCTCGACGAATTGATGCAGGCCCACCTGCTGGGAACGGCGCAGCCGCACGGCGGTCAGAATGGCCCTTACTTCCGCCATGCTGACCTCCACATCCTCATTGACGATGATGTAGTCATATTCGGTGTAGTGGCTCATCTCATCGGCCGCGCGGGCCATGCGGCCGGCCACCACCTCGTCCGAATCCTGGGCACGGTTGCGCAGGCGCTGTTCCAATTCGGCGATACTGGGCGGCAGGATGAAAACGCTGACCACGTCTTCCCGGTCATGTTCGACCAGTTGCTGGGTGCCTTGCCAATCCACATCGAACAAGACGTCGTTTCCCGCCGCCAATGCCTTGTCCACTTCGGCCTTGGGCGTGCCGTAAAGATTGCCGAAGACCGTGGCATGTTCCAAAAGCTCGCCCTCTTCGATCATCTTCCTGAAGGCCGGCTCATCGACGAAGATGTAATCCTCGCCATCCGTTTCGCCCGGGCGCATGGGCCGGGTCGTGGCCGAGATGGACATGACCAGATCCGGACCCTCGGCCAACAGCCGTTGCGCGAGCGTGGTCTTCCCGGCCCCCGACGGAGACGACAGGACAAACAAAAGATTGCGCCGGGAGGGGCCTGTTTCCTTATTCAATATTCTGAACCTGTTCGCGGAATTGCTCGACCAACGCCTTGATCTCCAGGCCGATGCGGGTGATTTCCATATCTGCTGCCTTGGAGCAAATGGTGTTGGCTTCCCGGTTGAATTCCTGGCAAAGAAAATCCAG
The DNA here is from genome assembly GCA_964493945.1 of uncultured Rhodospirillaceae bacterium. GTDB lineage: Bacteria > Pseudomonadota > Alphaproteobacteria > Rhodospirillales > UBA2165 > CAZBQG01. Next base: position 11,501 of record CAZBQG010000005.1, read on the forward strand.
ACGCCGTCCGATGGCGCCTTCTTCGGCCAAAAGGGCCCGCGCCCCTTCCAGATGGGATTGCAGCCGGTCCAGTTCCTCGCGCATATCGGCCTTGGTCATGAGCAGGGCGGCTTCCTGCGCCAGGCGTTCTTCCGATAATTTCGGGCGGTCTTCCATAAGCTCCGCGATCTGGTGGGCCAGGCGCTGGCGGATGGCGTCTGGCTGCAGGGCGGCGGCGCATCCGGCCTCGGCGCAGGCCCGGGCGAGGTCATCCATCTGTTGGGTGAGAACCATACCAATGCGCCCGCCCTCCTCGCCCCGCGCCTGGGCCAGATCGCTAAGCATCTCGCCAAGGGTCGCCTTCATGGCTGAAACCAAATCCTTATCGGAGGCCAGGTCCTCGTCTTCATCGGAGAATTCAATCACGCCCCGGACACCCAGCAGCCCATCCAGGCGTGGCTTTTCCAGGCTGGGACTGTCCAGTTCACCGGCGATTTCGATCAAACCGTCAAGCAATTCCCGGTTGACCTGATATTGTTTTTTGCCTTCGGTCTGTTTGAGGGTCAGGGCCAGGGAGATATTGCCCCGCTTGAATGCCTTGCCGGCCATCTTGCGCGCCTCGATTTCCAGCTCTTCGAAGCCGTGGGGCAGGCGGGTACGGATATCCAGCCCCTTTCCATTGACGCTTTTTGCTTCCCAGCTCCAGGACAGCTTTTCATTGGCTCCGCCCGAACGGGCAAAGCCGGTCATGCTGGCAATACTCACGATAGACCTCTGCACAGTTGGCTGGGAATGTTATAACCTCGCACCCAGAGCGCAACAAGCGGCGGAGCGGACAAAGGATCATGGCTGGCGAATTGAAACGCTCCATTCTGATCACCGGGGCCTCCAGCGGCATCGGCGAAGCCCTGGCCCTGGCTTATGCCGGGCCGGGTTGTTTCCTGGCCCTGGGCGGGCGGGACGCGGCCAGGCTGAAGGCGGTAGCCGAGGCTTGCCGTAAATTGGGCGCCGACGTGGATGCCAAGCCTGTCAATGTTGCGGATGGGGCAGCCATGAAAGATTGGATCACATCGCTTGATCAGGCCCATCCCTTTGATCTGATCATCGCCAATGCGGGGATCACCACTGATACCAGGGGTGATGCAGGCGATGCGGGCGATGCGATTTTGCAGATCAACGTGCAAGGTGTGCGCAATAGTGTGGAGCCGTTGATCCCGACCATGCGGGGGCGGGGCAGAGGCCAGATCGCGCTGGTCAGTTCCCTGGCCGGCTACCGGGGAATGCCCAGTGCGCCGGCCTATAGCGCGTCCAAAGCCTGGGTCAAGAGCTGGGGTGAGGCATTGCGCGGCTCTCTTTACGGTGACGGCATCCGGGTATCGGTCATCTGTCCGGGCTTCGTGGTCAGCCATATCACGGACACCAACCATTTTGCCATGCCCCTGATCATGGATGCAAAACGCGCAGCGCGTATCATTATGCGCGGGCTGGACCGCAAGCAGGCCCAAATCGCCTTTCCCTACCGGCTTCATTTTTTGATGTGGCTGCTAGCCGCTTTGCCGCCCGTGCTGACCGACCGCCTGTTCCGGGGAATGCCCAGCAAGGAATAGATTATTTTTTGGCCCGCAGTTTGCGCCAGCGGGCAACGTTGCGGTTATGCTCCTTGAGGCTGCGGGCAAAGACATGTCCGCCGCTGCCATCGGCGACGAAATAAAGGTCACTGGAGAATGCGGGCCGGACGGCCGCCTGCAGGGCGGTGCGCCCTGGATTGCTGATAGGAGTAGGGGGCAGCCCCTTGATCATATAGGTGTTGAACGGGCTGGGCCGGGCCAGATCGCTCCGGTTGAGGGGCCGGCCCAAAGGTCCGTTGCCCGAGGTAAGCCCGTAGGCCACGGTGGGGTCAGATTGCAAACGCATGCCCTGGCGCAAACGGTTGATGAAAACCGCCGCCACATGGGCCCGTTCGTCGGCCCGTCCCGTTTCCTTTTCGATGATTGATGCCAAAATCAAGACCTGGCGCGCATCAGCCAGGGGAAGATTGGGCGCCCGGCTCCGCCAGCCGCGCTCCAATGCCTCATCCATGGCCTTTTGCATGCGCTGGATCAGCTCGTCCCGTTTGTCGCCATAGGAAAAATGATAGGTTTCAGGCAACAGGGATCCTTCCCTGGGCACCCCATGTACCCGTCCGCTCAGCCCTTCGGTTTCGGCCAGCTGGCTTAGGATTTCGGCCACGGTCAGACCTTCGGCGATGGTCAGGCGGCGCACCACGTTGCGCCCTTCCTGCAGGGCTTTCATGGCGTCTTGGGCTGTCAACTTGGCAGGAAATTCAAATTCGCCCGCGCGCAAGGGCTTTTCCGCTTCAAGGGTGCGCGCCACAAGGCGGAAAACCAGGGGTGACGAGATCACCCCTTTTTTGGCCAGAAGATCGGCAATGCCCTCAATGCCCATGCCCTTGGGTATGACAATGACCATGGATTGCGACGATGGTCCGGGCAGCAAAAACTGGGCATAGACCCAGAAGGAAGTGGCTCCAAGCCCAACGAAAAGGACCGCGAAGAGGAAACCAAACCACCTCAGAACCCGCAACCCGGCCTCCCGGGTTCAGTCGTGCCGGGCCAGGATCAGCGACGCGTTGGTTCCGCCAAAGCCGAAGGAATTGGATAAGGCGATGCGTACGTCGCGCTCCTGGGCCTCATGAGCGATAAGGTTGAGATCGCATCCCGGTGATGGATTATCCAGATTAAGTGTGGGCGGAACCACGCCATCGCGGATGGCCAGGATACAGAAAATCGCTTCCACCGCGCCCGCCGCACCCAGCAAATGGCCGATGGCCGACTTGGTCGACGACATGGCCAGCTTATCCGCCGCCGCACCGAAAAGCCGCTTTACCGCGCCCAGCTCTATTTCATCGCCGAGCGGCGTCGAGGTGCCATGGGCGTTGATGTAATTCACATCCTCGGGTGCAATTTCCGCCCGCTTCAGTGCGGCCTGCATGGAACGTAACCCGCCGCTGCCATCTTCGGCCGGGGCCGTGATGTGATGGGCGTCCCCCGACATGCCATAGCCGATGATCTCGGCATAGATTTTGGCGCGCCGTTTTTTGGCGTGTTCCAATTCTTCCAGCACGACGATGCCCGCGCCTTCGCCGATGACGAAGCCGTCCCGCTCCTCATCCCAAGGGCGGGAGGCCTTTTCCGGAGTATCGTTAAAATGGGTCGACAATGCCTTGGCCTGGGCAAAACCCGCCACGCCCAAGCGGCAGATGGCGGCTTCCGCGCCGCCCGCAATCATCACATCGGCGTCGTCCCACATGATCAGGCGCGCCGCATCCCCGATGGCGTGGGTGCCTGATGCGCAAGCCGTGACGATGGCCGAATTGGGCCCCTTGAAGCCGTATTTGATGGCCGCCTGGCCGGAAACCAGATTGATCAGGCTGGCCGGGATGAAAAAGGGGCTGAGCTTGCGTGCATTTTTATCGACAGTAAGGGCGCTATCCTCGATGCGGGGCAGGCCGCCTATCCCTGAGCCGATCATCATGCCGGTCCGCTCCCGGCTTTCTTCATCTTCCGGCATCCAGCCCGCATCCTCCACCGCGAACTGGGTCGCGGCCAGTCCATAGAGGATAAAGTCATCGATTCGCCTAAGCTCCTTGGTGGTGGCGAAATCTTCCACATTGAAGCTGTCGGGGGCGCCTGAGTTCTTCGGAACCCGGGCGGCTATTTTGGCGGGGATGTCCGAGACGTCGAATTCGGTGATCGGGCCGACGCCCGATTGGCCATCGATCAGCCTTTTCCAACTGGGCTCAGTACCGCTGGCCAGCGGTGTAACGAGACCTAAACCTGTGACGACAACACGTCTCATTGGGACCACCTGGGCGGCTTATCTACCCCGGACGGGCCGGCAATCCGATGCCGGCAACGAAGTAAAAGCGGCGGTAATCAGGAGTTCTGGGCCGAGAGAAAATCGACCGCATCCTTGACCGTCAAAATCTTTTCAGCGTCCTCATCGGGTATCTCACAGCCAAATTCTTCCTCGAAAGCCATTACCAGTTCGACCGTGTCCAAACTGTCCGCTCCCAGGTCATCTATGAAGGCGGCCTTTTTGGTCACCTTGTCCTCATCGACGCCCAGATGTTCGACAATGATACTTTTAACACGCTCGGCTATATCGCTCATTCGGATGTTCCTTAGGTCAAATTCAGTTGGTTGGTGTTAATCAAACAGGCGGAACTGAGCTTCCCAACGGCTCCGCCGGAGGCTTACGTAACACACTTTTTTTGGATTAGCCAGCGCCTGTTTTTGGCGCCCGGACCGCTTCATTTCAGCGCTCATATCATGGCCATTCCGCCATTCACATGGAGGGTCTGACCGGTGATGTAGGCGGCCTCCGGGCTGGCCAGAAAAACAGCGGAAGCGGCCACATCCCCGGGCGTACCCAGGTCACCTGAGGGGATATTGCCCAAAAGTGCAGTCTTTTGATCCTCGTTCAGCCCATCGGTCATGGGGGTTGCGATGAAGCCGGGCGCGATGCAATTGACCGTGATGCCCCTGGACGCGACCTCGCCCGCCAGGGCCTTGGAATAGCCGATCATGCCGGCCTTGGAGGCGGCGTAATTGGCTTGGCCCGGATTGCCCGTGACGCCGACAATCGAAGTGATTCCGATGATCCGCCCCCAGCGCTGTTTCATCATGCCCCGCAGCACGGCCTGGGCAAGCTTGAAGCCCGCCGTCAGGTTGACTTCCAGCACGTCCCGCCAATCCTCATCCTTGAGCCGCATGGCCAGCCCGTCCCGCGTCAGGCCCGCATTATTGACCAATATATCGACCCCGCCCATGGCCGCCTCGCAACCCACGAGGATGTCCTTGGGCCCATCACCGTCGCCGAGATCGAAGACCAGGGGATGTGCCTTTTCTCCCAGATCGCCTGCCAACGCGTCGAGCGCCTCGATGCGCCGGCCGCTGAGGGCCACTTCGGCGCCCTGGCCATGCAGCGCCCTGGCGATGGCCCCGCCGATGCCGCCCGATGCCCCGGTCACCAGGGCGCGTTTTCCGCTCAGATCGAACATGCTCCCGCTCCGTCAGATATCTTTAAGAAATGCCTCAATGTCTTCCGCTGATTGGACGGAAATGCTGTTTATTTCCCTATCGATTCGCCGGGTTAGGCCGGTCAATACCTTGCCAGCACCTAGTTCCACCAGTGTGTCCACGCCGCGTTCTTTCATATCCAGCACCGATTCCCGCCAGCGCACCATGGCCGTCACCTGTTCCACCAACAGGCGCCTGATCTCGCCGGGCTCGCTTTCTTCCCCGGCGGTTACATTGGCGATCAGGGGCACGGCGGGCGCCATGATTTCCGTCTCACCCAGGACCGTCTCCATGACCCGGGCGGCGGGCTCCATCAGGGCGCAATGGAAGGGCGCGCTGACCGGCAATTGAATGGCGCGTTTTGCCCCTTTTTCAGAGGCGATCTCCAGGGCCTTCTCGATGGCCTCGGTGGCGCCACTGATGACGATCTGGCCCGTCGCATTGTCATTGGCCGCATCGCACACGCCCACCTCGCGGGCCCCTTCGCAGACCTCCTGGACGGCGTCCATATCCAGGCCCAGAAGGGCGGCCATGGCGCCTGCGCCAATGGGTACGGCTTCCTGCATGGCCTGGCCACGGGTTTTAAGAATGCGGGCCGCTGTGGTGAATTCAAAGGCGCCGGCGGCGGTCAGGGCGGAATATTCCCCCAACGAGTGCCCCGCCACGCAATCGGCGGATGCCTGCAGATTCATATTACCGTCCTCGGTCAAAATGCGGAACACGGCCAGGCTGACCGCCATCAGGGCGGGCTGGGCGTTTTCGGTCTTTTGCAGCTCGTCTTCGGGCCCTTGAAACATCAAGCGGGTGAGGTTCTGTTTCAGCGCTTCGTCCATCTCCTCGAACAAAAGCTTTGCCGTCTGGAATGCCTGGGCCAGTTCCTGGCCCATGCCAACGTTTTGGGAACCCTGTCCCGGAAAAATGAAGGATCGTGTCATGGTCTGGTAATTTCCTCCCCCTCTGTGAGGTGTGTCCAGTCATACAAGCTGGCCCCCGCCTGTCAAGTAGGGCTCAAAGCGGTCTGATCCCGGCCTTGACCATGTCGTTGGTCGCCCCCATGCCGTCGGTGGTATCCATCAGCATGGGCACCAGATCGTTGAGGCTGGCCCGTTCCTTGTCCTTGGCCAGGGGCATTTTCCAATGGCCGAACTGGCCCAGCAGGATGAGCACGTCCGGGCGCACGCCCTGGCGCGGACGGGCCCAGGTCCGGGTGGTGCCCAAGGGCGAGGCCAGCTCGATCATCTGGCCGTCACGGATGCCCATCTCGGTGGCTACGCTTGAGTTGATCATCACGCCGTCCTGGCCTTTGACATTTTCCGCCACCTCGTTGATCAGGGGGATGGTCAGGTTGGAGCCCCCCGAATATTGCATGCTCCGGGCGCTCAACAGCCAGAAGGGATAATCCTTTATATCCACATTGTAATTCCGCTCCAGGGCCTCTTCCCAAAGTTTGCACACATCAACCCAATGGGGCAGGGCCTGATATTCCTCCAATTGCCGGTCCCACCAATGGGCGCCGGTCTCGTGCAGGCGCCGGGCCAGCTCAATCCCGATGCGCCGGAACCGCTCCTGATAGGGCAATTCAAAACGCAGCCCCAGTTCCACCATTTTGGGATAGAGATACCAGTTCAGCCGGGGATAAGGGCCGGTCATGAAGCCGTTCTGTTTGAACCAGTCCAGACCGTTATCTTGCTTGCCATCCGTCAAAAACGCGCTGGCAGCGCGGCAGGCCGCGTTCCAGATTTCATCCACGCCATGGTCTTTTTCCGGATCCAGTGAGAAATCGAAATCATGGGTCTTGAGCGGGATGGCGCCCAGCACACCGGCATTAATTTGCTCGAAATAGGCCTGGCTCAGCCCGGTGCGTTTGGCCAATTCGGTGGCGATCCAGGTGAAATCCCTGGCCTCGCCTTCGGGCTCGATCACGGCCTGGCGCAGCGCCCAGCCATGGGATTGCCAGAATTGTTCCTCGCCGCAGGTGCCGCCGATATGGATCAACTGGATGCTTTCAAGCTCGATGGCTTCGGGCAAAAGCAGATCGGCGAAATGGTTGGTCTCGTCCAGTGTAAAGGCAAAGGCGGCGATGAAGGGCATCTCGGCCATGCTTTCCATCAGCCGGCTGGTTTCGGAAAATGAAATCAACGGATTGGCCCGGAGAATGAACCACAAATCCGGCGGGTTGGGCTTGGGCCAGGTTTCGGCGGCCCGGCCCTGGAGGCGCATCCAGGACAAGGTCATGGGCCCAAGATTTTGCGAATAAAACGTATCGGCGACCATGGGTAAAAGCGTTGAGTAGGCATGCCGAGTCTCGGGTGTCGCGATCCAATCTTCCTTGCTGGTGGGGTTGAAGGGATAATCCATCAGTCCGTCGGGGCCTGCACTGACCGAATCCACACGCTCAAAAGGCGGCGTATTGATCAGCAGGGCGCCGCCCAAAAGACCACCCGGCACCTCCAGGGCACCCACCAGACTGACCAGCATGGTCTGGCCCCAGATGCATTCATAGGCACCCCAGCCATTATTGACGCCGCGCCCGACCATGACCGCGACGGGGCGCAAGGGAAGCGTCTGGCCATCAACTTCGGTTGTCTCACCGATCCGCGCATGGGCCAGGAATTCCCGGGCGATGCGCCTGATGGTGCCGGCCGGAACGTCGCTGATAGTTTCGGCCCATTCCGGCGTATGGGGCGCCAAATGTCCTTTCATTTTGGAAAATGCCGTCTCTCCGGTGACGCCCGTGTGTTCCCAGATATCATCATCGGCGCCCAGCTCAATGGCGCCGGGAACCATAAAGCTGCCGGTGAGCCCAGGCTCCGCCCCTTCGGTATCATAGGGCACGGCCTGTTTAGCGCCAGCGTCCCAAATGAGCGGCTTGCGGCTAACCGTGTCGCGCAGATAAAACCCGTTTGGCCCCACCAGATAGGGGGAGCTTGTCCGGTCTCTTATAAAATCCACATCCAGTTGGGCCAGATTGCATTCATGGAGCAATACGTTCAGCAGCGCGAACATCACCGCCGAATCCGTATTGGGCCGGATGGGCACCCATTCGGTGGCCGTCGCCCCGGTGACCGATAATTGAGGCTCGAACTGGATTTTTTTGGCGCCTCTGGCCAGGGCATCGGCGTGGCGACTGACTCCGGTGACGCCGCCTGCCGCATTGGTGTTCTTGCCAAACGCCAGCACGTAATCGCAGGTGGGCGCATCCATGGTGGTCATGAAGGCCCGGTGCCACAATTCGCCGAAGACATGTTCGGAATGATTGCATTTGGCCGTGCCGCCGGCGCCCAGGCTCTTATCCACCGGCCCCCATGCATCCAGATATGACAGAAAGGTCCCCATATAACGGAATGCCGTGCCCGCCGATCCGGTGGTCAGGGCAACCCGTGGATTGCCGTGTTCGTCGCGTTTGCCCTGGCTTTTGATATGGTTGAGCTTGCCGGCCAGCATATCCAGCGCCTCGTCCCAGCCTATCTCCTCCCAGCCTGGATCAACGTCGCGCCCCTTGGCCGGGTTGGTCCGCTTCATGGGTTTGAGAATACGGTTGGGATCGTAAAGCTTCTGGATCTGGCCATAGGGTTTGACGCAAATTTTGCCATCGGCGGGCGCCTCGCCCATGAGATCGAAATTGGGCTCGATGCCCGTGGCCACCCCGTCCACCACTTCGACCTTCATGATGTCCGGGCCGTTGACGCATTGGCAGCAATAGGTGGAAAGCAGCCTGCGTTCGCTCATGGGGCAATCCCTTCTAACATGGCCCCAGTCTAACACATCTCGTCTTGCCGTGCAGGATGTCTGGCACACCAAGAAGCACCCGTTTTTTGCCAAAATGGCCTAAGGTGCTCTCGATATACGGGCCATGGGGATTTACATGGCCCAGCATTATAAATTCGTCGAATTCGTGCTGCCCAAGGCCGGACTGGCGGAATCCTGATCCCTATTTAAGCGCCTTGTGTTGGGCAGCCACCTTGTCCGTCCACACGCCCTTGGATTTGTAGAAGGCCACCGCCGCCTTGTGATAGGGCATGATGGGAAGTGTGCTGATGGCCGTCTTGTTGGAGAAACCGCGCAGCCCGAAATGGATTTTGCGGAGCTCCTTCGTGTTGTCCCACAGGGCATTCAGGATGTCCGTGACAGCCGTCCCGTCCACATCCTTGTGGCCCACCAGATAGGTGTCATAGGTGATCAGGTGGGTGCTCTTCTCCAAGCCCATTTTGGGCCGGGCTTTCATGGGCACCATGATGATGCCGGGAAAGACCCGCTTGCGCAGGATGGCAAGGGACTTGGGCGAATTGTCCAGGGGCAGATAGCGCACGCCCATTTTGGCATGAACTTCTCGCACCGCCGGCATGCCGAAAGAGGCCCATGATGCGTCCACCCGGCGGTCGCCCAGGGCGCGCACGCCATCGACCACGCCGGTGACCGGAACCTGCTTCACATCCTTCCAGCTAAGCCCGCCCGTCGCCAGGGTGGCGCCGACCATGGGGACGACCACCGCATGGCCGCCGAAATGGGACGCGACCCGCTTGCCCTTCAGATCCTTCACCGTATGAATGTTGGATTTTTTGGGCACCGTAAATGTCAGGCGCACGGCACCGAAGCCCGAACGCACGATGCGCAGATTCTTAAAGGCTTTTTTGTAGCGCCCCATGCCGTTATAGGCGAAATAAGCGCTGGTCGCCGACAGGGCCGAAAAGTGATGCTTTTTGTCGTTCAAGTCATTGAGAAAGGCATCTGGTCCGGCGAAAGAACGGATTACCACGCGCCGCTTGGAATGTTTTGTGGCGATCTTGGCCAGCCCCGCGCCCGTCGCATTGAGGATGGAGCCCACCCGGTCAGTGGCCATGACCAGGGTCTGGGCGGACGCGCTGACGGAGCCGAAAGCAGCAACGGATGCCAGTGCGGCGGCGGGAATAAGACGCAGTGCAAAACGGCTGTGACTTTCTGTTGAGGTCATGGCTTTCATCTCCCTGAATGAATTTATAAATCGAGACTAGGTCGCCCCCGTTGGCCTGTCAATCGTGCGGGTTTGGCGCGCCCATAGGAGCAAAATTACGGCCATGCCCAGACCCAGGCCGGTCAGCCAATGGGTGAGTGGTGCCGCCAGAACCATCAGACCGGCCGCGCCGAAAAGTACCCGCGGGGCCAGGCCAATACGTTCAAAGAGATATCCCACGGCGGCGACGGAAATGACAGCGACACCCACCACCGCCTTGGCTAAACTGAGCAAGATGACCATGATCGTTCCATCACCCACCAGGGCCGGCTGGAAGACCATGACGAAGGGCACGATATAAGCGACCACGGCCAGACGCATGCTGACCCAACCGGCGCGCCAGAAATCCGTCTCGGCGATGGAGGCGGCGGCGAAGGTGGCCAGGCATACGGGCGGCGTGACCATGGAAAGCATACCGAAATAAAACAAAAACAAATGGGCCGATATGGGTTTGATGCCGAACTCGGTGAGGGCCGAGGCGAGCATCACGGCCAGCAGCATATAGATGATGCCGGTCGGCATGCCCATGCCCAAAAAGATGCAGGCCAAGGCCGTCATGCCCAGCAAAACAAACACATTGCCGCCCGACACATCCAGCAGCAAAAGGGAGAAATTGGATGCCAGGGCCGATAGCTGTAAGGCGCCGATAACCATGCCGGCGATGGAGGTGATGACCACCAGATCCAAAACCGTGCGTCCCGTATCTTCCAGGGTACGGGCAAGGTCCTTCAGGCTGGGTCTTGTGTCCGCCCGGAACATGCTGACCACCAAGGTGGTGATGGCCGCCGCCATGGCCGATTTGCCGGGGCGCCAGCCTTCGCCGATCAATGTCCAGATGAGAACCGCGATGGGAATCATAAACACCCAGCCCCGGCCCATGATGTTGGCCAGCTTGGGCAGGCTTTCAACCGCCAGGGCCGACATCTTCCAGCGGGCCGCTTCCAGATCCACCTGAACAAACAATGCCACGTAATAAAGTACGGCCGGGATGATGGCCGCGAGGATCACCTCGGCATAGGTGATCTGGAGAAATTCGGCGATCAAAAATGCCGTGATGCCCATGACCGGGGGCATGATCTGCCCGCCGGTGGAAGCGACCGCTTCGGTGGCGGCGGCGAGATGGGCGGGGTAGCCGCTTCGTTTCATCATGGGGATGGTGATGGGCCCGTCCATCACCACATTGGAGACGGCGCTGCCTGAAATGGTTCCGAAAAAACTTGATGCGATCACCGCCACCTTGGCCGGGCCGCCCCGGAAGCGGCCCATGCTGAGCAGGGCGAAATCGGTGAGAAACTTGTCTCCTTTGACGGCGTAGAGCAGGCGCCCGAACAAAATGAAGGCGATGATCATGCTCGACGTTACGTCCAGCGGCAGGCCGTAGATGGCATTGGCGTCCAGATACAAATAGGCCGCGATGCGGTCCCACTCCGCGCCGGGGATGTTGAGAACCCCCGGCATGTAGCCTGAAAATTTTGTGTAAAGAATGAATACAAGCGCCAGGACCACCAGGGACCAGCCGGTCAGGCGCCGCGTCGCTTCCAGAATCAAAAGGATGGCGACGCCGCCCAGCAACCAGCGGTCGGGCCCGGACCCGGCCAGATCGAGAACCAGCCTGGGAAAGAAAATCACGATATGGCCGCCGGTGAGGACGGACAGTCCGGCCAGGCACCAGTCATACCAGGGGACATGGTCCGCCGGGCCTCTCTTGCGGGCTTTGGTGCCGATAAAAGTCGCCACCAGGGCGATGACCAGGATCAGGGCCAGATATTGTTCCTTGAAAATGGCCGTGGCGAAGAAATGATGCAGTTCCAGCGCCCAAAGCCCGCCCAACACGGCCAGGGAGGTAAGCAGACCTCGGACGATCCAGCCGGGCCCGGGGGGCAGTTTGCGGAATTTACCCAAACCCGCTTCCTCGCTCACCAGACTTCCTCCAGCCATAGGTTGATTTCGGCGGCCTCCACCGGGCGGGGTGCGTGGGCCATCATGGGCAGCGGGACGGCCGCCTGGGCGATGGATAACAGATTGCTCCGCTCAATGCCATGGGCGCGAAGGTGGGGATCCACACCCATCTCGCCGACCAGCCGGGCGAAGCTTTGGGCCGCATCCTCTCCGCTGCCCAGCGCCTCCCGGGCGGGCCGTTCGGCATCGCCAAGAAGTGCTTTCATGGCCGGCGGTGCGAGGATGGCGTGGGGCAACCCATGGGGCAGTTTGTAGCGCACGCCGATGGCCAGACCGATGGCGTGGATTACATTGACGCCTGCGGCACCCCCGGCCATGGCGACCATGACCGAGGCGTAAAAGCAATCCTCCCGGGCCTTCAGGTTATCCGGCTCACTGATGCCCAGGGGAAGCGCATGGGCGAGCAGACCCAAGGCGCTGGGGGCCAGGCCGGAGGACAACGGGTTGCGGTCTTTTGAATAAAGATTTTCGAAGCACCGTACCATGGCGCCCAGCCCCGTCGAAGCCGTCAAGCCGGGCCCGCAATGGGCGGATAGTCGGGCATCCAAGACGGTGATTTTGGGGACCAGCAGAGGGTCCTGAAATCGCATCTTGGTTTCGGTTTCGGGGTCCAGAATAGTGGCGAAAGGCAAAAAATCACTGGCCGGGCGGGGGACCGTGGGTACCGAAATATGTGGCAGGGCGTCCGGCGGCAAGGGCCGGTGGGGCGTCTCTTTGAGGCGGTAAGGTTCAAGCTCGCCCCCGCCGGCTATCATCAGGGCGATCCCTTTTCCTGTATCGACGGCGCTGCCACCGCCGACGCTGATGATCAAATCGGCTTTCTCCTGGAGGAACAGATTGGCGGCCTCCAGGACGGTGACCAGCGGTGTATGCATTTGCGCGCCGTCAAAGACGCCGGCGCATCGGCTGCCTAACCCGGCCCGGACGCGCTCCAGCATTTCCCCCCCAGCCACGGTCTTCCCACAGACCACCAGGGCACGGCCCGCACCCAACCCATCAACAAATTCCCCCAGCTTCCCCACGCCACCCGCCTCGAATTGCAGCTCCCCCGGCCAATTGGCGACTCGGATCATGGATCAGCCTTCGAGGCAGGCGAAGAGCGCCTTGGCCAGAGCATCGCGCGGCCCGGAATCAGGCATATGCATGCGGTTCATGGCGTATGAAAAGCCGATCCTGGCATCCGGATCGCCATAGCCGATGGACCCGCCCGCCCCCTGATGGCCGAAGAATTTGGAATTGGGCCCCATCCAGGCGACGGGCGGCGAATTAAGCACCACGCCCAGGCCCTGATGGTAATGGCGGCCTAGAAATTGCTCGACCATATTGTGCTGTTCGCTGGCCATGCGCTGCAATGTTTCGCGGCTCATGAGGCGTTCGGAACTGACCAGCACGCCATAGAGCTTGGCGGTGGCGCGGGCATTGCCGTGGCCGTTGGCCGAAGGGATTTCCGAAGAGCGCCAGCCGTTCGAATTGAAATCCTCGCCCTTTGCAAGCTGCGCCCAAAAGCGCCCCTCGGGTGTTTCCGGATTGGCCGGCGCGTAACGAAGCGGGATGTCGGCGGGCAGGATAAATCCGGCGCAACGGGTGAAATGTTCTGGCGGAAGGCCGATATGGTAATCCAGGCCCAAGGGTTCGGCCACTTCCTGCCTGAAGAAATTACCCAATGTCATGCCTGCCACCCGGCGCACCACTTCGGCCACCAAAAACCCCTGCGTCATGACGTGATAGCCCATCTCCTCGCCGGGCTCCCACATGGGCGCCAGGCGGGCCAGTGCTTGGCATATGGTCTGGGCGTCATAGATGGCACCCTGGGGAAGGGGCGGCTCCAGAAAGGGAAGCCCTGCCCGGTGATCCAGAACAAAGCGCAGGGGCAGGTCACCTTTGCCGGCCTCGGCGAATTCAGGCCAGTAGGTGGCGATGGGCAGGGTCGTGTCTATCTCTCCCCGGTCCACCAATATGTGCATGCAGATGGAGGCCACGGCCTTGGACACCGACATCATATTGACGATGGTGTCTGCCTCCCAAGGCACTTGGCAGGCCTTATCGGTGAAGCCTCCCCAGAGATCGATGATGCTCTCGCCCTTCAGGGTCACGGCGATGCAGGAGCCGGTTTCCAGACCTTCCCTGAAATTATTCTGGAAGCAATCAATGACGGCCTGGAACCGCTCATCGCAAAGGCCGCGGATGGGATAATCCCGGCCATCGAAGGAAACAGTCTCGTTGATCTCTTGCGGGGCCATGGGTCCAGCCTATCCGTAAATCCGATCCATGTCCGGCTTTTCCGTGGCGTAATAATGGATCCAGATATAGGCATGGCTAAAGACGGCAAGGATCAGGGCCGCCAGGGACTGGAACAAAAAGCCCGGAATCCAAAGGCCCATAAATCCGAACAGATACATGGCGTTCGATGAAAAGCGGAAGATGCCGCCCTGCACCATGGGTGCGTTCCGCGCCTTGGCTCGAAATGATCGATTCCCAGCGCCCGGCGGAAAGAAAAATAATGAGCCACCGAATACATCAAATATACGGCGGGCAGGAACAACAGGACCGATATGCCGTAACCCAGCCATTCATTGATTTCCAGCGTTCCCCGGTTGGACCAGCCCAGGGTGAAAATCAATAGGACCTGAGCAAAATCAAAATGGCGAAGAGGATGGCGTAGATCGGAAACGCCCGGACATCCAGCAGCCGGGTCAGCCTCTGCCTATGCAATTCGGCCCGCCAGCAAAGCCACACATAAATTTGATGAAGCACCGCATCCCCGACGGCCAGGGCCGCCCAGGTCAGGGTGGATATCCCTAAAAATGCACCGGTTTGGAATCCGCGTAAACCGCTCGCCCCAAAGACCGCCGCGAGCAGCACGGCCAGCCCGGCGAAATGAAGGACCTGGCCTTCGAAGAAGAGATTTTTCCCCGGACGGTCATTCATGGCGCCAGGTTAGCGCATTATCTGACCCAGTCAGAGTAATTATGGCTGTGAGTGCATATCTCCAATCTTCAGCGAATGGACCAGACAGGCGGTCAGGCGGTCGATCTGGAGGGGCTTGGTGGTATAGCTCTCGAAGCCCGCTGCCATTCCGCGGTCGACATCCTTTGGCATGGCGCTGGCGCTCAGGGCGATGACCGGGATTTGGCTGGTTTCACTGCTTTCCTTTAGATGGGTGAGGCCTGGAAGCCATCCATACCGGGCAGGTTAATGTCCAATAATATGGCATCTGGCCGCAGCTCACGGGCCATATCAATGCCTTCCTCGGCGGTTCGCGCGGTGGCCAGGGTGATCTTCTCATACCGGCTTAGTATTTCGGCTATCAGCTTCAAATTGCTTGGGTTATCTTCCACGTAAAGCACGGTGCGCGGATCGCTCATGGCACCCAGCGCCTCGTCTGAAGCATGGTCGGTGGCGATATCGCCAGACGGCTCTGATTTGTTCTCCGAGGTGACGGGAAGCTCGACCCAGAAGCTACTTCCCTCTCCTGGGCGGCTTTCGAGCCCCATGCGCCCATCCATCAACTCGACCAGCATCTTGGTGATGGTCAGTCCGATCCCCGAACCCTCCACCTCTCCGGCTTCCTGGCCCAGACGGTTGAAGGGTTCGAATATGGAGCTGATTTTTTCAGCCTCGATCCCCGGACCGTTGTCGGCCACTGTGATCCGGTAACCTGTGACCCCTTCATCATCAACTGAGGTGCTTAATTTCACCTCTCCGCCTTCGTTGTTATATTTGATCGCGTTGGCAACCAAATGAACCAAAATCTGCTTGAAGCGGGTGAAGTCGGCGAGGATAAGGGCTCCGTTCCCGGACACTGTGTTGGCGGTTTCGTCGATGATGGTGATGTTCCGTTCCTCGGTCAACGGTGCCAGAAGATTGAGGCATTCCTCAATGGCCTGAACCGGATCCATGGGTTCAACCGATAGGGCCAGATTGCCAGATTCTATGCGCGACAAATCGAGTATCTCATTGATCAGGCCATGGAGATGGTGCCCCGCCTTAAGGATCAGCCCTGCATATTCATAACGTTGTTCCGCTGTCGGCTTTTTTATCGGCTTGGCCTGAAGGAGCTGGGCAAAGCCCAGAATAGCGTTCAGGGGCGTGCGCAGTTCGTGGCTCATGGAGGAAAGGAAACGGGATTTGGCCAGGTTGGCATTCTCCGCCTGCTCCTTGGCCATCTGGAGCGACCGCTCTTCGCGCTTGACGTTGGTTATGTCGCGGACGATGCCGGTGAACAACACCCGCTCGCCCAGCTCGACCCGGCTGGTGGCGAGGTAAATGGGGATGGCCCGTCCCCCCTTGCATGCCGCGATCAAGTCTCTCCCCCGTCCCAAGACCCGGGAGATTCCCGTGCGCAGATAGTTTTCCAATTGCGCGTCGTGGGCCGAGGCATCCGCCTCCCCCATGAGCAGGGATACGGGCTTGCCGATGATCTCCTCGCCCGTATAGCCGAAGATCGTCTCGGCCGCCGCGTTGAAGCTTTCGATGATGCCCGCCCGTCGATGGTGATGATGCCGTCGGCCGCCGTATCCGCAATAGAGCGCAGGCGCTCCGTTCGCTCCTCGACGCGGTGCTCCAACTCGGCGTTTAGTTCGCGGATTTCGGCTCCGGCACGCAAATTCTCAGTGATGTGGTTGTGCGATTGACGGGTACCGAAGCCGATCAGGGCCAGACCCAGGAACCAGATAAAACCGTGCGAGCCATAAAGCGCCAAGTCTGAAGCATGCTCGGCGGCAAGATAGGGCGCCAAGGGAATGGCAACCCCCACACCGCCCCGGAAATCACCTTCCTTGAAATCCAGATGGCCGTGGCATTTTTCGCAGCCCTTCTCCATATACATGGGCCGCATCAAGCGCAGGAATGGCCTGCCATCGATATCCGCCACTTCCCGGAATTCCTTGGCACCTCCTTTCATGGCCTTTAAAGCCGCCGTTTCCCATTTGTCTGGCGCGTTGCCCGGGCGCAGCACCACCAGACCGGTGATCTTGCCCCGAATGCCATAGAGCACCTTATAGTCCTCCATCAATTGGCGCACCATATAGGCGGGGTTGAGCAGAGTTAGCGCCTTGCCCGACGGCGTTTGGATATCGCGTTCTGGTACATGCTCCATATAGGGACTGGGTGGCGTCTCTTTGGTGACCGAAACATAGACGCCGCCATGTTTGGTGCCCCACAGCCGGAACCCCTGGTCCTTGTTGAAATGGGCCAATGCCTCTTTGCGGGCCAGGTCCATGGTCTTTTGCCCGTCGAGATAAAGATCCCAAACCAGGGATATGGCAATGATCCCTGCCTATATGACGAGGATCGCCGCTACATACCGCCAGAAGAATTTAAGCCTAAAGCGTTCCGTTACCCCTGGGCGCCCAGGGGGGAAATATCTGATCCGGAGTTTTTCATGGCGTCCAGCATATTTCCACCTCGCCCACCCTGCTGTGAGCAGGGCGTTTCCTCTTTATAGCTATTATAAATATTTGGCGGAAACCAGAATTTTCAAGCTTTACTTCACTATCCCTAGCCCGGCGGATTGATCATTGCGGCGGCGGGTGGGGCGGCATTGTTGATCTCCACCCGCTCGCCGGCGACCCGGACCCGGCCCAGGGCGATCAGGCGGACGGCCAGGGGATAGATGCGGTGTTCCTCGGTCAGCACCCGCCTCGCCAGTTCCTCTGCCGTGTCGCCCTGCAAAATGGGCACGGCGGCCTGGGCGATGATCGGCCCGTCATCCATGGCCGGGCGCACGAAATGGATGGTGCAGCCGCCGAAACGCACCCCCGCATCGATGGCCCTTTGATGGGTGTCCAGCCCCTTGAAGGACGGCAGAAGGGACGGGTGGATATTGATCAGCCGGTCCAGCCACTTATTGACGAAATGATCGGTCAGAAGGCGCATGAAGCCGGCCAGGCAGACCAGATTGGTACCCGGCAAAATTTCCGCCATCAAGGCGTCCTCGAAGGGCTGGCGCCCGTCGAATTGCTTGTGGTCCACGATTGCGGTTTCGATGCCCGCCTCTTTCGCCCGCTCCAGGCCGTAGGCGCCGGCTTTGTTGGAAATCACCTGCTGGATCTGAAAAGGCGCGCCGGGTTGGCCCGCCGCATCGATCAGGCTTTGCAGATTGGTGCCGCCCCCCGAAATCAGAACGGCTACCTTCAGCATTCCCATGCCTCGTTCGTGCCCGTGAGGGTGATGCTGTCTTCGCCGTCCGCGCGCGCCACCACCCGCCCGATGGGGGTGAGGGTTTCGCCCGCCTGGGCCAGAACGCGGCTGATCTCGTCACATTTATTTGGCGCGCAAATGAGCACCATGCCGATGCCGCAATTAAACGTGCCGGCCATGTCGGAAGCATCCAGCCCGCCCATCTCCGCCAGCCAGGAGAAAAGCTCGCCAAAACGCCAGGCCGTTGCGTCCAGTTCCGCCCCCAGCCCCTCGGGTATGACCCGCCCGATATTGCCGGTGAGGCCGCCACCGGTGATATGGGCCAACCCATGGACGCCGCCTTCGTTGATCGCCGCCAGACAACTTTTCACATAAATCCGCGTGGGGCGGAGCAGCGTTGGTCCTAATGTCTCATCGGCGTCAAAGGGTGCGGGCCCGGCCAGGTCCAGCCCTTCGCGCTCGATCAGGCTGCGGACCAGGGAAAATCCGTTGGAATGAACGCCGTTTGATGCCAGCCCCAACAGCACATCGCCTTCGGCCACCTCTTTTCCGGTGGGCACCTCGTCCCGCTCCACGGCGCCGACGGCAAAGCCGGCCAGATCGTAATGGCCCTGGCCGTACATGCCGGGCATCTCGGCAGTCTCACCGCCGATCAGAGTGCAGCCCGCCATTTGGCAGCCTTCGGCAATGCCCGCCACCACGTCCCTGGCGAGCCCGGGTTCAAGTTGACCCGTCGCGAAATAATCCAGAAAAAATAATGGCTCGGCGCCCTGCACCACCAAATCGTTGACGCACATGGCAACCAGATCGATGCCCACATATTGATGCAGGCCCGCTTCCCGGGCCAGGATCAGTTTGGTTCCCACACCATCGGTAGCGGCGACCAGGACCGGGTCTTCATAGCCGGCGGCTTTGGGATCGAAGAGAGCACCAAATCCACCCAGCCCATCCATGGCACCCGGGCGCCGGGTTGCTTCGGCCAGGGGTTTGATGGTTTCAACAATGGAATCGCCGGCGGCGATATCGACGCCGGCCTGCTTGTAGTCGAGCTTGTCGCGGGGGTTGGCCATGGTTTGGTTTGAAAACCCTTTCACCCAGGCCCCAACATGATAGATTATGGACCAAGGCGTGCATAAAATATTCCGGAACCGGGGCAGTTGGCAATGATCGAGCAAAGCACAAGCTTAGCAAGGCTTAGGAGCCGGCTTTTGGTCCGGCCCGTGGCGCTTGTGTTTTTCGTTCTGCTACTGATTCCCTTTTCTTTTTCGCAGGTCTCGGCCGCTGATCTGTTCACGGTTGCCGGTGTGGATGTGGATGTGACGGCAGACAGCGCCGAGGCTGCGCGCAAACAGGCCCTGAAGGCGGGCGAGGGGTTGGCCTTCGAGCGTTTGCTCAAACGCCTGACCCTGAAGGCCGACCGGGAACGGCTTCCCAGGCTGAAGCCCGGCGAAATAGCCCCCTTCGTGCGGGATTTCCAGGTGAGCGAGGAAAAATCCTCTCCGGTCCGCTATCTGGCCAAGCTTACTTTCCACTTCAAGGCACCCCTTTTGCGCGATCTGCTTCGCGATTACGGGTTGGAATTCGCCGAAACTCCCTCCAAACCGGTTCTTTTGCTGCCCGTATTCCGCTCCCTGGGCGTGGTCTCGCTATGGGACGACCCCAATCCCTGGCGGCGGGTATGGAAGGGGGCTGAAAAGTCATCGGGTCTGGTGCCTTTGCGCTTGCCCCGGGGGGATTTGACCGATATCGCCACCATCGGTGCCGAGCAGGCGGTGAGCGGCGACAAACAGCGCCTGGAAGCCCTGGTCCGGCGCCATAAGGTCTCGGACGTGATGGTCGCCCTGGCGGTTATGGGTGCGAACCGCAAGGGCCTGCGCCAGGTGCGGATCACACTCGACCGGTATAACCGCCAGCGTGACGATCAGCGTCTGGAACTGGCTCTGGACGGGGCGCCGGGCGAGGCGTTGGATTTGCTTTTGGGCCGGGCCCAGATTGCGGTCAGGGACGGCATCGAGGAAATGTGGAAGCGTGATAATATTTTGCGTTTCGACAGCGCCACGGTGCTCGCCGTGACCCTGCCCATCCGGAGTTTGCTGGATTGGGTCGAGGCGAAAAAGCGCCTGGGCGTCATCGCCGTTATCCAGCGCCTGGATTTGGTCTTGATTTCCAGGGACGAGGTGCGCATCAATCTCCATCATATCGGCGAGGTGGAGCAGCTTTCCCTGGCCCTGGCCCAGGCGGATATGGTACTGGCCCAGGAGGAAAGGGGATGGATTCTGGGCTTACAGGGCCGGGCCAATAGTGGGCAGGGCCGGGGCATCCCAATACGCCCGAAGAAAGACGGCGCATGAGTAAAGACGACATACGCATGAATTTGCCGAATTTGATCAGCTTCGGCCGGCTGTTGGCCGTGCCGGTCTGCGTCTGGCTGATCCTGGATGGTAATATGCGCGTGGCTTTCTGGGTCTTCCTCGCCGCCTGTGTGAGCGACGCGGTTGATGGTTTTATCGCCAAGAAATTCGACTGCGAAACCGTGCTGGGCGGGTTTCTCGACCCCATCGCCGACAAGGCCCTCCTGGTCAGTGTTTTCATCGGGTTGGGTCAGGCGGGCCTGATCGAAAGCTGGCTGGTTATCTTGGTGGTTTTCCGGGATGGGCTGATCATCCTCGGCGCCTTTCTCTATCAGCTTCTATATCAGCGCCTGATCATGCAGCCCCTGATGATCAGTAAGGTGAACACGACCGCCCAGTTCGTTATGGCCGGCTCGGTTTTGGCCATGGCCGGTTTCGGATTGGAATATCCGCTGTTCCACGGGATGCAAGTCTATCTGGTGGCGGGCACCACCTTGGCGTCGGGCGCCAGTTACGTCATCCGGTGGAGCTACCGGGCCGTGGCCATGGAGCCCGGTGATTGAGCGCCACGGCCAAAACGTGGATATGGATCGCAGTCCTGGCGGGCTTCGGTGGGGTCATCTATTTGTCCAGTGCCGTCCTTTTGCCCTTCGTCGCGGGCATGGCCGTCGCCTATTTCCTGGATCCCCTGGCCGACCGGCTGGAAGCCTGGCGGTGTTCGCGCACCCTGGCGACGATTATCATCACGGCGGGTTTTTTTCTGATCGTTGTCTTGCTCATCTTGCTGATATTTCCTCTGCTGCAAGGTCAGATCATCGGGCTTATCCGCAAGATCCCGGCCCTGGTGGAAAACCTCACCCAATGGCTGGCACCGTTCCAGGAAGAGCTGGAGGCTCAGTTCAGCGGTGATAAAAAAGACAAGTTGCGGGCCCTCTCGGAAAGTTTCGCGGGCACCGCCGGAAAATGGTTTGCGGGTATTTTGAAGGGTATCTGGCAGGGCGGCTTGGCCTTGTTCAACCTGCTCTCGCTTTTGTTTATCACGCCCCTGGTCAGCTTCTATCTGCTGCGCGATTGGGACCGTATCACGGCGGCCGTCGATGGCTGGCTGCCCCGCGCTCAGGCGCCTAAAATCCGTGCTATTCTGACTGATATCGATATCAGCCTGGCCGGTTTCGTGCGGGGGCAGGGGACGGTTTGCCTGGTGCTGGGCGCCTTCTACGGCATCGGCCTGACCCTGACCGACCTGGATTTCGGGCTTCTCGTCGGCATCGGGACCGGGCTTATTTCCTTCATCCCCTATTTCGGCATGTTGATCGGCATGGCCGGCGCCCTGGCCATCGCCATCGCCCAGTTCACAGACTGGATTCCCATCGCACTTGTCCTGGCCGTGTTCATCGCCGGGCAAATCCTGGAAGCCGTACTCATGACGCCCAAGCTGGTCGGCGACAAGGTGGGGCTGCACCCGGTCTGGATCATTTTCGCCCTGATGGCCGGCGGGGCCGGTTTCGGCTTTACCGGGCTTCTTTTGGCCGTTCCCGTGGCCGCCGCCATCGGCGTGCTGGTCCGCCATTTCCTGAGCGGCTATCTGGACAGCGAGCTTTATGGCGGCGAGGATGGGGAGTCCTAGAAAAATTTCCACCGGCCCAAGCCAGATGCCCCTTGATTTTGCCCATCGTCCCGCCCTTTCGGGCGATGATTTTTTGGTCGCGCCGTCCAACCAGGGCGCCGTCGATTGGCTTGACCGCTGGCCCGATTGGCCTTCTCCGGCACTGGTGCTTTTTGGCCCGCCGGGTTCGGGCAAGAGCCATTTGGCCAATGTCTTCATGGCCAAAACAAGCGCCCGGGCACTGGAGCGGGGTGATCTGGGCCGGGCGGACGGGGAAGAACTGGCGGCCCGTTCGCCGGTCTGGGTGGTGGATGATGCCGATCAAGGCTGGGACGAGGAGGGGCTGCTTCATCTCTATAATTCCCTGGCCGGGCGGGGCGGCCATATGCTGTTTTGCGCGAAAGCGCCGCCATCCGCTTGGGGACTTAAGCTGGCCGATCTGGCATCAAGGCTGAAGGCGGCCCAGGCGGTTGAAATCGGGCTGCCCGGCGATGCCTTGTTCGAGGCCGTGCTGGTCAAGCTTTTCTCGGACCGCCAATTGAGGGTGCAGGCTGGGGTGGTGGATTTCCTGGTGGCGCGCATGGAACGGTCCCTGGACGCGGCACGCCGACTGGTCGCGGAAATCGACGCCATGGCCCTGGCCGAGCGACGCAACGTAACGGTACCGCTGGTCAGCCGTGTGCTGGGTGAGAGGGAGTGAGCCGATGAGTTCATTTGCTTTTTATCTGGGCGCCGCCCTGGCCGAGATTGCCGGGTCTTTCGCCTTTTGGGCCTGGTTGCGTCTGGGCAAAAGCATTCTTTGGGTTTTGCCCGGCATCCTCTGTCTCATATTGTTTGCCATATTGCTGACGCGCATCGATGCGGCTTTTGCCGGGCGTGCCTATGCGGCCTATGGCGGTATCTATATCATCGCGTCGTTGTTCTGGCTGTGGATCATCGAAGGGGCCAGGCCCGACCGCTGGGATATGGTGGGCGCCAGCCTGTGCCTTCTGGGAGCGGGGGTTATCTTGTTGGGCTCCAGAGCTGTCTGAGGGGCCGCCTATTCGGCGCCACGCTTGGCGATGTCCGGGTTTTTCAGCACCGCGGCGCCGTCCCAGACGGCCACCACCCGGTTGCGGAAAGGCTGGCTGAAATCGGGTGTTGCGCCCTTCGGTAATTTCCGGTGATAGGAGACGATCTTGCCGCCCGGATTGGCCTTGATCCATTGCACCACTTCGGCATCCCCGGTGACGGCGAGGGGTTGTTTCAGGCGGCCCAGGAAATTGTACTGGCCGTGATATTTGCCGTAATTGGCAACCGCTTTTCCTTGAGCTTGCAGCTTGGCGATATGGCTGGCCAGGGGCTTCAGATCATAAGACTGGGCCAGCCTGGGCCCCGCCGTGCCGTGCAGGGCGGCGACGCTCAGCACGGAAAGAATGGCCAGCCCGGCGCCCCGCCCGGTGAGGTCCAGGGGCGGGCGCAAAAGCAGCCAAAGCCCGCCCAGGAATAGCGGTAAAATCCAAAGCGGGTTGGGGTTGAGCGCCAAATCGCCATATCCAAAGACCGGAGCCAGCACGGGCAAGGCCAAAAGCAATCCGCCCAGGCACATTAACAGGAGCACGGGCAAACCCAGATCCAGCCTGGCCCCGATACGCCCCGCTCCGGCCCCCAGGCGGGCCAGCAAAAGTGCCGCCCCCAGCCCCAGGGCGGGGAAGATGGGGATTAGATAATGGGGCCCCTTGCCGCTGATCATGGACAGGAGAATGAATGTCCCCCCGACCCAGACGATGATCAGGCGTAAGCCCATATCGGCGCCCGCATCGGCGCGGGCGGGGCTGGGGCGGATCAGGCGCCAAAGGCCCCGCAACAGGCTGGGCCAGAACAGCCAGGGCAGGATCAGGCCGGGCAGGATCGCGGCGTACCACCAGAAGGGCCGGCTATGGGCGAAAGACTGCACCATGCGCCCCGCCGACTGGTCCCAGAATATGGCATTTTGATAGGCTTCCCCGCCGCTGAAGCCGGCCGGCACGGCCCACAAAAGTGCGAGCCCTGCGCCACCCGCCAGGGCCAGACAGAAGGGCCCATACCAGCGCCGCCCGGCCGCCTGGAAGCCTTGTCCCGTCCAATAGGGACCCAATAATGCGGCGGGGCAAAGATGGATGAGGATCACCGGCCCCTTGGTCAGAACCCCCATGCCGATGGCCAGGCCAAAAAGCACCCAGCCCCGGACGGCATCTTTGCGGTCCGTGGCGATGCAGGCCTGGCTCATTCCCAAAAGCCCCATCAGGACCCAAAATGCCAAGATCATATCGAACATGGTCAGGGTGCCGAACAGGCCCCAAGAGGCGGCGCCCAACAGGAAAAAAGGCGCCAATTGATGGATCATGGCATCGTTGGGCCATAGGCGCCGGCCCAGCATGGCGGTCAGCCCCAGCGTTCCCAGGGCGAACAACGGCGCCACCATTCGGGGCCACCAATCGTTCACACCGAAAATGCCCCAACCCAGATTGATCAGCCAAAAGAGAAGCGGCGGCTTGTGGCTGTAGGGTTCACCATTGAGATAAGGCACCAGGAAATCGCCGCGCAGCCACATCTCCCAGGCGACGCCCACATAGCGGGTCTCATCGACCGGCAGGAGGGGGCGGAAATAAAGGGCGGCCATCAGCGCAAGTGCCCAAAGCACGGCCCAGACCCGCCAGGAAGTTAAGGAAAACCCATTCATTTATGGGCATTATAAGTCATTTGTCCTGGCTGCCAAAAGAATGCTGCCGGCTGAAAACTTTTGGCATTCGGGCGTGACGTGTATAAAGGCCCGGCCATGCAAGAAACGCATCATTCAGGGGGACGGAAATGGATCTTTTTTCACCGATCAAAGTGGGCCCGCACACGCTTGCCAACCGGGTCGCCATGGCCCCTCTGGCCCGCGCCAGATGCGGCGATGACCGGGCCCCCAACGATCTG
The DNA here is from genome assembly GCA_964493945.1 of uncultured Rhodospirillaceae bacterium. GTDB lineage: Bacteria > Pseudomonadota > Alphaproteobacteria > Rhodospirillales > UBA2165 > CAZBQG01. The sequence continues at coordinate 36,548 of CAZBQG010000005.1, forward strand.
GTTTGTGAATATTACACCCAGCGTTCGGGCGCCGGGCTGATCGTGTCCGAAGCCTCTTCCGTTTCCCCCATGTCGGTCAGCCGGCCATACGCCTCGGCGATCTATGGGGATGCCCATATGCAAGGCTGGACCAGGGTGGCCGATGCGGTCCACGCCGCCGGCGGGATCATGTTTCAGCAAATTTACCATATCGGGCGGAAATCAGACCCGTCCCGCATGCCCGGCGGCGCCAAGCCCGTGGCGCCCTCGGAAGTAGCCGCCAAGGGCCAGGTGAACGGGCTCAACGGCCCGGTGGATTTCGCCACGCCCCGCGCCCTGGAAGATTCTGAAATCCCCGGTGTCATCGAGGAATTTAGGCGGGGCGCCGCCCACTTTAAGGCGGCCGGCATGGACGGGGTGGAAATCCACGGCGCCAATGCCTTTCTGGTCGATCAGTTTCTCAAGGATGTGACCAACCGGCGTACTGACGGCTATGGGGGCAGCGTGGAAAACCGGGCGCGTTTTTTGCTGGAGGTGGTGGAAGCGGTCGCGGATGTGTGGGGCGCGGACCGGGTGGGGATACGCCTCTCTCCTCATAGCCGGGGTGACGGCATCGGGACCAGCGATTCCTCAGCGCTATATGAGTTTTTGGCCAAGGAACTGGACGGCATGAGCCTGGCCTATATCCATCTGGTGGAAGGCCAGGCCGACGGCATACCCCAGTCGCCGGCAGAAGGCGATGCGCCCTTGATGGGTCTGATCCGGGAAAATTTCTCCGGTCCCCTGATCGTCAATGGTGGCTATCAGCGGGAAACGGCAACCAAGCTTATCGAGACCGGCCAGACCGATATGGTGGCCTTCGGCTCGCTCTTCATCGCTAATCCCGATCTGGTGGAACGTTTCCGCCAAAACGCCGAAATGAACGAGCCCGACCGCTCTTCTTTTCATGTGGGCGGCGCCGAGGGCTATACGGATTATCCGTTTCTGGCCGGATAACCGGCGGGCAGCTCCGGCGCATACGCCAAACCCAAGCGGCGGCGCTTTCCGCATGGTGTGGGCATCTACCGCAAGCTACCCCGGTGCAGAAACCAAAACCCCCCTCTTTCGGGGCTTTGGCCGAGCGCAAGCGCGAGCGCGACCAACGGGAGTGTAGCCAAGGGGGTGGATGCCCCCGCCCGGCGACTGAGGGAATCCAAAAAGACTCTAGCGCCAGGGTAATAGGTTAACGGTCGGGCAAATCCTTTTTCTTTAACCGCCCAGCGGGGCGAGGGGGAAAAGAAAGAAGGGCTTGCTTGGCATGGCCGAGTGCCCGGCCTGAGTTGATTATGTGGTACCCGCCACCGCCTCAAGCTTTGTCCTCGTCGCTCCGCTCCTGCGGGAAAGCTTGACTCGGTGTCTTGTGGAGGAGAATCGAGAAAATGAGTTTACTCTTAACCTGTTGATATTAGTTATATTTCTTAAAATTCACAATTCAAGATGTGACCCCTGCTCTTACTTGCAATTCGTCCTGCTCGCCTTCCCACTTTAAATATCCGGAGCCTTGGAAGATTCTAACTGTGAGCTACTCCCCAATTGTTAGACAGGTTTGGCGGCGATTTAAGCTACAGTCCG
>CAZBQG010000006.1:0-36718 GCA_964493945.1 uncultured Rhodospirillaceae bacterium
GGCATGGGCATGGGCATGGGCATGGGCATGGGCATGGGCATGGGCATGGGCATGGGCATGGCCATCCGGCTGCAAAACGAAGTCAGTCAGGTGCCACCGGAAGAAGTCATGAAGGCAACGTCGGGCGGCGGCTATCCACTGAGCAAAAAAGATATCCAGTGGTATGAGGAAAATTTCTTCGGCGGAAAATCTTAGAGCAAATCCCGAGCAGATTGAAAATCTGCGACGACGTATTTGCTTCAAAAAAGAGAAGGGGGCTTAAGATGAAGGCGGTCCATGTCACGGCATTCGGCGGGCCGGAGGTTCTGGCTGAGGTCGAGCTACCGGTTCCCGAACCCGCACCCGGCGAAGTGTTGGTGCGCCTGGACGCCATCGGCATCAATTATTCAGACATCGTCACCCGCCAGGGCCTGCGGGCGGCAAGCCCCCCTATGTCTGCGGCCAGGAAGGTGCCGGCACCACCCTGGAACTGGGCCAGGGCGTGGAAGGCCTGGCCGTGGGTGATCTGGTCTCCTTCACTGGTGCCCGCACCGGAACTTACGTCGAATTTACCGTGGTCAATGCGGAGAAAATCTATAAAGCGCCGGAGCGCGTAACGCCGGAGGTGGCCGCCACCCTCCAAATCATGGGCATCACGGTTCATTATCTGATGCATGACGTCTTTGCCCTCGGGCCCGGCCATGATTGCCTGATCCATGCCGGCGCCGGGGGCGTCGGGCATATTGCGGTCCAGACCGCCAAGGCCAAGGGCGCCACCGTCTTCACCACCGTCGGCAGTCCGGAAAAAGCGGAACTGGTCATGGGTTACGGTGCGGATCATGTGATCCAATATAGGGAAGTCAATTTCAAGGACCGGATTTTGGAGCTGACCGATGGGCGGGGCGTGGATGTGGTTTATGACGCTATCGGCAAGGAGACCACCCAGGATTCCATCGCTTGCGTCGCTTTTCAAGGGACGCTGGCGCTCTTTGGCGATACGTCAGGCGTGGCGGAGCCGGTGGATACACGTTTGTTGGGCAAGGAGGCGATTTACGTAACCAGGGTGGGCATGCCCAGCTTCATCCCCGACGGCGAGGCCGTCACCCGGCGCTGCAACGATATGCTGGCGCTGATCACGGCGGGTAAGCTCAATCTCAATATTGCGCCGCCCAGGCCACTGGCCCAGGCAATGGAGATGCACCGGGATCTTGAAGGGCGCAAAACCGTCGGCAAAAACATTCTTCTGCCCTGAAAACTCTTAATCGCCAAATGAACTGGCATGGAGTTTCTCGAGCCAGGCCAGGCGCGCTTCCAGCAAATCCATGTCATGATCCAGCCAGCCGGGAAGAAAGCCCTGGTCATCGGCGTGATGGCGGCGCAAATCCTCGATGCGGGCCAGATCGCTTTCGGCCGCGTCCATGAACAGCTCCAACTGGGCCTTCTGATCGCCGGGTTCCAGCACATGGAGAAAGCGGAATTTTAGGGCCATGATCAGCTCGTTCAGGCTGGAGGCACCGGCCCGCAAATTGGCCAATAAAAGTGTCTTGAGCATGTCGCGTCCGTCATCCGTGATGCTTACCTCCGCATCGTCATGGTCGGGGCCGGTTTCAACCAGGCTGACCAACCCTTCATAGCCCAGCAATTCGATGGATTCGCCCATCAGGTCCAGCGACGGGCCTGAAATGCGGCTGACGAAATGACGGATCGCCGTGACCAGCTCGTCATAGCGCATGGCGCCGCCGGTGAGGGTGCCCAGGGCACAAAGGCGGATCGCTTCGCGCGGCGTTAATGTGTTATCGGCATACATGCAGGATCAGGCCTTTTCCGGCCTATCTTAGCATAAAAGAATGGAATGTCGTGTCAGGCGGCTTCTTTGAGGCCCAGGCGGCTCCAGATTTCGCGCATGGCCTCCACCAATTCGTCCATCAATTCGTCGTTGTGCAGGGGCGTCGGCGTAAAGCGCAGCCGTTCCGTACCCCGGGGCACCGTTGGATAATTGATGGGCTGGACATACATGCCGTATCTGTACAGCAGCTCGTCGCTGGCCTGTTTGCAAAGCACTGGATCACCCACGGCAACCGGTACGATATGGCTGACGGAAGGCAGGACCGGCAGGCCAACTTCGCGGAAACAGGCTTTCAGGCGGGCTGCCCGTTCCTGATGGCGCTGGCGGATTTCGTCATGTTCTCGCACATGGCGCACGCTGGCCAGGGCGCCTGCCGCGACTGCCGGCGGGATGGCCGTCGAAAAAATAAAGCCGTCACCGTAAGAGCGCACGAAATCACACATGTCGGCGGAACCCGCGATATAGCCACCGACCACGCCAAATGCCTTGGCCAAAGTGCCCTGGATGATATCGATGCGGGGCATCAGGTCTTCCCGTTCGGCAACACCGCCGCCGGTCTTGCCATACATGCCCACCGCATGCACTTCGTCGATAAAGGTGAGCGCGCCATGGGCTTCGGAAATATCCAGAATTTCCTTGATGGGCGCGATGTCGCCATCCATGGAATAGACGGATTCGAAGGCCACAAGTTTGGCCCGTCCCGGTTCGATCTCACCCAGCTTGCGGGCCAGATCTTCCACGTCATTATGGGCGAAAATCTTTTTCTCCGTCCGTGAATGGCGGATGCCGGCGATCATGGAATTGTGGTTGAGGGAATCCGATACGATGACGCAATCGGGCAGCATGGCACCGAGGGTGCTGAGCGTGGTCAGATTGGCCACATAGCCGGACGTAAAGACAAGGGCGGCTTCCTTGCCATGCAGATCGGCCAGTTCGCGCTCCAACAAAATATGATTATGGTTGGTGCCCGAAATATTGCGCGTGCCGCCGGCGCCCGCGCCATTGATATCCAGCGCCTCATGCATGGCCTTGATGACCACCGGGTGCTGGCCCATGCCGAGATAATCGTTGGAACACCAGACGGTGATATCGGCGGTTCCATTTTCCTGGTAATTGCGCGCCGCCGGAAAGGCGCCCGACTTGCGCTCCAAATCGGCAAAAACCCGGTAGCGCCCTTCGGATTTGAGCGCCGCGATGTTATCGGCAAAGAATTTTTCGTAGTCCATGACGATCCCTCTCCCCTGGGCACGCTCTTAATTTAACCAATAAACCTTGTTTTTACAATAGCTTGCCTAACATTGACGTGGATTATGCCTTTTTCGCCATATGAAATTCCTTGATCAGGGTCAAGGGCGGTTGTTTTTCCTCCGAACCCTTCAGCCCGGTAATTCGCCCGCGACCTGGTCCAATGCGGCCCCCAAAACCGCCAGGATTTCATCAATTTCACCTTCCTTTATGATCAGGGGAGGGGCGATGGCGATGGCATCGCCCAGGGATCTTAAAATAACACCTCGCTCCTCGGCCGCCTTGGCGACCCTTGCCGCCACAGCCAATTCCGGGGCGAAGGAGCGTTTGGTTTCCTTGTCTTCCACCAGCTCCAGTGCACCGACCAGACCGACGCCGCGCGCCTCGCCGGCCAATTCATGTCCGCCCAGCGCCGCCAACCCGTCTTGCAGGCGGGGCGCCAGTTTGCGTACATGATCCAAGATGTGGATTTCCTCATATATTTTCAAGGTCTCCAGGGCGACGGCGCAGGATACCGGATGGCCGCCATACGTGTGGCCATGGCCGAAGATGCCGATCTTTTCGCTTTCGCTCACCAGGCATTGAAAAATTTCCTCGGAAATAAAGAGCGCCGAGATGGGCAGATAGCCAGACGACAGAGCCTTGGCGACGGTGATCATGTCCGGGCGCAAATCAAACGTCTCACAGCCGAACATTTTGCCTGTGCGCCCGAACCCGCAGATCACCTCATCGGCGACGAACAAGATGTCATGGCGGGTGAGGATTTCCTGGACCTTGGCGAAATAGCCCTTGGGCGGCACCAGGACGCCGCCCGCACCCATCACCGGCTCGGCGAAAAAGGCGGCGATGGTATCGGCCCCCTCGGCCAGGATCAGTTTTTCAAGATTTTTGGCACAGCGCGCGCCATATTCCTCTTCGCTCTCGCCGGGCTCGGCGTAACGGTAATAATGAGGGCAGCCGGTGTGCAGGATGTTGTCGATGGGCAGATCGAAATCCTGGTGCACATAGGTTAGTCCCGTCAGGCTGGCCGTTGCCACCGTGACCCCGTGATAGGCCTTGTCGCGGGAGATGATTTTTTTCTTTTCGGGCCGCTCCAAAGCGTTGTTCATATACCAGATGATCTTGATCGCCGTGTCGTTGGCTTCCGATCCCGAATTGCCGAAAAACACCTTGGACATGGGAACCGGCGCCAGTTCCAAAAGTTTTTCGGCCAGATCGATGCCCACATCATGGGATTTACCGCCGAAGCCATGATAAAAAGGCAGGCGGTTCATCTCCCGCATTGCCGCATCTATCAGTGGCTTTTGATTGAAACCAAGGGCTGTGCACCAAAGCCCCGACATGCCTTCGATGTAAGATTTCCCGGCCTCGTCGAAGACCCTGACCCCTTCGCCCCTGGTGATCACCACCGGCCCCGTTTCCTGATGGGTCTTCAGGTTGGTGTAGGGATGAAGATAGTTGGCGATGTCGCGCTCGACACTTGAATTGCTTAATCTGCTCACGGTTTCATGACCCTTCCTGGTCGCGTCCATAAATATCTTCAAACCGTTCGATATCATCCTCGCCCAGATAATTGCCGGACTGCACCTCGATGATGCGCAGCTCGGCCTCCCCGAAATTTTGCAGGCGGTGGATCATGCCGAGCGGAATAAAGGTGGATTGGTTCACCTGAAGTTCGAGTATTTCCTCGTCCCTGGTGACGGTGGCGGTGCCGGCGACCACGACCCAATGTTCGGCCCGCCTTGAATGGCGTTGCAGGCTGATGGAGGCTTCCGGTTTGAGGCTGATCTGCTTGACCTGAAAGCCCTCGCCGGTCTCCAGGGATTGGTACCAGCCCCAGGGACGATAGGTTTTCGGGTGGGACGAATGTTCGGGCCACCCGGTCCGTTCCATCCCCTCTACCAGTTCCTTGATGGCATCGGTCTGATCCCGGGCCACGGCCAGGACCGCATCACCGGTGGCGACGATCACCACATTGTCGAGCCCGATGGCGGCGAGCATGGGGCCTTCGCTGCGCAGATATGAATTGCTCAGGCCCGCGCCCTGAACATCGCCCAGCATCACATTGCCGGCATTGTCTTTTTCACCGATTTCCCAAAGCGCGTTCCACGAACCCACATCGCTCCAGCCCATATCGACGGGCACCACGGCTGAACGCCCGGTCGGTTCCATCACCGCGTAATCGATGGATTCCGAATGGATCATCTCGAAGCTTTCCTCATGCAGACGGAGGAATCCCAGGTCCGCTTCACCCCGGGTTACAGATGTGCGGCAATGGGCCGCCATTTCCGGGCGCAGTTGTTCAAGTTCCTCCAGATAACGTCTGGCGGAAAAAAGGAAAATGGATGCATTCCAGTAATATCCCCCGGCCTCCAGATAGGATTTGGCGGTTTCCAGGTCTGGCTTTTCGACGAACCGGCCGATTTCAAAGGCGCCTTCGCTGCCGTCAATGGGCTCACCACGGAGAATATAGCCATATCCGGTCTCAGGCGTTTTGGGCTCCACACCCAAGGCGACCATGGCGCCGCTGCGGGCCGGTCCTACCGCCTTTTGGACGGCCTTGGCCAATTCATCCGGCTGTCCGACCACGTGATCGGAGGCCAGCAAAAGAATGAGCGGATCGCTTCCATCGGAGCTCAAATAATCCGCGGCGACGGCTGCGGCGGGTGCCGTGTTGCGGCCCACGGGTTCCAAAATGATGGTTCTGGGACTGACCTCCGCTTCGCGCAGTTGTTCCGCCACTAAGAAGCGGTGTTCCTGATTGCAAATCACGGTGGGGCTGGCGAACCCGTTCCGAGCCATGCGCAGCGCCGTTTCTTGCAGCAGGCTCTGGGTGGCGGCCAGGGCCTGGAACTGTTTGGGATAGGCGGCGCGCGACAGGGGCCACAGCCTGGTCCCCGACCCGCCTGAAAGTATAACCGGCTGAATTAAGTCTTCCCCGCCAATCTTGCTTGACATCGTTCTTTCCAGAATTTTCGTCCTCTGATAAAGACTTGCTAGCAGATTGTGGCGTCTCGGCCAACCGAAACCCGGGAGATAGATAAATGGCGATCAAGGATATTCTGGTTCATCTGGATGAGGGCGATGCCTGTGGGGCGCGTCTTGAGGTGGCGGTCAATCTGGCCCAGACCCATGATGCCCATCTGATCGGGCTTTATCTGCGCCCGGCGCCACAGGTTCCGGAATTTGCCTCTGCCAGCATGGTGGATGAAGTCATCGGGGTCCAGGCGAAGGCGGTTGGTGAAAACGAGGAAAAGGCGGAAAAACTGTTTTCGGACCAGACCGGCAAAGCCGGCCTCGGTGCCGAATGGCGGTCCATCCAGGGTGACGCGGTCGAGGATTTGGCCCTCCATGGCCGCTACGTGGATCTGGTGGTTATCGGTCAGCATGATCCGGATTCCAAGGCAATGTCCAATCCGGATATCGCCGGCCGGCTGGTCTTGCGCATTGGCCGCTCGGTGATGATCGTGCCTTATGCCGGGCGCTATCCCAATCTGGGGAAGAACATTCTCGTTGCCTGGGATGCGGGGCGCCAGGCCTCGCGCGCGGTTAACGATGCCCTGCCTCTGCTGAAAGGGGCGGACAAGGTGAATGTTCTGGCCATCAATCCGGAGACGGGACCGGACGGGCACGGCGAAATCCCTTGCGCCGATATCTGCCAGCATCCGGCCCGCCACGGCGTCAATGCCGAAGCCCAGACCGCAATGGCCGGCGATATGGGGGTGGGCGATATTTTATTGTCCCGGGCTTCCGATCTGGGCGCCGATCTTCTGGTCATGGGGGCCTATGGGCACCGCCGTTTGCGTGAATTGGTGTTGGGTGGAGCGACCCGCCATCTGCTGGCCTATATGACCTTGCCCGTCCTGATGTCGCATTAATTGCTAGCTTTGGGATCCAGCGCGTCCTGCAATCCGTCGCCTAGAAAATTAAATGCGATGACGGTTAGAAAAATCAAGGTGCCCGGATAAAAGGCCAGGGCCGGGGCCGAAAAAATCAGCTCCTGGGCGTTGGTCAGAAGATTGCCCCAGCTTGGAATGGGCGGCTGAATGCCCAGACCCAGAAAACTGAGCACCGATTCCAAAAGGATCACATTGCCCACCGAAAGCGTGGTGGCGACGATGATCGGCGAAATCAGATTGGGCAGGATATGAACCAGCATGATGCGCCCGCTGCTGGCACCTTGCGCCCGGGCGGCCTGCACGAAATCCCGCTCGCGCAGGCTGAGGGCCGCACCCCGCACCAATCTGGCGACCGTTGTCCAGGCGACCAATGTGACGATTGCCATGATCCGGTAAAGGCTTACATTTTCCGCCTCGGCCAGCCCCTGGGGCAGGCCCAGCTTGCCGAGATCAACCGCCGCCAGGACGATCAGCAAGGGCAGCAGGGGCAGGGCGATGACCCCATCGGTCAGGCGCATCAGCAAGGCATCCAGGCGGCCCCCGAAATAGCCGGCCAGCAATCCGATTATGGTGCCGATCACGGCTGCCGCCACGGCGGTGACCAGCCCGACTAGAAGAGACACCCGCCCGCCATAAAGCAAACGCACCAGAACGTCCCGGCCCAGCTCATCCTTGCCCAGCGGCGCATCAAGGGAAGGTGCCTGGAAGCGGGCGAAGAGATTGACCGTATCGGCCTCCGCATTCAGCAAAAATTCAGCCAGCGGGGCGGCCCAACTGGCCAGGGCCAGCAGGATCAAAAGACCCGCGCTGGCCATGGCCAGACGGTGGCGCTTAAGGCGCCGTAGCGCCAGACCTCCGGCTGTCACATTTAATGCCCGGCTCATCGGTATGAAATCCTGGGATCGAGCCAGGCATAGGCCATATCGGCCAGGAAATTGGCGGTGAGGGTTAATAATGTGGCAAGCAACAGGGCGAACAGCGCCAGATTGAAATCATTGCCCATGATCGAATCGAAAATCAATTTGCCCATTCCCGGATAAGAAAAGACCGTCTCCACCACCAGGGCGCCGGAAAACAGATAGCCGAAATCCAGGGCCACTATGGTTACCACCGGAATAAGCGCGTTGGGCAGGGCGTGGCGCAACAGGACCCGGCCCGGCCCCGCGCCCTTGGCCCGCGCCGTCCGGATAAAATCCAGGCGCAGGGTTTCGATCATGGAGGCCCGCATGAATCTTGTGTGCCCGCCGACGCTGGCGATGGTCAGGGTGGCCACCGGAAGGATAAGAAATTTGGCCTGATCCCATATCCCTTTGGCGCCAACCGTCCCCGTGCCGCCGGCGGGCAACACGCCCAGCAGGACGGCGAACAGAATGATCAACAAAAGCGCCAGCCAGAATGACGGCACGGAAATGCCGGCAAAGGCCAAAAGATTGATGCTGTAATCTGTCTTTGAATAGGGCTTGAGCGCCGCCTTGATGCCCGCCGGCAGGGCGATCAGCAGGGACAGGATAAAACTGAGCCCCAAAAGAAAGACCGTATTGACCAGGGCCGGAGCGAGCACGTCGCCCACCGGTTTGGCCTGTAGCCGGGAAAATCCTAGATCGCCGTGCAGTGCTGCATTCAGCCAATTCAGATAACGTTCGGTGAGGGGCTTATCCAGCCCGTAGAGTTCGCGCAGCCGCTGAGCATCGGCCGGCGTGATCTTGGGATCGGCGCTGATCATCAAATCCACCGGATCGCCCGGCATCAGGCCGATCAGCCAATAAATGACGAAGGACATGACCGCCACCACCAGGGCAGCCTGAAACAGACGGCTGACCAGGTAATGGATCACGGCTCAAACCATTCCGAAATACCGGAGCGCGGAATTGGGTGGTTACGGCGCCAAGGGCCAAGGTTGACCAGGGCGAAGGCGGGCTTTATTCGACGCCTTCCATCAACCCTTCGGAAATGTTCAGGTTGATGTTGATGAGGCTGTCCATAATTTCTTCGGTGGGTTCGGCCAGGGCCTTCGAAGTCTGGCGGTCGACGAAGATGCTCAGGCTCATCAAATTGGCCTTCAATTCATCGGGCAGCGCATTGTCCCGTTCAGACACGTCGGCCTGAATAATCGACCATAAAAGTTGATTATACTTCAGCGCCCTTTCGCGTAAATCCTCGTCGCTTAAATCCTGGCGGGCCTGATCGAGGACATATGCGGCCTGCGAAAATGCCGCGGCGTCCATTTCACGCTTGTCCGAAAATTGAACTTTAGGTTTATCAGCCATCTGGTCATCCTCTTCGCGCGATATGGAAAAATTGGTGAAATTAATCGAGTGAGGTAAGTGTATAAAATATAAGGTATTTATCAAGCAATTTCCGCTACTTGGGAAAAATTTCCCTAACCCCGTGTAACAACTGATTATTTCACGACAGATCGGCGAAATGGCAGGCCGTCCAGCGGGTGGGGGAGTGGGCCTCGAGCCGGGGGGCGCGCTGACGGCAAAGCTCCGCCGCCTGTTCGCAACGGGGATGAAAGGCACAACCGGGGGGCGGGTTGATGGGGCTCGGAACGTCTCCTTCAAGGCCCGAACCGGGCTGGCGTTTGCCCCCGCCGGGCCGGGGCAGAGCCTGGATCAGGGCGCGGCTATAGGGATGAAGGGGGCTCTCGAACAAGGCCCCGGCGGGCGCCAACTCCACGATACGCCCCAAATACATGACCGCCACCCGGTCGGCCATATATCTGACCACCCCCAGATCATGGGTGATGAACAGATAGGTCAGGTTCCGGACCCGGCCCAGATACATCAGCAGATTGATCGCCTGGCTTTGCACCGACATGTCCAGCGCGGATAAGGGCTCATCGGCGATGATCAAGCTGGGCTCGGGGATGATGGCCCGGGCGATAGCGATTCGCTGGCGCTGCCCGCCGCTGAACTGGTGGGGGTAGCGCCCGAGATCGGATTTATCCAGGCCCACCCAGCCAGCGGCCTCTTCAATTTTTTCCTGCCGCTCCCGGGCGTTGCCCAGATGGTGAATAATGAGCGGTTCCGCGATGATCTCGCCCGCCGTCAGGCGGGGATTGAGCGATCCGTAAGGGTCTTGGAAAATCATCTGGATGCGCCGGCGGAAAGGTGCCAGGGCGGAGCGGCCCGCGCCGCTCTCCAGGGGCTCGCCTTCAAATTGGATGCTCCCCCCATCGGGCGGCAGCAACAAACCAAGCGTCTTAGCCAGGGTGGTTTTGCCGCAACCAGATTCGCCCACCAGGGCCAGGGTCTCGCCTTCCACCAAACTCAGGCTGACGCCGCGCAAAGCCTGCACGTCCAGTTTTTTGCCGCCCAGCCATCCCCAGCCCGGTTGGAAGAAACGCTTCTCCAGGTCCCGCGCCACCAAAATTCCCCCGCTCATGATCCGGCCTCCGCCCTGGTGCAGGCCACCATCCGCTCTGGACTCAAAGCGCTAAGCGCCGGCGGTCCGGCCAGACATTCATCGGCGGCCTGGGCGCAGCGGGCATGAAAGGCGCAACCCGCCACCGGCGCCAGGGGATCGGGAACGGCGCCGGGGATGGCCGCCAGGGGCTGGCCCCGCTCCGCCCGGTCGGGCAGGCTAGCCAGCAGGCCCTGGGTATAGGGATGGCTCGGTGCGCTGAATAAATCCTCCGCCGGTGCCCGCTCCACGGCCCGGCCCGCATACATGACCATCACCTCATCGGCGATCTCGGAGACCACGCCCAGATTATGGCTGATGAAAAGAATAGCCATGCCCAGCTCGCTTTGCAGTTCGATCAGCAGCTCCAGTATTTGGGCCTGCACGGTGGTGTCCAGCGCCGTCGTCGCTTCATCGGCGATGAGCAGGCTGGGCCGGCAGGCCAAGGCCATGGCGATCATGGCCCGCTGGCGCATACCGCCCGAAAGCTGATGTGGATAGGCGTCCATCCGGCGTGGCGCATCGGGCATGTCCACACGTTCCAACTGGGTGAGCGAATAATCCCGGGCCTGCCGGCGGGTTGCTTCGTTGTGCAGACGGTAAGCCTCGGCGATCTGGGCACCGATGGTCATCACCGGGTTAAGGGCGCTCATGGGTTCCTGGAATATCATGGAGACTTGATTGCCGCGAAGCCCCACTAAGCGTGCCTCGTCCATCCCCAACAGCTCTTCGCCGCCGAGAAGGATGGAGCCGCCTTGCACCTTACCGGGGGCGGGGATCAGGCCCAGTACGGCCAAGGCGGTCATGGTCTTGCCGCACCCAGATTCGCCCACCACTCCCAGCGTGCGTCCCGCCGCCAGATCGAAAGACAGATTGCTTACCGCATGCACCGGTCCGTCCATTGTGTCGAAACTGATGGAAAGATCACGCACCTGGAGGAGGGGAGCATCCTCATTCATTGTTTGGGCTCTCTCCGTTTGCCGGCCAGGGGCAGGAAATCACCGGCCAGATCGGGCTCGCCCAAATGGGCCAGAATTTCGTTCCGCACCCCGTCGCGGAGCGCCACGGCCCGCGCCCATGGATCGCCATCCCCGTCCGAGGCCTGGATTGGCTGTCCGATGCGCACCCGGATGATACCCGGCCGGGGTAGCCAGGTTTTGTCCCGCAGCATGGCCCGGCTGCCGCTGAGCGTTACGGGAATAACGGGCAGTTCGGCATCAACGGCGGTGGTGAAGGCTCCCATCTGAAAGGGAAGCAAGCCGGGCTGGCGGGTGAAGGTTCCTTCCGGGAAATAGACCAGACTATGCCCGGCCCGCACCGCCTCCGTCGCGGCCCGGGCATCACTGATGCCTTGCGTCACGTCGAAGCGTTCGACGAACAGGGCGCCCAGGCGCTCCAGAAAAACCCGCGTGAAGATGGAGCCCCTCAGTTCGGACTTGACCACGAAACCCGCCGGGCGGGGCAGAGCTAGAATAAGCGCCGGCCCATCCAGATAGCTTCCATGGTTGACGCAAATCAAAAATGCGCCGCTGGCCGGCAGATGCTCCAGCCCTTCTATTTTGATGCGCGCCCCAAGCAGGGCCCGGACCAGACCGAAGGCGGCCCGCGCCACGCCCCAGCCCCATCTCTGATAAGGGAATGCCGCCATGGCCAGCCAGACCGGCGGTGCTAAAACGGCCAGCAGGCACCAGGCCCAGAGGCCATGGGATTTGAGCGCAATGTTGCACCAAAACCGGCGCAGGTTGCGGGGCCTGCTTTGCGAACGGCCTGGCCCGGCGCCCTCGAAAATTGCGCGGGCGGCCTGGCGGCGGATTTTACCGCTGGTGGTTTTGGGTACGGTGCGGGGGGGCACCAATTCCACGCCGTCCGGCGGAGTGCCCAAAAGATCAACGCTCAACCCCATCACCCGGCGGCGAATCTCTTCCAACTCCGCCTCGCCCCGGCGGCGGGTTTCGGCCATCACCACCAGCCGCTCGGCATTGGTTTCCGGGTCATTGCTGGCGAAGACGGCGACGGCGCCTTTCTGCACGCCTTCCAGACCGCCGACGGCGTCTTCCAGCTCGGCGGGGAAGATGTTGCGCCCGGCCTTGACGATCACATCCTTGGCGCGGCCCGTGATATGCAGTTCGCCCTCCACCAGAAATCCAAGATCCCCCGAATCCAGCCATCCATCCACGAATAATGCTTCGCTGGCCGGGGCGTTGCGGAAATAGCCAGAACTTGATGACGGCCCCCTGAATTGCACCCGGCCCTCCTGGCCTTCGGCTGCTTCGCCGGCGGCGCCATCCAGGATGCGGACTTCGTGTCCCGGCATGGGAGGGCCGCAGGATGGCACATCCAATGGGTCTGGCGCGCCCTTGGGGGCGGGCCTGGCCTGGCCTGTCTTCATGAAGTGTTGCAGGTTGATGCGCATGGTCCTGGGGCCCCGGCCCGGCGGTGGGAAGCTGACGCCCAGGGAATTTTCGGCCAGCCCATAGACCGCCATCAGGGAGTTGCGCTCAAACCCAATCGGCGCGAATCGTTTGGCGAATTCCTCCATGGTGCGGGGGCTGACCGGTTCGGCGCCGTTGAAGGCGATGCGCCAACTGCTCAGATCCAGCCCTTTCAATTCATCATCCCCGATACGCTTCAGGCAAGCTTCATAGGCGAAATTGGGCCCGCCCGAAATCGTGCCGCCAAACTCATCGATGGCAGCCAGCCAGCGGCCCGGCCGGGCCAGAAAGCTGAGGGGGCTCATCAGCGCCAGGGGCATGCCGTGGACCAGGCTGCCCAGCCAGGCTCCGATCAGCCCCATATCATGGTAAAGGGGCAGCCAGCTCACGAACACATCCTCTGGGCCCACGCCCAGGGTCTGGCCCATGGCCCGGATATTGGCCAACAGATTCTGATGGCTGAGCACGACGCCCTTGGGATCCCCGGTGGAGCCGGATGTATATTGCAACAAGGCCGTATCGGTAGCGTGGGGCCGGGGAAGGGGGGCACCTGGCGATGCAGCGGCCAGTTCCGCCGGCGTTACGATGGCGCGGAATTCCCTGGCGGCGGGCTCGGCGATAAGCTGCTGGGCCTGGCAATTATCCAAAATCCCGGCATGGAGCTTCAGATGCTCTTCCATCTGGCTGGGCCGGGCGGGGGGGTAGATGGGCACGGGGTTGGCGCCCGCCAGCAAGGTGCCCATGAAGGAAAAGAAATAATCCGCCCCGGTGGGCAGCATGATGGCTACCGCCTGCCCGGGTTGGACATCCTGCGCCAAGAGCCCGGCGGCGCACCGCTCAGCGCCCTGCCAAAGCTCCCCATAGCTGATGGAGCTTCGTGCATCGCCGTCGATCAAATGAATATGGCTGCGGCTCCCATGATGTTCGGCATGCCAGGCCAGAACTTCGGTCAAAGTGCTGAGCGATGCTGGTGCCGCCCGAGCGCCGCCGGCCGGTCCAGGGGTGGCAACCGGGCGCGCCGGCGCCGCCCTTTGCCCGGCGGTCCCGATAGCGATCAAAAGGTCATGGGGGGTTTCGGTCTGGGCCATGACGCTTTCCGGCAGCGCGACCCCGAATTCCTGCTCCACGCGGTGGAAAAGCTCCATGCGGGCCAGGCTGTCCATGCCCAGATCACGCTCCAGGGATTGCTCCAGGCTGAGCCCGCCGCCCAGACCCAGGCCCGGGCGCAATTCCTCGGCCATCTCCCGGACCGTGCCCAGCAACCTGACCACGTCTTCTTCCCGGGGGCGGATCCTACCTTCCATGGGGGCCCCTATAACATGATCCGGGCGGCTTGCGCCACGCATGGCGGGCGGGCATGATCATGGATTGGAGAGAATTACCCATGAGCCAACCACCCGTTTTCCTGCAACAGGGCTTTCGTCCTTTTTTCCTGTTAGCCGGGCTTCTTGCCCTGACCGCCGTGCCCCTTTGGGTCGGATCACTGGCGGGCCTCCGGACCTTGCCGGACAATCTGGACGCTCTTGCCTGGCACCAGCATGAAATGCTGTTCGGTTTCGCCGTGGCTGCGGTGTCGGGCTTTATCCTGACGGCTGTGCCCAACTGGACCGGGCGGGAGCCGGTGGCCGGGGCAGAGTTGGGTTTTCTGGTTGCCCTGTGGCTGGCCGGGCGCATCGTGTTTTTCCTGTCGGGTTCCCTGGCGCCCTGGCTGGTGGGTGTGGTGGATATCGCCTATCTGGTTGCCCTGGTCGCGGTGGCGGCCCGTGAAATCATTGCCGGCGGGAATAAGCGCAATTTGTCCGTCGTGGGTATTTTCGCCCTCCTGGCGTTGGGCAATATTTTGGTCCATCTTGAGCGCCTGGAGCTGGCCGATATTAACGGTATGGGCCAGCGGTTGGGGCTCTTGACCATCGCCCTGCTCATCGCCCTGATCGGCGGGCGGGTGATTCCGGCATTCACGGGCAACTGGCTGCGGGCCAGGGGGATGGAAAAACTGCCGCCCCCCATGGGCAAGCTGGACCATCTGGCGGTACTGGTCCTGGCCCTGTTCGTGGCCGCCTTCACCCTGGCGCCCGATTGGGCGGGCAGCGCCTGGCTCGCCCTCTTGGCGGCATTGCTCCATGGCGTCCGCCTGTCCCGCTGGCGTAGCGTGGGCATTTTGTCCGAATCCTTGTTGTGGATCATGCATCTGGCCTATTGCTGGCTGGTCATTGCCCTGGCGCTGCTGGGATTGTCCGGATTATGGGCCAGTGTGCCCGGCAACGCCGCCCTTCATGCCCTGAGCGTCGGCGCCATCGCTACCATGATCATTGCCGTTTCCACCCGCGCGTCCCTGGGCCATACAGGCCGCGCCCTGACGGCGGGGCGGGGCACGTTGTTGATCTATTTATGCATTACACTGGCGGCGGTTGCCCGCGTCGGGGCGCCATTCGGTGGCGAAGGACTCCTCTGGCTTTCCGCCACAGCCTGGACTGTGGCCTTCGGGCTCTATACCCTCCTATACTTCGCCGTCTTCACCCGCCCCCGGCTGGGGGGGTAAATGAAGCTTCGCCAGGTTTTATTTCTGTTTCTCACCGCCCTGATCCTGCATTCCCTGCCGGCCCGGGCCGGCGAGCAGGCCTATGACTCGCCCTATGTCCTGACCCAAGGGGAGATATTCGTCTCCAAGATGAGCCCGGCCCAGGCCGCCAGCCTGGAGCGCGGGCGGGTGTTGTTCGATAGTGTCGGCGGTGTGGGGTGCGGATCGTGCCATGGGGTTCTGGGCGAAGGGAACGGGGGCTTGGTCAACCCTCTTCGCGGCATGACCGAGCCCGATTACAAGGACTTCATCGAAACCTCGGTCAATGGTTGGGTGTTGCTCAGCGATCTGGATGAGGGATCGATCCGGGACATGGCCGCCTATACCCAATGGCTGGGGCGGCTGAAACTGGTTTCGGTTGGGATCGGCAAGGAAGGCTTCAAACCCGCCCACATCCGCGTCAAACCCGGCACACCTGTCCAGGTAGCGATTCAGAACAACACCCACGAGCCCTTTAATCTCTGGCGTTCAGGGGCGGGAGGCGGACAAATTCTGCTGGTCGAATTGCGGATATCATTTCGCATGGTGTCGTTCTCCTTCTTGGGTTTGAATCACCTGGAGCCTACAGGCTCCGGGAGAGCGACACCTACCTCAACTTTTCAACATCGAACGGGACATCCCCCCGCCCGCCGCCGGGGCAGGCGGTGAGAGCCTTACATTGGAATGCGCCAATTGTGCGGACCGGAAAAAGTTACGCCTGACCATTGAAGCCGGTGCTCAATAATCCTCAGCCGCCCCGGTATTTCTTGACCAGCTTGTCCCAGCCCGCCGGCAGTTCCACCTTGCGCGATACCCATTCCATGTTATCGGCACTGGAGCCTTCGAGATTATCCACCATGGCGCCCACCAAAAGCGCCATGAAATGGCCAGCCCCGCCGGCCACGACGATGCGGATCATATCGGGCGTGCGCAGGATGCGTTGCGAATCCATGGGGTTCAGCGGCTTCCAATGCTTGGGCTGCATGCCGACCATGGCGTCCCAGGAAATGGGATGCTGATAGGCGGGTACCCTGGCATATTCGGAAATATAGGCCTTCACCTGTTCCTTGCCCCAGCCATTATCCGCCAGCACCCGGGCGTTGGATGGGGTGATCACCAGACAGAACAATCCGCGTCTTGCCGGCACGATGTTGGAGACCACCGCATTCATGATCCCCTTATCGTCCGACCCGTAGGGCCATAAAAGGGTGGAACAATGGGGCTGGAAAAAGGTCACCACATTGTCTTCCGGGGCGAAGCCTTCATCCACATGGAGCGGGTCCCACGGGCTGTCCACTTCGTTCTCGGCCATGACCATGGAATATTTTCCAGGGTTTCCGATCACCCCCATATCCTCGATCCCCTTGCGGGCCCCGCCGATATTGCGGATGACCAGAAGCATGGCCCGCCCGATGGAGGAATTGGCCTGACTGCCCGGGCTCAGGATGCCCGTTCCATTGTTCACGTTGAGCTGATCGCGGATCGGGCCGTTGATGATCCAGCAGGGAGAGAAAGACCCGGTGCTCACCGACCAGGTGGCGAAGTAGGAAACCGGATCGCACAAGGCCTGAACGGCGGCGATGAGCACCGGCATATAGGTGGGCAGGGCGCCGGCCATCACCGCATTGATGGCGATCTTTTCCACCGTCGCCATGGCATAGCGGGGCGGTATGAGCCCCACCACATGATCCGATGCCAGATCGGTACCGGTCATCATTTCCGCCACTTCTTCCTCGGTCGGCGGGATGATGGGCAGGCCGTCGGTCCATTGGCGCTTGGTGAAGAAACGGTTCACTTCGCGCAGACTTCCCTCGAACGCAAAGCGGGATTTTTCTTCCACCGGGGGCGGGGTTGGGTTCTTTTCCTCATCGGTCAGGGGGCGGATCAGACCGTCGATGATCTCGTCGATGACGGGGTTGACGCCGGCTTCGATATCTTCGGGCACGGTGCATTCGACGGGGACGGTTTCGGCAACGATGCGCACATCGGGCATGCCCACATGAGAGGCGGCGGCATCGGCATCGCGCATGAAATCCACATGGCTGAGGCCGACGGCGGGAACGTTTAAGTCTTCGATGGCAATAGTATCTAGCACGAGATACTTAGTGCAGGACCCTCAATCGCCCACCGCCGCAACGGCGCCGTCTATACCTTTTGCCCATTCGGCCAGCCGGGCGGCATCGTCGGTGTCGGCCACACTCAGGTTTTGGTCGAACAGGAACCAGGAGAACTTGATGGTCGGGTCCCGTTCCGCCAGGCGTTTTTCGACCACTTCCATCACCGGGCGGGATGCGATCTTGGCATGGGCCGCGAACAGCCCGATGGTTTTGCCAGATAAGCTGTCCAGGCGCGGCGCCAACCCACGAAGTTCGACGGGATCGGCCTCGCCCCACGGATTGTGGACTTGAAATTGGCCGGAAAGTTTGACGTCGTCCATGTTTATCCCCCTTTTAGAAATTCTTTAGTCAATCTCTGCTTTGCTCACCCTATCACGGTGGCGCACTTAAGGGGCATCCTTTGTTCTTTCCCGGCCGGGGCGATAAGGTTATTCACTCGTTCATGCCACTCTTTCCCGCCAACCACCGCCTGATCATCGTTCTTTCCACCACTTTCATGGCCCTGCTCGGTTTTCCCATCATCTCGCCGGCCCTGCCCAGTGTGCGCACGGCCTTCAACCTTTCGACCCAGGATGTGGGGCTGGTGATGTCCAGCTATGCCGTTCCGGCCATGGTCTGCGTGCCTTTGTTTGGGGTCTGGGCCGACCGTTACGGCAAGAAGCTGGTGCTGGTTCCTTCTCTTCTTTTGTTTTCCGTCGCCGGAGGGGCCTGCGCGCTGGCACCAAGTCCTGAGATGCTCTACCTGCTCCGCTTCATCCAGGGCATCGGCGCCAGTGCTTTGTCCTCGCTCAATGTGGCCCTGGTGGGGGACCTTTATGAACGCACCGACCGGGCCCGGATCATGGGCTATCTGGGCGCCACCCAGAATGTGGGCAGCGGGCTTTTGCCCTTGGTCGGCGGGGCCCTGGCGGCTTTTGCCTGGTTTTATCCCTTTCTCTTGCCCCTGGTGGGATTACCCGTGGGGCTTTACCTGATCCTCCATCTGCATGATGCGCCGGGAGCGCCTTCCCGCAGCGGGCTGGATTTTCTGGGCTATGCCAGGCGTCATCTTCTGGAGCGGCGCATGCTGGAGCTGGTCTTCCTGACCGGCGGATTTATTTTTATCGGCTTTGGCGCTTTCGTCACTTATTTGCCCATTTTCATGAAGGATAATTTCGCCACTGCCGAATTCCTCATTGGATTTCTGATGTCGGCCCGGGCCGTGAGCGGAACGATCGTGGCGTCGCAATTTGGCCGCCTGACAAGGCGCTTTTCCTATCGTTCGCTGATCTTCAACGCCTATATCGCCCTGGCCATCAGCATGGCCCTGATCCCATGGTGGAAAGCGATTGGATCATATTTATCTCCGCCATGTTCTATGGCGGGTCGTTTGGCCTGTTGCGCACCTCGGTGCAGGTCCTGGTGCTGAACAACGCGCCCGATGATCTGCGCGCCACTTTTGCCGCCGCCAACAGCTTCACCCTGCGTCTGTCCCAGACCTTGGCGCCGGTGGCCGCCGGGCTTTATCTGGCCCATGCCAGCTTCAGCTCCTTTTATTTCACGGCGGCGGGAATTTCGCTGGCCCTGGCGTTCTTCTCCCTGGGCTGCATATCTCTCCGGCCCGAAGAGACGAAGGGCGGATAAGGTACCCATGGGCTCCTTGATCGTTATAGCCGGCATTCTGTTGGCCGCCCTCGGCACCTTGCCGGTGTTTCCCGCCCATAGCCTTTTGGTCGATCTTTTCTCACATTTCGTCTTCCAATATCTGTTGGCAGCCTGTTTGCTTCTGGTTCTTTCCCTTGCCCTTCGCTGTTGGCGAAGCGCGCTTGTTCCTTTGCTGGCCATGGCGATCAACGGGTCTTGGCTCTTGCCCTATCTGCCTACGGCTCCGGCCGGGGAGAACGGACCCCGGCTGACCGTGATCCAGGCCAATCTGGAAAACAGCAATCCGGACCATAAAACCTTCGTCGCCTGGGTTAGGCGGCGCCAGCCCGACCTGCTGGTGGTCGAGGAATTGAGCCACACCTGGCTCGAATCCCTGGCGGCGCTGGATGAGCTTTTTCCTTACAGATTCCTGATCCCCCGGAGCGACCGCTTCGGCATTGGTATTTATTCCCGCCTGCCCATCATCCGGCGCGAAAGGCGCGAACTGGCCGGGTTCGGATTGCCCACCCTGTTCGCCCGCATCCAATAGGACAAGCGTGTCCTGCGCCTGGCCGTGGCCTATCCGCTTCCACCTGCTTCCATCCAAGCCTTTACCGAGCGCAACCTCCATCTGGAGGAACTGGCCCGCTGGGCGAGGGCCGAGCCCGGTGTTCCCAGCCTGTTGGCGGCCGATCTCAACATCACGCCCTTCGCCCCTGGCTTCAGGCGTTTCATAGACATGAGCGGTCTCCAGGACGGGCGCCTGGGCCGTGGCCTGCTGGCCAGTTGGCCTTCCTTTTTTCGGGCGCCGCTGCGCGTGCCCATCGATCATGTGCTGTCCGGTCCGGGATTGAAACTGGCCCATCTCGCCGCCGGGCCGGACATAGGCAGCGACCATCTGCCCTTGATCGCCGAATTTCGTTCCCAGGCGGGCCCGATCATTGTAGGATCGGTGAAATTGAACCGGCAGGGGGAGTCCCATGGCAGGCAGCGTCAATAAAGTCATTCTCATCGGTAATCTGGGCGCCGACCCGGAGGTGCGTTTTACCCAGGACGGTAAGAAAATCGCCAATATGCGCCTGGCGACTTCCGAATCGTGGAAGGACCGTCAGTCCGGAGAAAAGCGTGAACGGACCGAATGGCACCGGGTTGTTTGCTTTTCGCCGGGCCTCTCCGACATTATCGAAAAATATGTCAAAAAAGGCTCCAAGATCTATGTGGAAGGCCAGCTCAGGACCAATAAATGGCAAGACCAGTCCGGCCAGGACCGCTACACCACCGAGGTCATTTTGGATGGCTATAACGGCGTCATGACCATGCTCGACAGCCGGGGCGGCGGCGGTGGCGGACTGGCGTCCGAGCCCGATTACGGCGCACCTTCCGGCGGCGGCGGTGCCAGCGGCCCGGGCGACGATCTGGACGACGAAATCCCCTTCTAGGAAAAATTCATGGCGGAACGCGAAGAGGCAATAGAGGCCCATTATGCCATCGACGGGCTGGCCGGGCGCATGTTAGCTGCCATCGATGAGGCGGGGCTGGAGGGCGAAGAACTAACGCCCGAGATCCTGGCGCCCATGGACCATCAACTGCATGGCGGCGGGCTCGGATCAACCGTTTCCCAGGCCGGGCTGATCGAATTCAATTCGGCAATGAAAGTCCTGGATGTGGGCTGCGGGGTCGGCGGCCCGGCCCGTTATCTGGCCAAAACATTCGGCTGCCGGGTTACCGGGCTGGACCTGACGGCGGAATTCATCGAGGCCGCGCGGGCGCTCAATGAACGGGCGGGCCTGTCCCATCTGGTGGATTTCCAGATTGGCGACGGTGGCCAGCTACCTTTCGCCGATGAAAGCTTCGATCTGGTCTGGTGCCAGAATGTGATCATGAACATCGCGGACAAGGCGGGATTCATGGGTGAAATACACCGCGTTCTGAAGGCCGGCGGCCGCCATGCGTCCTCCGAGGTGGTGCTTGGTCCGGTTGGCGATCCATATTATCCGGTCATGTGGGCGCGCCAATCTTCCATCAGTTTCCTGAACACCCCCGCCGCGCGCCGCGCCCAGCTCGATCAGGCCGGGTTCGAGATCGAAAAGTGGCGCGAAGGAGGTTCAGGCGGCGGAGGCGGAGGTAATAAACCACCTGCCTCGCCCCTGCCCAGCTTTCCCGTTCTGGGTGACGATGTGGCGGAACGTTCGGCCAATACAGGGCGCAACATTGCCGAGGGCCGCCTGGGCGGTCTCGGTTTCGTCGCCCGCAAATCAGGCAGCTGATTGGGCGCTCCGGCGGTTCAGAAAAGCAAGCCACAAAACGGCGGTCAATGACGCCGCCATCAGGGGCAGGGTGGCCAGATTGACCCAGGTCCAGCCGGCCACATGATAGAGCATGCCCGAGACCAGGGACGAAATGCTCATGAAGGTGGCGATGATGAAATCATTGGCGCCCTGCACTTTGGCCCGCTCGGCCGGCGTATGGGCCTCGACCAGCAGGGCCGAGCCGCCGGTGAAAGCAAAATTCCAGCCGAACCCGATCATAAAAAGCGCCACCCAGAAATGGGTTACTTCCTGCCCGGCCAAACCCGCCGCGACGCCGGCCATGAGTGCCAGATTGCCCATGGCAATGATCGGCAAATGTCCGAAACGGCGGATCAGGGAGCCGGTGAAAAAGCCCGGCGCGAACATGGCGAAGATATGCCATTCCAGGACCAGGGCCACATCGTTAAAAAGCAGCCCTGAGCCCATCTGCATGGCCAAAGGTGTCGAGGTCATCAACAGATTCATGACCAGATAGCCAAGGGTCGCCGTGCCCGACGCCACAATAAAAATAGGGGCCCGCATGATGGTCCCCAATGAACGTTGCGGGCCAGCCGCCTCTTCTTCGTCCAGCTTGGGGATATCGACGAAAAGCACGATAATGGCGCTGGCCAGGCTGACGATCATGAGCAGCACATAGGTGCCCATGAACTCAATTCCGCCCATCCATTCGCGCCCCAGCTTGGCCAGTTCCGGCCCGGTGAAGGCGGCCACCACGCCGCCGGCCAGAACCAGGGAAATGGCCTTGGATTTGAAATCATGCGGCGCCACATCGGCGGCGGCAAAGCGGTATTGATGGGCGAAGGCGGAAAACAGCCCAAAAAGAAAGGTGGCCACCAGGAAGATGAAGAAACTCTGTTCGCTCAGCGACAGATAACCGGCGCCGCCGGCCACCGTGCCCAAAAGAGATCCGATGGCAAAACCGGCGCGCCGCCCGATGCGCCGCATGAGCTGGGCAGCGGGCATGGCGCCCAAGGCCGTGCCCACCAGCATGACGGTGATCGGTGCCGTCGCCCAGGCCTTGTTCTCCACCAGGGCATGACCGATCACCGGGCTGGTGATGAAGACCAGGGTGCGCCCGGTGTTGAACAGGATCTGGCAAATCGTCAGGACGAAGACGTTGCGCCTTGCGCGGAAATCGCTCATGCCGGGCGGGGCTCCTTGCTGGCCAGCCACAATGTGGCGAAAAGGGACATGGCGATTAGGGGCAGGGCGGCCAGATTTAGCCACTGCCAGCCGACGAAGTGATAAAGGGCGCCCGAAGAAAATACCGACAGGGTGGCCGATGTGGCGACCAGGGCTTCGTTGAAGCCTTGCGTCTTGCCCCTCTCGGCCGGGCTGTGGATCTGGGTGAGCAGGGCGGAGCCACCAGTGAAGGCGAGATTCCAGCCGACGCCGACGATGACCATGGAAAGCCAGAGCTGAATCATGTCATGGCCCGACAGGGCCACGCCGACGCTGGCAATAAGCAAAAGATTGCCGGTGATGATGATGCGCAGAATGCCGAACCGGTTGATCAGATGGCCGGTCACGAAGCCCGGTGCGAACATGGCGAAAAAATGCCACTCGACGACAAAGGCCGTATCGTCAAACGAAAAGCCGTTGCCGATTTTCATGACCAGGATGACGGACGACATTAACAATACCATGACCACGAAACCGATGGTCGAGGCGAGCACGGCTGTGATGAAGGCGGGCTGGCGCATGATCACGCCCAAGGGTCTGGCCCCTGCCCTGGATTGGGCCTTGTCCAGTTTGGG
This sequence comes from uncultured Rhodospirillaceae bacterium, assembly GCA_964493945.1. Lineage (GTDB taxonomy): Bacteria > Pseudomonadota > Alphaproteobacteria > Rhodospirillales > UBA2165 > CAZBQG01. The sequence continues at coordinate 23,170 of CAZBQG010000006.1, forward strand.
GATGTCGACGAAAAGAACCAGCACACCGCCCAGAAAAGTCACGCCCAGCAAAACGGCATAGCTGCCCAGAAATTCGGTCTCGCCCAACAAAGTGCGCCCCGCCTTGGCCAGCTCAGGCCCGATGAAGGCGGCCATCACGCCCCCCGCCATGACCTGGGAAATGGCCTTTGACTTGAAATCATCGGGTGCCACATCGGCGGCTGCGAGCCGGTATTGCTGTGTGAAACCACCGAAAGTGCCGAAAAGCAACATGCCCGCATTGAACCATGCGAAATCGCCCAACACCAGGGAATGCATCAGCAACAAGGCGCCCGCCATGCCGATCGCAGCACCAATGGAAAATCCGGCGCGCCGCCCGACCCGCTGCATGAAGGCGGCCGCCGGATAGGCGGCCAAGGCCGCACCAGCCATGAGCAAGGCCGAGGGTAAAGTGGCCAGGGCCTTGTCTCCCGACAGCCCATAACCGATCAGGTGTCCGGTGGCGAGCAAGAGGGAGCGTCCCGAATTGCCCAGAGCCTGACAGATGGCAAGAACGAATACGTTCCGCCTGTCGCGGACAGAAGCCATTGCGGTTCCGGGATCTAAGCGCTGCCGAGTTTGGCGATTTCGCCGAGGAAGGGGCCGAAGGCCTCTATTGGCTCGACATCGAATTTGGCGGTGAATTCCTCGGTCCTGGCCTCGTCGAAATCACTCAGCTTGACGGGCGTAGAGAGCCGTGAGCAGGGTATGGAACTGGTTGTGCCGGAAGCTGAACGGATGTTCATTGTCGCGCCCGCGTGAGATGAAGGCGTGCGAGCCCAGGCTTTCCGTTTCGTGATCCGTGCTCATCAGGGTAAGGAACCATTCCAGGCGGGTATCAAAGCGCTTGAAACTGGCGGCGATGGCGATGAGCACCCGATCACGTACATCGATGCTTCGTTGATCGGCATAAAAAATCTGCCATTTCTCCTCACCGCCGAGCGGCAGGCCGCACTCCTCTGCCGCCTCACGGCATATGGCGCCCAACTTCTCGATCACCGGGTCACCCAGGATCATGCGGAGCGCGGCGCGGAACTGGGTGAGAATCTGACGCGATATGCCCGATGCGTCATCGTCTAACAAATGGGCAAAGGGCTCGACGATGACGCGGCTCAGCATGGCGGAGCGCCGCTGGCGTTGGCCCAGTTCCTCGTGAAATAATTGGCATTTGGAGAACGCGTTCTGGTAATGGATGCTCAGCGGACCGGCCCCTTCAAGTACCGCATTGGCGATGCGTTCCACGGTGTCCATTTCCACCACCCCATTTTCGGCCGTCTCGCGCAAGAGATTGGTAAAGGCTTCTATGGCCGTCTGGCTGACTTCCCGGCAGGGGTTGAAAGCCTCCACCAGTTCGCCGGGTTGGGGCGCTTTATCTTGATTTTCTTCCGCCATGTTGGTTTCCGGTATGTAGGCGGTCCTTCGATATTCCCAATAATGCCAATAGTGGGCGCGTTGCCTATCCTTGCCGAGAAAAAAATAAGCTTAAGGTCCCTGGAAAAGAAGCTGGACCGGCTGGAATAAGGAGTTTCTCCGGGGCCGGAATTCATTCCGATTCGCCTCTTTTCAGGCGCCGGCAGCCGGTGTCTTCCGAAACCTCTGCCCGGCCCCGGCCGGATTCGGTTCCGTCTAAAAAAATACTTATATTTCAATAGTATATAAACGAGTTTTCGGGCATAAAATTTGCCTTGGATTGGTTGTTTGAGTGGCCGACATCTGCTATATTTCCAGGGCGTTTCAGAACCCCTTCCGCCCATCGGTGGAACTTGCAGAAAAGCTGGTTTTAAGCCTTTGATCACACCTCCAGATACGACGCCAGGACCGCCCGAGGATCCGCCTCCCGACGGTCCGGGGCCCGGCACACCCGGCTCCGACATCACGCCCGTGAGCATCGAAGTCGAGATGAGGACCTCTTATCTCGACTATGCCATGAGCGTCATCGTCAGCCGCGCCCTGCCCGATGTGCGCGATGGGTTGAAGCCGGTGCATCGGCGAATTCTCTATGCCATGAAGGAAGGCGGCTACGATTACAACCGGCCCTTTCGCAAATCCGCCCGCATCGTCGGCGACGTCATGGGCAAATATCACCCCCACGGTGATTCGGCCATCTACGACGCCATGGTCCGCATGGCCCAGGATTTTTCACTGCGGCTGCCTTTGGTTCAGGGGCAGGGGAATTTTGGCTCCATGGATGGCGACCGGGCGGCGGCCATGCGTTACACCGAAGCCCGCCTGGCCCGTTCGGCCCACGCCCTGCTGGAAGATTTCGACAAGGAAACGGTTGATTTCCAGCCCAACTATGACGAAAGCGTCTTTGAGCCCAAGGTATTGCCGGCATCTTACCCCAATCTTTTGGTCAATGGGGCGGGGGGCATTGCCGTCGGCATGGCGACCAATATTCCGCCCCACAATCTGGGTGAATTGATCGACGCCTGCTGCGCCATCATCGACAACCCCGGTATTGGCATCGACGAGCTCATCGACAATCATGTGGAGGGGCCCGATTTCCCGACCGGCGGCATCATTTTGGGGCGCCAGGGTATCCGCTCGGCCTTTCATACGGGGCGCGGCTCGGTGGTCATTCGGGGCCGCGCCACGATCGAGCCCTTCGGCAAGAACCGGGAAGCCATCGTCGTCACCGAAATTCCCTATCAGGTGAACAAGGCGCGCATGATCGAAATCATGGCCGAGACGGTGCGCGACAAAAAAATCGAAGGCATTTCAGACCTGCGCGACGAATCCGACCGCGACGGCGTGCGCGTGGTGGTCGAGGTAAAACGCGACGCGGTGGCCGAGGTGGTGCTCGCTCAACTCTATTCTTTCACCCCGCTGCAAACCAGTTTCGGGGTCAATATGCTGGCCCTCAATCAAGGCCGACCCGAATTGCTCAACCTCAAACAAATCCTCGTCGCCTTCATCGAATTCCGCGAGGAAGTGATCACCCGGCGTACCATTTTCGAACTGGGCAAGGCGCGGGAGAGGGCCCATCTGATGGCTGGCCTGGCCGTCGCTGTGGAAAATCTCGACCCCGTAATCGAATTGATCCGCAAGGCCAAGGACGCCGCCGAGGCGCGCCAGCAATTAATGGCGCGGGCCTGGTCGGCTACTGCCGTCGCCCCCCTGATCGAGTTGATCGACGATCCGGATCATAAGGTGGTGGACGGGGCCTATCAGCTCTCCGAAGCGCAGGCCAAGGCGATCCTAGAGCTCAGGCTGCACCGGCTGACCGGGCTGGAGCGGGACAAGATTGCCACGGATCTTAAAGAAATTTGCGATCATATCGCCGAATATCTGGAAATTCTGGGCTCCAAGGAAAAGCTCTTTGATATCTTGCGCGAAGAATTGCTCAGTGCCCGCGAACAATTCGCCGACCCGCGCCGCTCGATGATCGAAGAGAGCGAGTTTGAATCCGATATCGAGGATCTGATCCAGCGCGAAGACATGGTCGTCACGGTGTCCAACACCAGCTACATCAAGCGGGTCCCCCTATCCACCTACCGGGCACAGGCCAGGGGTGGCAAGGGGCGCTCGGGCATGAGCACGCGCGATGAGGATTTCGTCTCCCAGGTCTTCGTCGCCAATACTCACACGCCCATGCTCTTCTTTTCCTCGACGGGCATGGTCTACAAGCTCAAGGTTTACCGCCTGCCTCAGGGAGCGCCCCAGGCCAGGGGCAAGGCCATGGTCAATCTTTTGCCTCTGGATGAGACGGAAGTAATCACCACCATCATGCCCTTGCCGGAAGACGAGGAAAGCTGGGGCGATCTTTTCGTCATGTTCGCGACGGCCAGCGGTGGCGTCAGGCGCAACCGGTTGTCAGATTTCACCAATGTCATGGCCAACGGCAAGATCGCCATGAAGCTTGACGAGGGCGATAAGCTGGTCCGCGTGCGCACCTTTGCCGAGGAAGACAATGTCTTGCTGGCGACGCGGGACGGGAAATGCATCCGCTTCCCCGTATCCGATGTGCGCATCTTTTCGGGCCGCACTTCGACCGGCGTCAGAGGCATCGGCCTGGCCAAGGGCGATCAGGTGATCGCCATGTCCGGATTGCGCCACGAGCCCGTCGAGGTGGCGGCTCGCGATGATTATCTGCAATCGGTCAATGCGGCCCGCCGGCTGGACGGGGGCGATTACACGGACCGTGATGAAGACTTGGCCCGCGACAAGGCCCTGGCCGCCCGCCTGGACGAGCCCGAATGCCTGGAAATGGTGGAACAGGAAGAATTCATTCTCACCGTTACCGAGGACGGGTTCGGCAAACGCACCTCGGCCTTCGAATACCGCATCGCCAAGCGGGGCGGGAAAGGGCTGGACAGCATGGATCTGAAGCGGGACAAGGGTATGGCGACGGTCGTCGCCTCCTTCCCGGTGATCAGCACGGATCAGCTTGTCATGGTATCCGACGGCGGCCAACTCATTCGCCTGCCGGTCGAAGGGATCGGCTCCAAGGGGCGCAAGACCCGGGGCGTGACTTTGTTCCGGGTGGGTGAAGACGAACAGGTTGTTTCCGTTACACGCTTGCGCGATGTCAACGGCTCGGATAAGGATGAGGGTGAAGAATTGGAAATCGAAAACGAAACCGGCGAAGGTGAAACCGGCTGACGCCCGACCTGCCAAGGGGGAATACTGATACCATGGCGAACCTACGCACCGGTGTTTATCCGGGCACCTTCGATCCCGTGACCAACGGCCACCTGGATATTATTTCGCGCTGTACGCGGGTGGTTGACAGGCTGATCGTGGCGGTCGCCGTCAATGTGGGCAAGGCGCCGCTTTTCACCCTTGAAGAACGGGTCGCCATGCTGGAAGCCGAGGCGGCGGAACTTAAAGCTGTCAAGGGCGCGATCATAGAAGTGGCACCTTTTGAAGGTCTGCTCACCGAATTTGTAGGCAATGCCGGGGCCAGTCTCATTTTGCGCGGGCTCAGGGCAGTTTCGGATTTTGAATATGAATTCCAGATGACGGGCATGAATTCTCAGCTTGCTCCGGATATCGAAACCGTATTTCTGACGGCCTCGGGAAACCACCAATTCATCTCTTCGCGTCTGGTCAAGGAAATCTGCAAGCTGGGTGGCGATATCACGCCTTTCGTCTCATCCGGCGTCAAAATGCGCCTGACGGAGCGCCTGGGTCAGGACGGGGGCGGGGGGTAACCTCAAAGGGTGTGTTGACCAGGGGGCGGGGGGTGACTATCTTGCCGCCCGGTCACGCCGTGGCCGGATATCCCAATATGGGGGCGCATAGCTCAGGTGGTAGAGCATCCGCCTTTTAAGCGGACGGTCGTAGGTTCGAGTCCTACTGCGCCTACCAACCCCCCTCCCGGCACAAGGTCAAATGCAAATGTCCACTGATACCTCTCTGGACCGCAAGAAAGCCCATGCCTTCGAGGAACGGCTGGCGGGCATGCTTAATGACGGCGCATTGTGTCTGGTGATTTCCATCGGCCACCGGCTGGGTCTCTTTGATCTGATGGGTGGCGGCGCTCCGCCCGGCACATCGGCGGCCATCGCCGAAGGGGCCGGGCTCAACGAACGCTATGTGCGCGAATGGCTGGGCGCCATGGTCGCCGGCGGCATCGTGACGTATGACCCAAAAGTCAAAACCTATGCCCTGCCCGCCGAACATGGTGCCTTCCTGACGCGAGGCGGGGCGGAGGGCAACTTGGCCGTCTATTCCCAATATATTCCGCTCCTGGGACTGGTCGAAGACGATATCCTGGACTGTTTCAAGGGCGGCGGCGGCGTGCCCTATGACCGCTTCGCCAGGTTCCACGAAGTGATGGCCGAAGACAGCGCAGAGACCGTGCTGCCCGCGCTCCGCGACCATATTCTGCCTCTAGTGCCGGGGCTCACAAAGCGTCTGGAGGAAGGCATCCGTGTGCTGGATGCGGGCTGTGGGCGGGGCAGGGCGCTCAACCAGATGGCCGGCTGGTTCCCGGCCAGCCAGTTTTTCGGGCTTGATTTATCCGCTGATGCCACCGATTACGCCAGGGGCGAGGCGCTGCGCCAGGGCAATACCAACGCAACCTTCGAAGCCCGCGACCTGACCAGCTTCACGCTGGGTGAGGGTGAAATGGGTTTCGACCTGATCACCACATTCGACGCCATCCACGACCAGCCCGACCCGGCGGGGCTTTTGGCCGGCATCCGGGGGGCGCTTAACGAGGGCGGCGTCTATCTGGCGCAGGATATCAATGGCTCCAGCCACGTGGAAAAAAACACGGACCATCCCATGGGGGCGTTACTTTACACGATCTCCTGCCTGCATTGTATGACCGTCTCCCTGGCCCAGGACGGCGCCGGGCTGGGCGCCATGTGGGGCACGGAACTGGCCCTGGAAATGATGGGTGAGGCGGGGTTCTCGGATGTGCAGGTCCATGCCTTGGAGCATGACGTGACCAACGCCTATTACGTTTGCAGGGTTTAAAAGCCCCCTACCGACCCCAGTTCTTCAGAATAGGCACGGTTGAGATGGCGTTTTTTGGGGAGCCCTGGATGAGCTTGTCCGAATAGACCAGATAGACCAGCACATTGCGCTTCTTGTCCAGGAACCGCACCACCTGCAGGGTTTTGAAAAGCACCGAGATGGATTCGCGGAAGACCCGCTCGCCGTCTTTGAGCTTTTCCTTGATGGTGATGGGGCCTACCTGGCGGCACGAAATCGATGCATCCGATGTGTCCTCGGCCAGACCCACCGCACCCTTCAACCCGCCCTTGGTGGCCCGGCTTAAGTGGCAAGTGACGCCCTCCACCTTGGGGTCATCGAAGGCCTCGACGACGATTTTATCGTTGGGGCCCAATACCTTGAAGACCGTGCTGACGCTGCCGATTTCCTCGGCCTGGGCCGGGGCGGCGAGCCACAGGGCTGCCAGCAACGCTGCCGCCAGGGAAGCCGGGCGGATCATGTCGGGCGCTTGCACCGGTCGCGGCTTTGTTTGCGCCGCTCCTCGGCGCTGAATTCGGCGTCCGGGTCGCGGGCCGGGCCGTCCCGGCGCTCTCCGCCGTCATCGTCTTTCGGGTCGCGCACCACGCCGGTCTCGACAAGCTTGCCCATTACCCGCTCCATGGTGCCTAAGGCCTTGACGAAACTTTGCGGGGTCATGATCACCCGGTGATTGGGCTCCACCACCGGCGCTCCGTCTTCGTCTTTTTCGGTCAGGGAGAGGGTGGCGAAATCGATGCGGATCATGCCTTGCAGCAGGGCTATATTGGCCACGCCATCGGCGTAATAATCTGCGCTCATTTTTGGACTCCCGCTTTGGTCGGACTATGCTTTAACCCATGGTCGAGGGCAGCCATGTGGCAATATCAGGGAAAATGACGATCAGGGCGATCAACAAAATCTGCGCCACCACGAAGGGCAAGACGCCCCAGTAGATGCGGCCCAGAGGCACTTCGGGCGCCATACCCTTGATGACGAACACGTTCATGCCGATGGGCGGCGTAATCAGGCCAAGCTCGACGACCATGACCACGATGACTCCGAACCAGATCGGATCAAAACCCATTTTTTGGATCACCGGAAAGAAAATGGGGATGGTCAGCAAGATCATGGCCAGGGCATCCAGGGCGCAGCCCATGATCAGATAGATGAGCAAGATGACCAGCAGAATTACCGTGGCCGAGAAGGGCAGCCCTTCGATCCAGAGGCCGATGGCATCGGGTACGGCGCTGAGCACCAGGAAATTGTTGAACAGGATGGCCCCGATCAGGATGGTGAAAATCATGGCAGAGGTCTTCACCGTCTCCATCAGGCAGTTGAAAAAAAGCGCCCAGGTCATGGTTCTGGCCATCAAGGCCAGGCCCAGCGCCCCCGATGCGCCGATGCCGGCGGCCTCTTCCGGTGAGAAAATGCCCGTATAGATGCCGCCGATGACCAACAGGAACAAAAGCAAGGTCCCCCACACATCCTTGATGGCGAACAGCTTGGCCTGGAGGGTGGTTTTCTCGCCCCTGGGGCCCGCTTTCGGGTTCATGCGGGTGACCACGGAAACGGTTGCCATGAAAAACAGAATGGTCAGGATGCCGGGCAGAAATCCGGCCAGGAACAGCTCACCGATGCTGGTCTCGGTGAGGATGCCATAGAGCACCAGAATGACGCTGGGCGGGATCAGAATGCCGATGGTGCCGCCGGCGGCAATCGACCCGGTGGCCAGCGCATCATCATAGTTGTAGCGCTTCATTTCCGGCAGCGCCACTTGCGTCATGGTCGCCGCCGTCGCCAATGATGACCCGCAGACCGCGGCAAAAGCGCCGCAGCCGCCGATGGTCGCCAGGGCCAGCCCGCCCCGCCGGTAGCCGAGCCAGGTGTTGCAGGCCCTGAACAGCGCTTCGGACAAACCCGAATTGGAGGCGAAATAGCCCATTAGGATGAACATGGGCACGATCGACAGATTGTAGGTGATGGTCGTCTCATAGGCGGTCTGGCCCAGCAAGAACAGCATGGCGTCCATATCCTCGAAGAACAGACTGCCCAGGAACGCCGATGTGCCCATGGCAAAGCCGATGGGCAGGCCGATGGCCAGAAGAAAAAACAGCAACAGCATGGCCAGAATGGCGACGGTCGTCGGTTCCATGGTTCCGCCTACTGGTTCATTCGGAATAGGGGGCGGGGCCACTGGCACCCGGCCCATTGTTGGTGCCGCCGAAAGCGGCCTTGGCGGTGAGGCCCAGATGCAGGGCCAGCGAGGTGACCATCAAAAGGCTGGCGATGGCCATGACCCAGGCCGCCGGCCAGACCGGCCATTCCCAGATCTGGGTCAGGTCGTTGTTGGAAACCCGCGACTGAGCCTGCAGGAACAGCCGCCAACTGATCAGGCCTGCGAAAATCAGCCCAATCGTGATGGTGATCAGATCGAGATAGGCCTGCACCCTGGGCGACAGATGGGTGATGACGATGTCGACCCGGATATGGCCCCGCAAAAAGGTGGTATAGCCGATAGCCAGATAAATCATCATGCCCATGATCAGTTCGGTCACTTCGACGGTGCCCGCGATGGGATGATCGAAAGCCCGCCCCACCACGTCGAACAGGGTGAGAAACATCATGATGGCCAGGCCGACCGCAGCCACGCGAGCGAGCCACTTAGTGACTCGCTCGCTATGGGTAGCCAGATATCCTTGTGAAGGTTCCGCCATGAAGCGGTGTTAGCCCTTCATCATGGCCAGCAGTTCCCTGAGCAGCTCTTCGCCGTTCAAGCCCTTGTCATTGGCCTTCTTGATCCAGTTTTCCCTGACCACTTTGATGGCCTTGGCCCAACGCATCTTTTCCTCGGGCGAGATGGTCTGGATCTTGTTGCCTGCCTTCTTGACCAAATTCTTGCCCACCTGGTCCGCATCGTCCCAGTGGCGGCCGATGAATTTGGCGCCGGCGGGGCCGCCGGCTTTGTTGAAGGCTGCTTTGGCGAAGCCCGGCAGTCCGTCCCATTTATTCTTGTTCATATTGATGAAGAAGGAGGTGGTGTAGAGGCCGCCGGGGACTTCCAGATGATATTTGACCAGCTTGGACAGGCGGAACCCCTTCATCGATTCATAGGGGAAGAAGGCGGCCGTGGTGGTGCCCCGGGTCAGGCTTTCATTGGCCTTGGTGGCCGACATGGCGACCGGAACGGCGCCCAGGCTCTTGGCGATCAGCACACCGCCGCCGCCGACCCTGATCTTCACGCCCTTGATATCTTCCAGGGTCCTAATTTCCTTTTTGGAATGAAGGATGCCGGGCCCATGGAGAAAGGCGACGATCAGCTTAGTGCCGGTGAATTCCTTCTTGTCGAAACCATGCTTGGTGTACCATTTATGCAGACCCGGGCTGCCGGTCTCGGCGCTGGGCGTGGCAAAGGGCACTTCGGCCATGCGGTAGAGCTGGAAGCGGCCGGGCGTATAGCCGGCAACGCCCATGGTCAGATCGCGCACGCCGTTCTTGACCAGATCATACTGTCCCGGAGGCTTGGCCAGGGCCGAGCGGTCCAACTTGATTTTCACCTTACCGCCCGAGGCGGCCTCGACCGTCTTGATCCAGGCTTTGGCGGTGTTGGTGTAATGATGTACGGGCGGCAACCAGTGGCCGCTTTTCAGGGTCACGGTTTGTGCGGACGCCCCACCCGTTGCCCCGCCCATCGCCAGGATGGCGGCGCCGGACAAAAGAATCCCCTTGCTCAATTTCGACATGAATTCACTCCGTTACTTGAAGTCCTCCCGGCGCGTTATCACCGGCTGTTGAAAGATGCGGCCGGAAGCTATCCAGCCACTGCTTGAGCGCCACTCTAGAGCATGTTTTATGCAAATGCGATCATTTTGATAGGCAAACCGGATCAGCCGCGCACCTCCACCCGGGACAGCAACGCTTCCGATCCCCGGGGCCCTGCGATGTCGGTTTCGGTCAGGCAGGCATCCAGAAGATTTTTCTCATATTCGTTCAGGCTGATCTCGGAGGCGGCGCCATTTTCTACCACATGTTGCACCGAACTGGATCCGGGAATGGGGATGATTTCACCCTCCCGGCAGAGAAGCCAGGCCAGGGCCAATTGGGAGGGAGCGATATTTTTTTCCTTGGCCAGGGCCAAAATTGGTTCCAGCAGAGCCCGGTTATGGACCATGTTTTCCCCATCAAATCTGGGCATGGTGCGCCTGCGGTCTTCATCCGCCAGCGCCATGTCCGGCGCCATGGCGCCGGTCAGGAAACCACGGCCCAATGGTGCAGAGGCGACGAAACTGACGCCCAACTCTTTGCAAACCTCCAGAATTTCCGTCTTGACGAAGCGGGTCCAAAGGGAATATTCGCTTTGCAGGGCGCTGACGGGATGCACGGTATGAGCCCGCCGCAGCGTCTGGGCCGAGGCTTCCGACAGGCCCAGCACGCGGACCATGCCGTCCTCTGCCAGCATGGCCATGGCCCCCACCGTATTCTCGATGGGCGTTTGGGGATCGACCCGGTGCAGGTACTAAAGATCGATCACATCCACCCCGAGGCGCTTCAGGCTTCTCTCACATGCCGGGCGCACCCGTTCGGGCCCATAAAAATCGGTCAGCGCATTGCCGCCGAAACCGATAGACGAAACTTTTAGACCGGAATTTCCAAGCGGCGTTTGGTTCATTTCTTCTTGGGCTTGATCTTGGACCGGTTGGTTACGGAGACCACATTTTTAATGGCCTTGACCGCCTGGGTTGCCTTTTTTTTGCTCTGCCGCCGACAGGGCACGCCCGAAAAGGAAGACCTTGCCACCTACCGAACGCCAGTGGAAATTGGTCACATTGACCGCCTTGGCATCCAGCAAAAGCGCATTGATTTTGCCTTCGATGACCGAATTATCGACGAAATTCTCCACGGCGCCCTTTTTCTTGGAGATGGGCTTGGCGACGATGATCTCATTATAGATTTTTTTGACGCCTTCCACGCCCCGGGTGAGCTTGGCGGCCTGCGCCTTGAGCGCCACCTTATCGACCGATCCGGTGAGCATTACGTCTTGCTCATAGACATCGGCGCTGATGGCGATGACGTCCGTTCCCATCTTGTCGATGACTTCGGCGGTGATTTCCGCCTTGATCCTGGTATCGGTGGCGATATCGGCCGACGACCTGTCCTCGACGGCGGCTTCCACCGCGCTTTTGAGATAGGACAGGGGGTTCAGGTCAAGGCCAGGGCCGGTCCGGCGGCCAGACCCAGCAGGATAAAAACAGTGCTTAGAATTCTGATCATCTTAGCGGTCTCCCATGGGTATGATTTCGCGCTGCTTGGAGCCGTTATAGACGCTGAGGGGGCGGATCAGCCGGTTGTCGGCCAATTGTTCCATGACATGGGCGGTCCAGCCGGTGATGCGGCTGACCACGAAAATGGGCGTGAACAGATCGATATCGAAACCCATTAAGTAGTATGCCGGCCCCGCCGGGTAATCCAGATTGGGGTGGATGTTTTTCTGGATGATGAAGGTTTCGGCGACGATGTCGCCGATCTCCACCCATTTGGCGCCGTCTTTGATTTTGGCCATGTCCAGCAGGGCCTGATGCATGGTGGGCACGCGGGAATCGCCGCTTTTATAGACTCGGTGGCCGAACCCCATGACGGTTTTTTTGTTGGCCAGGGCATCATCGATCCAATCTTGCGCTTTTTCCGGGCTCTCGATTTCCAGCAACATATGCATGACCGCTTCGTTTGCGCCGCCATGAAGCGGCCCCTTGAGCGCCCCGATGGCGCCGGCCACCGCGCCATAGATGTCGGAAAGGGTCGAGGTGATCACGCGGGCGGCGAAGGTGGAGGCGTTGAAGCTGTGTTCGGCATAAAGGGTGAGCGAGATATCGAAACAGCGCACCACTTCGGGCTCGGGCACTTCGCCGAAGCACATATTGAAGAAATTTTCGGCAAATGACAGTTTCGGATTGGGATCGATGGGCAGCATATTCCGCCGGGACCGGTGAAAGGCGGCCAGGGCCGTCGGGATGCGGGCCATCATGCGGATGGATTTTTCAAGATTGGCTTCCGGGGAATTATCTTCGGTCTGGTGATCTTCCATGCCCAGATAACTGATGACCGTGCGCAGCGCATCCATGGGATGGCCATCGGGCGGGAACATTTTCAGGATATAGAGCAGATCGGGCGGCAAGGTGCGGTATTTGCGTTCCTTGGCCGTGAATTCGTCCAGCTGGGCCTGGTTGGGCAATTCGCCCATCCAGATCAGATAGGCCACTTCCTCGAAGCGGCAATGTTTGGCCAGATCCTGCACCGCATAGCCCCGATAGGTCAGGGAATTGGTTTCGGGCATGACCTTGGAGACCGCCGTCTTATCGACCAAAACACCGTCCAGACCTTTTCTTATGTCATCCGTATCTGCCATCTTTTCCTCCTGATGGTCGTTTATTCCAAAGATCATTAATAATGCCCCAAAATGCCGGGCACAAAAAGACTCAAAGCGCCAGGTTCAGGCGTTAATGGGGGGGCTGCCCGGCGCATAGGCCAAAGCCAGACCATGGACTCTTCCGCATGGCGCAAGCCCCCGCCACACGCTACCCCCGGTGCAGAAACCAAAGCCCGCTTTTAGGGGGCTTTGGCCGAGCGCAAGCGCGAGCGCGACCAAAGGGAGCGTAGCCAAGGGGGCGGATGCCCCCACCCGGCGCCTGAGGGAATCCAAAAAGACTCGAAGCGGCAGGTTCAGGCGTGGATGAGGGGCTGCTCTTTCTTCTCTTCTTCTCCCTCCCAAAAAATAAGGGGCTGACATAGATAAGGAATTTTCTTTATGAATGTCAGAAGGTTAGCAAGAGACGAAGAAGCAGGCTTCAGGTAAGTATTCAACATGAACTTATCAGGCACTTTGTTGCTGGGGCATCCGCCCGTTCTGCCGCCGAATTATGCGGGGTCAATCGCAACACAGGGATCCTTTATTTTCATAAGCTCAGGGAGCTTATTGCCGAGAAGCTGGTCGCCGATGCACCGGATCTGATGGCGGGGGAAATTGAGGTTGATGAAAGCTATTTTGGTGGCGTCAGGAAAGGCCAACGGGTCGGGTCAGCAGGTGGGCGATGCACTCCTGAAGAACCGCGTTCCC
>CAZBQG010000007.1:0-32933 GCA_964493945.1 uncultured Rhodospirillaceae bacterium
TCCTCGTCAGCGCGGTCATCTGGATGCGGTAACTGTCAACAGGACCTAGCCGGTGGGCATCATCTTCCGGAAATGGTGAATTTTTGGAGGTCAAGTCATGGATGGTCACATCGATCAGTTTCCCGCAGCAGAGCATTACGAAACAGGAAATATCTGGGACAGCGTGTTGGCGGAGGTTCGGGCCCGGCTCGATGATAAGAATGAAGTGATCAACGATCTCAAGGCGCAACTTGCCCATAAAGATCAGGTGTTCGGCCAACTGATCGAGAAAATCCCCGCACCCCGGGTGGATCATTTGGCGGTCCGGAAGCAATTGGCGGAACTTAAGGAGAAGGTTGCGAGCCAGCAGGGAATGGTGCGGTGCGCCTATGATGTTTTGCGAGGCGATCTCAAATCCGGCTTGCAATAAATTTTCAGGGTTTAAACTGAGGCCGAATTCACAATAAAAAATCCGGCGCAATGGTTGCGCCGGATCTCCCAATCATAACCGCCGCCAAAACCTTATTCGGCAGCCATTTTCTGTTCCATCAAGGGTGCGGCATAGGCTTCGCGCCGTTTGAGCCCCGCCGCCATGGCGCCCAAAAATTCCGGCGCCACCGAGCCGGTGATGATTTCATCGGCCAAAAGCGCATCGGACCAAGCCTGGATCAGCGGATAGTCCTTCAGCAAGCCGGTCTCCAGCAACTCTTCCAGAATGGCGAAACGCTGAAAGAACGGCGCATAGGACGCGTCCACCAAGGAGATGTCCGGGCCATTGAAATAAGGGCCATCATTGCCCCGTTCCTTGGCCAGGGCCTGTTCCACCCGGTCGAGACGCTTGGGCGCAGCCTCCACCGCCTCTTCGATTGCCTCTTTGGATTTGGCGTAGGTGATGGAACTGAGCGCCTTTGAGAAATCGGGCACGAAATCGGTCCAGGCCCGGTTGCGGGCGCGCTTTTTCGCATCCTTGGGATGGAGCTGGGGTTCCACCACTTCGTCCAGGAATTCAGCAATGGCGTTGGATTCAAATAGCGGATCATCGTCCACCAACAACACGGGCACCTTGCCGTGGGGCGAAATTTCCAGGAACCAATCGGGTTTGTTACGAAGATCGATATAGGTAACTTCGAAATCGACCTTCTTAGCACGCAAAACAATCACGGCGCGCTGAACCCAGGGTCAAGTGACGGAACTGATCAGATGATATTTATCGGCCATGCCATGTCTCCAATTCAAAACTACGTTGCATCATTTCACGAACCACTGGCCAGGATCAACCATGGATCATGGGTTTCCTAAAAGGACAGTCCGTAATACCAGGGGGCGAACAGGGAAAATGTGATCCACAGAAGACAGATCAACGGGGCGCCACCCCGGATGAAATCGGCGAAGGTGTAATGGCCGGGCCCCATGACCAGCAGGCTGGTCTGATAACCGATGGGTGTGGCGATGGCACAATTCGAGGCGAAGATGACGGCGATGGCGAAAGCCTCCACCGGGACGTCCAATTGCCGGGCGATGCCGACGGCGATGGGGGTAAACAAAACCGCCGTCGCCTTGGCGCTGATGATGTTGGACAACAAGGCGACCAGTGCGAAAAAGGCCGACAGAACAAAGGCGGGCGCGGCCCCTTGCAACAGAGCCAGAAGATGCCCCGCCAGATAGGCGGCCCCGCCGGTGACTTCCATGGCCAGCCCCATGGCCAGGGCCGCCGGGATCATGGTGTAGATGCGGCTGTCGAGCGCCCGGACGGCGGCGGCCACGGGTAGGACGCCGAAACCGACCATGGCGCCGGCGCCGATCAAGGTGGCCACCGCCACCGGCACCTCGCCCGATGCGGCGGCCAGGATTACGCAAAGGAAGATGGAGGTAGCCCGCTTGGCATGATCCAGGGCGGGCAGTTCGATGGCCGACCATTCCAGCAACACCACGTCCCGGTCGCGGCGAAGCCCGGCAATGTCTTCGGGTGCGCCCTGCACCAAAAGCACATCGCCTTCCTGCAGCCGGATGTCGTTGATTTTGGTGCGCATCATGCGCGAGCGCCGCTGCACGGCTACCACGTTGCAATTGTTGCGGTACTGAAATCCGACCCGGCCCAAAATTCGGTTGGCGATGCGCGACGCCGGCCCGATGAGCACCTCGGCCAGGGTGCGCTGCCCTTCCACCCAACGCTGGCCTTCTATGTTATCGCCGACGCCCAAATCGGGCACCAAAAGCCCCGGATCCCTGGCCAGCGCCTCGGCCAGCACCTTGCGGGTGGCGGCCACCACCAATATGTCGCCGGTGACCAGGGTGATGTCTTCGAAGGGCGGCAGGAGGATTTCCCGTTCCCGCTGGATCATGCGCAGCGTCATTTCAGGATAGACCCCGAACATGCCGCCCGATGATTTGAGGCCGACCAGCTCCGAGCCCTCGGCCAAGGTAATCTGTGCGATGAACTGTTTGCCCTCGCCCTGCAACAATTCACGGGTGAAGGGCGCGCGGGCGGGCAACAGATGGGGTACCACCAGAAAGACAAACACCAGCCCGACAACCGCCAGGACCATGCCCGGTACGCTGAATTGAAAGAAGGACAAGGGTGCTTCGCCCAATTCCACCAGGGAGCCGGAAACCAGGATGTTGGTGCCCGAGCCAATCAAGGTGGTCATGCCGCCCATGACGGCAGCGAAACTCAGCGGCATCATCACCTTTGAAGGCGACATGGAAAACCGTCCAGCGATGGCTTCCATGATGGGGATGAAGATGACCACCACGGGAATGTTGTTGAGAAACCCACTGATCGCCAGGACCACGAACAGGGTCAGAAAAATGGTCAGCGCCTGGCTCCGCCCACCCAGCCTGAGGACGATTTCCGCACCCCGGTCCAAAACCCCGGTGCGCACCATACCCTGGCCGATCACCAACAGGCAGAGCACGGTGATCAGGGCCGGATTGGCGAAGCCCGCCAACAGGTGCTCGGCCGACAGCAAATTAGGGCCGCCGGCACTGGCTTGGACCGGGTAGAATTCGAAAAAGACGGCGAAGGCTCCGATCACCATTAGCGAAGTGACTTCGATGGCCAGCCGCTCGACGGCGTATAGCGCCAATGCCCCCAGGATCAGAGCAAAGGTCACCCACATGGCCAGATCAGGAGCAGCCAGCAAAACGTCACTCCTCTATTTAAAGCGCCTGTTCCACTGCCTGGCCCAATTCCCCGGTATTCGCCTCCCCGCCCATATCGGGCGTCAGTGCCGCCCGGGCCGCCAGCACCTTTTCAATAGCGGCAACGATTGCCTTGGCGGCGTCGGGCTGGCCCAGATGATCCAGCATCATGGCGCCCGACCAGATCTGTCCGATGGGATTGGCGATGCCCTGGCCTGCGATGTCCGGGGCCGAACCATGTACCGGTTCGAACATGGAAGGGAATTTTCCTTCCGGGTTGATATTGGCGGAAGGTGCGATGCCGATGGTCCCGGTAGTCGCCGGCCCCAGATCGGACAGGATATCGCCAAACAAATTAGAGCCCACCACCACATCGAACCAATGGGGATTACGGACAAAGTGCGCGGTCAGGATATCCACATGGAATTTATCCACCTCCACATCGGGATAGGTGTCCGACATGGCTTCCACCCGCTCATCCCAATAGGGCATGGTATGGATGATGCCGTTGGATTTGGTCGCCGAAGTCAGATGCCTGGCGGGGCGCGACTGGGCCAAATCGAAGGCGTATTTGAGAATGCGGTCGACGCCCTTTCTGGTGAAGACGCTTTGCTGGACCACCACTTCGTCATCGGTCCCGCCATAGAGCCTGCCGCCGATCTCGGAATATTCCCCTTCCACATTTTCGCGCACGACCAAATAATCGATATCGCCCGGCTCGCGCCCGGCCAGGGGTGCGGGCACGCCTTCGAACAGGCGCACGGGGCGCATATTGACATATTGGTGAAATTCCCGCCGGATGGGGATCAGCAATCCCCACAAGGATATATGATCGGGCACGCCAGGAAATCCGACGGCGCCCAGATAGAGCGCATCATGATCACCCAGCCTTTGGATGCCGTCATCGGGCATCATCTGGCCTGTTGCGTGGTAGGTCTCGCAGCTCCAGTCGAATTCCTCCCAGGCCAAAGAAAAGCCGAAACTGGCAGCCACTTTGTCCAACACGCGCCTGCCTTCGGGCATGACCTCCTTGCCGATCCCATCGCCGGGGATCATGGCGATCTTATATGAACTCATAGGCGTTTTATCCTTGGCTTGAGGTCCGGTGAGGATTTTCGCTCGCTCTCCGCCCCGGCGCAAATCAAATTTGGCTCAATCCGACAGGCTATGCCCGTGGTTAAGCGGCCCGTGGCCGGCGCCCAGACCTGGCACTGTGCGGATTGCTTCCATCAGATACGCGCGGGCGCGCCGGGTGGATTCGCTCAGGCTCAATCCCTGGGCCAGGCCGGTGGCGATACCCGAAGCCAGCGTGCAGCCCGTGCCGTGGGTGTGGCGGGTATCAATGCGCTGGCTTTCGAATGTTTCTTCCACGCCGTTTTCTTCCACCAGAAGATCGCTCACCACATCGCCCTCCCGGTGCCCACCCTTGAGCAGCACGGCCCGGGGGCCCAATGCCAGGACGGCGCGGGCCAGCTCCCCAGCCTCCTCCATACCCGGCGCCTGATGCCCGACCAGAGCTTCGGCTTCCGGAATATTGGGGGTGAGCAAGGCGGCCCTGGGCATGATTTCGACGGCCAGTTTGTTCATGGCTTCATCGGTCAAAAGTGCTGCCCCCCCCTTGGCCACCATCACCGGGTCCAGCACGATGGGGATGGAGGCGGCATGGGATTTAAGCACCTCGCTCACCGCCATAATGATCCGGGGGCTCAGCAGCATGCCAATCTTGATCACATCGGCACCGATATCGGTAAGCACGGATTTCATCTGCTCTGCCACGAAATCGGCCGGCACTTCATGGATGGCTTGCACACCTTGGGTGTTTTGGGCGGTGAGCGCAGTGATGGCCGTGGTGGCAAACCCGCCCAGCGCGGTTACGGTTTTGATATCGGCCTGGATGCCGGCGCCGCCGCCCGAGTCTGATCCGGCAACGATGAGCACGCGGGCCTGCGCCCCAGTCATCGTACTAGGCGCTGCCACCGGCCCGTTCGATTTCGCCGACGATATTGTCAACCACGCTCCCGATGAGGCCCGCATCCTCACCCTCTGCCATGACCCGGATAAGGGGTTCAGTGCCAGATTTGCGGATCAACAGGCGTCCGCTTTCGGCCAGACGCCCCTCGCCATCCTGGATCGCCTTTTTTACCGCACCATCGCCCAGCGGGTCCCGCCCATTGATGCCCACACTGCGCAAAAGCTGGGGCATGGGCTGGAAAACGCGGCAGACTTCGCTGGCCGGCTTTTGTTCCCTGACGATCACGGCCAAAAGCTGCAGCGCCGCCAACAGCCCGTCACCCGTCGTACTGTAATCGCTCAAAACGATATGGCCCGATTGCTCCCCGCCCAGATTGAAATCACCCCGGCGCATGGCTTCCACCACGTAACGGTCCCCCACCTGAGTGCGTTCCAGCTTCAGGCCCAATTGGGTGAGGTAGCGCTCCAGGGCCAGATTGGACATGACCGTGGCAACCAGACCGCCGCCTTTCAATCGCCCCTCGGCCGCCCAACTGGCGGCGATGGCTCCCATGATCTGATCGCCATCAATTATTGCCCCGTTCTCATCGGCGATCAGCAACCGGTCCGCATCACCATCCAGTGCAATGCCCAACCCCGCGCCATGGGCGACGACTTGGGCGCACATGAATTCGGGATCGGTCGAGCCGCATCCCTGATTGATATTGAAGCCGTCGGGCGCGGTGCCGATGGGGATCACGTCGGCGCCCAGTTCCCATAAGACCTTGGGCGCCACCTTATAGGCCGCACCATTGGCGCAATCGACGACGATCTTAAGCCCTTCCAGCGTCACGCCCCGGGGGAAGGCGCGCTTGACGAATTCATTGTAGCGGCCCTCGGCATCATCCAGGCGGAGTGCGCGGCCGAGATCAGCCGGGCCGGCCAATTGGTTCGCCAAATCCTGGGCCATGCGGGCTTCGATCTCGCCTTCGACCCTGTCTGACAGCTTGAACCCATCGGGGCCGAACAGCTTTATGCCATTATCCATATAGGGGTTGTGCGAGGCCGAAATCATCACCCCCAGATCGGCGCGGAGCGACCGGGTCAGCATGGCGACGGCCGGCGTCGGCATGGGCCCAACCAGAATCGGATCCATGCCGGCGGCAACGAAGCCGGCGCAAAGGGCCGGTTCCAGCATATAGCCGGACAATCTCGTATCCTTGCCGATCACCACCCGGTGGCGGTGGTTGCCCCGCATGAAATGAATTCCGGCTGCCATCCCGACACGCAAACCGGTTTCGGCGGTCATCGGCTCCGTATTGGCCGTGCCCCGTATGCCGTCGGTGCCGAACAGCTTTCGCGTCATATCGCGCTTTCCCTCAAAGTTTGGACCATCAGTTAAACGCCCGATGGTTAAGGTTTTATTACAAGCAGGCCCGGGCGTCAGTTAACTTTTTGTTGCAATTCATTGCCGCGCCCCACCAATGCGGCCCTGGTTTCAGCCACATCATGGACACGCAGAATATGGGCACCCTTGCCGGCCGCCGCCAGGGCGGCTTCGAGGGAAGCGTTCAGCCGGGCCTGACGGTTGGACCCCCCCCCCATCTTTCTGGATACCCCCACCAGTAAGGCGCATCCGAAACCGGCAAAGCGGTCCAGATGTTTCAGCAATTCCCGGTTTTGGGCGTCCGTCTTGCCAAATCCGATACCCGGATCAACCGCCAAGCGCTCCAGGGGAATGCCCGCTTTTTCGCAAATCCGGACCCGCCCGGCCAAATATTCCACCACCTCGCCAATCAGATCATTGTATGTGGGCGCCAGGTTCATGGTCTTGGGCGTGCCCTGCATATGCATGAGGATGACCGATGCCCCACCGCCAGAAGCAATGCCCAGCGATGTAGGATCGCCCTCCAGACCCGTGATGTCATTGAGGATCGCGGCACCCGCCTCCAGGGCGGCCGCCATCAGCGCACCCCGGCTGGTATCGACCGAGAGGCGGGCACCTGCTTGCCGGGCCGGGCCGGCCAGACCCCGGATGACCGGCAGCACCCTGGCGGCTTCCAATTCCGGGGTGACCGGATCGGCCCCCGGGCGGGTGGAGGCACCACCGATATCGATGATTTCGGCGCCCGCCTCGATCATCGCCCGGCCCCTCCCGATGGCAGTGGCTGCGTCTTCGGTCTCGCCGGGATCGGAAAAGCTATCGGGGGTTACATTGACGATGCCCATGATCACGGGCCGGGCCAGGGAAAGCCCGGCGAAACTGGCCGGGCATGGCCGTGAGGGGCGCTGAGCGCCGTACATCAAGTTTCGGGCTGGGGTTCGGCTGTGAAATTACCGGGCCGTTCCTTGCGGGGGCCCGAGCTGGGTACGGAGGTGCGCGCACCTTCATCGGGATCGCCGTCATCAGGATCGGGCCGGACGATGGATTCACCCCGGAGCAGGGCGTTCACTTCGTCGCCGGACAGGGTTTCGTATTCCAGCAATGCCTGGGCCAGCATCTCCAGATCATCATGGTGTTCGGTGAGGATGGTGCGCGCCCGCTCCCCAGCTTCGTCGATCAGGCTGCGCACTTCGTCATCGATCAGCTTGGCCGTGGCGTCCGAGACATGTTGCTGGCGGGCCACCGAATGGCCGAGGAACACTTCTTCTTCGTTATCCGTATAGCGCAGCGCGCCCAGCTTATCGCTGAAACCATATTCCGTAACCATGCGCCTCGCCATATCAGTCGCCTGATGAATATCGTTGCCGGCACCCGTGGTTATGTTTTCCTCGCCGAAGACAATCTCTTCGGCCAAACGCCCGCCAAACATCACCACCAGCTTGGAGCGCAGCTCCAGCTTGGAATAGCTGTATTTATCCTTTTCGGGCAAGGACATGGTGACCCCCAGTGCCCGGCCCCGGGGGATGATGGTCACCTTATGCAGAGGATCGTGCTGGGGCACATGGATGCCGACCAGGGCGTGGCCCGCTTCGTGATAGGCGGTCAGCTTCTTTTCCTCGTCGGACATGACCATGGAACGCCGCTCCGCGCCCATCATCACCTTGTCCTTGGCCATTTCAAACTCATGCATGGTGACCAGCCGGTTGCCGGCGCGGGCCGCAAGCAGGGCCGCTTCATTGACCAGGTTGGCCAGATCAGCACCGGAAAATCCGGGGGTGCCCCGGGCGATGGTGCGGGCTTCCACATCGGGCGCCAGGGGCACCTTGCGCATATGAACTTTGAGAATTTTCTCCCGGCCCAGAATATCCGGATTGGGCACCACCACTTGGCGGTCGAAGCGGCCCGGGCGCAACAAGGCGGGGTCCAGAACATCGGGCCGGTTGGTGGCGGCGATCAAGATAACCCCTTCGTTGGATTCAAACCCGTCCATCTCCACCAGAAGCTGGTTGAGGGTCTGTTCCCTCTCGTCATTGCCGCCGCCAAGACCAGCACCCCGGTGGCGCCCGACGGCGTCCAGTTCGTCGATGAAGATGATGCAGGGCGCGTTCTTTTTGCCCTGTTCAAACATGTCGCGCACCCGGCTCGCGCCGACGCCCACGAACATTTCCACGAAATCGGAGCCGGAAATGGTAAAGAACGGCACATTTGCTTCACCGGCAATCGCCCTGGCCAGCAGGGTCTTGCCCGTGCCCGGCGGCCCGACCAGCAGACAGCCTTTGGGAATCTTGCCGCCCAGGCGTTGGAATTTTCCCGAATCCTTGAGGAATTCGACGATTTCCTCCAACTCCTGCTTGGCTTCGTCGATGCCGGCCACATCCTCGAAGGTTACCCGGCCCACTTTCTCGGTAAGCAGCTTCGCCTTGGACTTGCCAAACCCCATGGCCTTGCCGCTGCCGGACTGCATCTGGCGCATAAAAAACATGAGCAACCCGAACAGCAAAAGCATGGGCAGCCAGGAAATGATCATGCCCAGCAGAGACGGCACCTCGTCCTCCGGCGGCACGGCATTGATCACCACTCCCTGGGTGGTCAGTTTGCTGATCAGCGTCGGATCATTGGGCGAATAGGTGCGGAAGGATCCGCCATTGGTGTAATGGCCGGTGATCTTGTTGCCCTGGATGGTGACGTCGGCGATTTCCTTGTTTTCAACCTTGGCCAGGAAGGCGCTGAAGGAGAGCTGGCCGTAAGGTCCCCGGTTGGGCGCCCCCTGGAACAGATTAAACAGCACGAAGACCAACAGCGCGATGATCATCCCCAGGGCCAGATTTTTCCGAAAATTCACCTTGTTTCCTTCCTTACGAAATCGCTTGGCGCGAAATCCAAATTTAATAATCCCACCCATGGGAGAGAATTTCAACGGAAATCAAGCTCCACCCCAAATTATGGGCCGGCCGGGTGCCTCGCATGTCTAAAGATAGTCTGCTTTGGGGCCCCTGCAAGTGGTCAGGCATGATGGATTTTTCCGAATCGCCCGATTATCTCTATATCATTGATTCCAATACCTGTTTTCTCTTCACTTTTTCGTTTGTAAGCCAGATGTGGGACCTGGAAAACGCCCTTTGCATCAAACAGGGCGGCCAGGGCCGGGCGCACGGCTGGCGGAATATGGGTTTCGCCCAATTGGGGCTGATCGCCGGCCAATTGGCGCCACCCCTCTTTTCCCAACCTCTGGATGTAAAGGGGGCCCTTGGCGCCACCCTTCATGGACCCGACCCACACCCGGTAAATTCCATCCCATTCGTGGCTACCGGCTTTGGCTTCCATGGGCGGGGGCGGGCGGCGCATTTCACGCCTGAGCAGGATGCCATTGGCGCGCCTGGAAAACACGCACCCCCCCAGGGTCAGTGAAATCCCCCCATCCGTCCGCCTGATTTCCTTAACAGCCCTCTCCAGGCTGGCCCGCCTTGGTCCATAGGGACGGGGTCCCAGTCCCATGACCAGCTGGGCCAGGACGCGCCCCAGAATTTCATCGGGCAGCGCGCCCAATGGCTCGGGCGCCAGCATGGCAAAACCGGCGGGATCGACATGACAGGTTTCGGCCATAGCGCGAAGGGCCGCCTGATCCAGCCGATGGCGCAACCCGCCCAGTTTCCCGGCCAGCCGGGCAAGGGGCAAGGCTGGGTCCGGACCGGAAAATAGCAAGGGGATAAGCTGGCGCATATGGTTGCGGGCAAAACGTGGATTACGGTTGCTGGGATCTTCCAGCCAATCCTGGCCCAATACCCGAAGCGTGGCCAGGAGCCGGGCCTTGGGAACGGATAACAAAGGGCGCAGAATAGCCACGGTATTCATCTCACCCACCGCCTTCATGCCCGCCAGACCATCCAACCCGCTGCCCTTATCCAGGCGCAACAGAAAGGTTTCGGCCTGATCTTCCCTCTGATGGGCCAGCAGAAGCGGCCCATCATGATGCGCCCGCAACCAATCGGTCATCAGCCGGTAGCGAGCCTCGCGGGCCTTTGCCTGAATGGCGGAACGGGGCTTCGGGCCCTGCCACCCGAGAATATGATGGGGAATACCCAAATCCACCATCCAGGCACCCACCTGCCTGGCATCATCAGCCGAGCCGGACCGCAAGCCGTGATCGACGGTGAGCGCGGCAAGCGCCGCACCCCGGTTTTGGCACCAGATTTGGGCGAGCCGGACCAAAGCCATGCTATCACCGCCACCGGAAAGCGCCACCGCCAGACGGGGCACCGGTCCGGCCGGGACAATTGTATCCAGCAAAGCGGCGAATTCCCGATCAGTCACGGGGTTACCCTTTTGGGGATCAACCTTTTGGGGGATATCCATTAGGGAAGCCGGGTTAACGGCAGGAGGCGCGGCGGCGTTCCTTGACCAGCTTCTTTTTGATGCTGGCAGTGGCATTGGGGAAATCCTTGGCCAGTTTGTTAAAGGTGGCGCAGGCATCTCTTTTCTTATCGAGCCCGATCAGGGACATGCCCAATTTAAGCAACGTGTCCGTCGCCTTGTTGCCCTTTGGCGCCTTCTTGAACCCGGTCAGAAATATATTGGCGGCGCGGCGGTAATCGCCCCTGACATAATAGGTCTCACCCAGCCAGTAGCGCGCATTGGCGGCCAGTGTTTGCTTGGGATGGGCTTCGATGAATTCTTCAAAGCCCCGCGCAGCCTTTTCGAAATCCCCCTTGAACAGAAGCGATCTGGCGAAATCATATTGTTCCTTGGGCGGTCCCTCGGGAAGGATGCTGGGGGGTTTCAGCGGCGGTGGCGGGGTAACGGTGGCGACCCTCCCCGGCGATCCGGCACCTGGCCCGGCCTGCCCCCCTCCCCGGCGCGCCGAGTTCAGCTCCGTCTGGGTGATGGTGCCAAGGGTTCCGGGCTTTTTGCCCAGGCTGGATACACCCACATCCGTAACCGCCGGAGCCTTGGGAACGGTGGAAAGCTGGGGTCCGGCCGACGACGCGGCACCCGGCGCACCAGGGGTGCCGGGCGTACCTTGGGCGGTAGCCGGTGCGCGCTCCAATTTCGACAAGCGGAAATCCACATCACTGACCAATTTGTCGAGTCGGGTGGAAATCTGGCGCAGAAGATGGTTGATCTTTTCAACATTGCCGGTGGCCAGCCGCAACTCTGTCTCCAGCAAGGAAATACGTTCATCGACCCGGCCCAGATAGGCCTGGCTTACCTTTCCCCTGGGAGCTGCCCCTGTCCCGCTCCGGGGGGCCTTGTTTCCGCCCTGGCTTGTGTTGCCGCCTGAATAAACCTGGCGCGACAGGACCCGGATATCACGCTCCATACGTTCCAGCTTATTGAGCAATGGCTGCAAATCGCTGCTTTGCGCCAGGACCGGCACCGGCAGCAACGCGCCGCCCAGCAGCGCGCCACAAATCACAAAAACCGCAACTTGGCGAAACCCAATTCTACCGGCCATGAAAAAATCCCTAATGGTCATCACTCATCGGCTTGGCATCCCGCGCCGCCGGTCAATCCATAATGACGAATAGTTTGCCCCGCAATTTTGGCAAAAACAAGGCGCCCGCCACCTCCTGGAAAGAGACGGGCGGGCGCCTGATTGGAAACGGCTTTATTCGTCCGGTTAGCTGCCCGGTTTCCCGCGCAAGGTGGTCACACCGCGCCGGTTCTGGCCCCAGGCGGCATCGTTATGACCCAAAGCCACCGGCTTTTCCTTACCGAAGGAAATGGGAACGACGCGGCCGGGATTTAGGCCGAGCGCCACGAGGAAATCCTTAATCGAATTGGCCCGGCGTTCTCCCAGGGCCAAGTTGTATTCGCGCGTGCCCCGTTCGTCGGCATGACCTTCGATGGTCACTTCATAGCCGCCATATCTTTTCAGCCAGGCGGCTTGTTTTTCAAGCGTACCCCTGGCTTCCCCGCTCAGAGTAGATTTATCGAAGCCAAAGAATACCCGGTCGCCCACATTGATGACTAAATCCTGCTTTGAACCCGCGACAATCTGATTGGCAGCCATTTTGGGCTTCATCGGCCTTGCTGGTGCCGCAGTAT
This sequence comes from uncultured Rhodospirillaceae bacterium, assembly GCA_964493945.1. Taxonomy (GTDB): domain Bacteria; phylum Pseudomonadota; class Alphaproteobacteria; order Rhodospirillales; family UBA2165; genus CAZBQG01. Next base: position 12,500 of record CAZBQG010000007.1, read on the forward strand.
TTCCCGATGTGGCTCCCGTGCCGCCGGTGCCGGATTTCTCCGTTGGAGCCGTCTCGCAAGCCGCCAATAGAATCAATACAGCGACGGCGGAGGCTATTTTCTTCAAAACCATTCGATGTTTCCCCCTGGAGGAAGGGTGGGTTGCGGTATATCTGAATCCTCTGGTCCAATATCCGGACAAGAGGGACCGACATAACTTACGATCGCACACAAAAAACCTAAACAAATCATACCAGAATCGTCAAATACCTCTGGATCGTGTAAGAATCTGCCTACATTTAATCTACTATATAACTGATTCTTCAAGGAATCAAGGGGGACCAAGCAGGATCGGACGCTTCGACGGGCGTGACGATTTCGCGCTCATTAAAGCCGGTCAGATCGATGCTGAATAATTTGGACACTTTTCTCCGACGCCGGTCCACCAGGGTTTCCCGGAAGAACATCAATACCCGGCCATTGGGTGACCAGGTGGGACTTTCTACCAGAAAGCCATCGGCCAGGACCCGCTCGCCCGATCCGTCAACACCCATGACGCCGATGAAAAACCGCCCGCCGGACATTTTGGTGAAAGCGATAAGGTCAGACCTGGGCGACCAGACCGGGGTTGCGTAGCGCCCCCTGCCATGACTGATGCGGCGCACATTGCCGCCATCGGCATTCATTACATAAAGCTGCTGGGTCCCGCCACGGTCCGAATTGAAGACAATCCTTTTGCCGTCCGGTGAGAAATCCGGCGAAGTGTCGATCGCCGAATGCCTGGTCAACCGCTGGACCTTGCGGGTCCGCAAATCCATCACATAGATTTCGGTGTTGCCGTCTTTGGCCATACTCATGATCACCTTATTGCCGTCAGGCGAAAAGCGCGGCGCAAAGGTCATGCCCGGAAAATCGCCCAGCACCTCCTGGCGTCCGGTATCGATATTGTAGATGTAAACCCGGGGCGTGCGGGCGTGATAGGACATGTAGGTGATCTCCTGACGCGACGGAGAAAAGCGGGGCGTCAGCACCAGGGATTTGCCATCGGTCAGGAATTGATGGTTCTCGCTGTCCTGATCCATGATCGAGAGACGCTTGATGCGCCGGTCTTTCCGGCCTTGTTCCGAGATATAGACGATGCGCGTGTCGAAATAGCCGGCCTCGCCGGTCACCCGCTGATAGATGGCATCGGCGATGATATGGGCAATGCGCCGCCAGTTGGGTTTCACGGTGGAATAGATTTTACCCAACATCTGCTGTTCGGCGACCACATCCCACAGGCGGAATTCCACCCGGAGGCGGTTATCGGGCGTGATGCGGATGCGGCCCTGGGACAAGGCCAGGGCGTTGATCAGGCGCCAATTGCCAAAGCGGGGAACGGTATCCAATGAGGTCTCAACGCCAATGAAAGCCCTGCGGTCGACGGTGCGGAACAGGCCGGAACGTTCCAGATCCGCCTGAATAACCGCCGCCACGTCACGTCCGAAGGTTCTCTCGGCCCTGGACGAGCCCAGAAAATCGGTGATCGCTATGGCCAGGGGCTCGACCTTGCCCCGGGTGATATCCACGTTGAGCTCTGCCCTGGCTGGAAACGCAAACGAAGCAGCCAAAAAGGCAGTGGCGGCCAAAAGCGTAACCAGCGTCCTTCCCCTGCCCCGCCCAGTTGGTTTTTTTTGCGCCTTCATTTCAAAACATATCCCTTGGATCAAAGTTGATGTTCAGGTTCCGCCATATAGCATATTTGTCGGGTGGTAGCTTGAACGGACTGCATTTTGGGTTCAAGACCGCGCGCAAGGCGCTCTCAGCCGAAGCACGGAAAAAAGGATCGCTCAGCATGCGCGCCCGGTTACGGATGCTGGCCGAGCGGACCTTGCCATTGGGGTCCACCTTGACCGCAATTCCGATGACCATGCTTTTTGCATCCTTGGCGCCGGCCGGCAGATTCCAGCAGGGCTCAAGCTGGCGCTTGATGGCATGGACCAACGCGTCGCGCTCGCTGAGCGTTACCCGCGTACTGTCGCCCGTCGCCCGTGCCGTCTGCAGGGATTTGGCGATCTGCTCCTCGAAGCGGGTCTTGGGCTTGGGCTTCTTTTTCTTTTCCTTCTTCTTTTCCACTTTCTTCTTGGGCTTTGGCTGATGACGCATTTTTTCTACCGTGCGCAACACCGAAGCAAAGGGATCGGGCGGCTTAGGCTTCCGCCTGGGGCGCAGCTTGGCAAACTGTTTCGGCGCCTCGGGCTTGGGCTTTGCCTTAGGTTTTGGCTTTGGCTTGGGTTTTGGCTTTGGTTTGGGCTTTGGCTTGGGTTTGGGCTCGGCCTTTTTCGGCACCTTGACGACGGGCGGCGGCGCCGGTTCGGCTTCGGGCGGCGGTGGTGGCGGGGCCTTGACTTCGGGCTTGGGGGCCGGTGGCGGTGGCGGTTTAACCTTGGCTTCTTTCTTTGGCTCTTCCACTTTTTTTTGAGGCGCCGCGGGCAGTTCGGTTTTGGCCGCGATCTCCACCACCTCGACCGTGATCGGAACATCAATGACGGGCGGCGGCTTACGGATCGCCGGCAGCCCCACATAGCCGATGGCAATTACGGCGACGTGAAACCCAGTCGAAAGAAGAATGCTGCTCCGCATCATTTCCTCTTTGCTTTTTTGGAAGACGGTTTGGCTTTCCGCCCCCGGGGCAGCTCGGCGATCAACGCCAGGCGGGTGAAGCCCGCCGCATTGATGGTCCCCATGATTTCCATGATCCACCCATAATTGGTGCTTTTATCGCCGCGTACGAAAACGCGGATATCCGGGTTGGCCCCCGATATGGCGATCAGGCGCGGCACCAACTTGTCCAGATCCACCTCCTGATCCTGCAAATAAAGCCGTCCCTCGGCATCGATGGTGACGGCCAGGGGCTCCACCGCATCGGGAATGACAGAGGCTGCCGTTTTTGGCAGATCCACTTTTACCCCGACGGTCAAAAGGGGCGCCGTAACCATGAAAATGACCAAAAGCACCAGCATCACATCGACCATGGGGGTGACGTTGATGTCACTCATGGGCCGGTGGGATTCGCGTGTTCCGCCCCGTCGGCGGCGGCTTTTGGTGTCAAAGGTAACGGCCATGGCGCTTCTCCTATTCCTCCATGCGGCGCGATACGATTGCCGTGAATTCGTTGGCGAAGCCGTCAAGCCGGGCGGCGTAGCGGTCCAGGTCCTTGGAAATCTTGTTATAGGCAATGACCGCCGGGATGGCGGCGATCAGCCCCAGGGCAGTGGCGAATAAAGCTTCGGCGATGCCCGGCGCGACCACGGCCAGGCTGGTATTCTTGGTCATGGCGATGGCCTGAAAGCTGTTCATGATGCCCCAGACGGTGCCGAACAGGCCGATGAAGGGTGCGGTCGAGCCGGTCGAGGCCAAAATGGTCATCTGGCGTTCGATGCGCTCCACTTCCCGGTCCACGGTGACGTCCATCACCCGCCCGATGCGTTCTTGCAGGCTTGCCGCGATCTCGCGAGGCAAGTCGGATTTCTCGGCGCTGCGCCGCCATTCGCGCATGGCCGTCGAAAAGACCGCCGACATGGGATCGCGGGGCTGGGCGCCGATCCGGTCATAAAGCGTATCGACCGATCCGCCGGCCCAGAAAAGATCCTCGAACTCGTCGGCCTGTGAATTTAACCGGCGCAGGCGCAAAACTTTCTCGATGATGATCGCCCAGCACCAGACCGAGGTAACCAGCAAGATGATCATCACCGACTGGACAATGATGTCCGCCCGGACGAACAAGGCCCATACGGAGAAATCGTATGCCCCGGCGACCCCGGCCAGGGTCGCGGTGGTTACGGCGCTGCCTTCCATTTGCTTTCCTCTCTACAAACCATTTCCGAATTCCATAAGGCGTTGGCGCGCTGCCTTTGGCAGGCGGGCCGCATGACCGTCTTCGCCCAAACATGCAATGCGCAATTTCATACGGACCAGATCGGCATCACCCCTTCTCACCGTCTGGCTCATATGCACCGAGGCGCCCCGCACCTCGTCGATCTCGGTCAATACTTCCAGGCTGTCATCCAACCGGGCGGGCTTAAGATAATCCGCGTTGCATTGGCGGACGGCGAAGGCCACGCTTTGGCCTCCGCCGGGCGGTCCATGTTCGATGCCCAATTGGCGCAAAAGTTCTGAGCGGGCCCGTTCGGCGAATTTCAGATAGTTGGCGTAATAGACCACGCCGCCAGCATCCGTATCTTCGTAATAGACCCGCAGGGGATAGGTATGTCCGGAGGAGCTATTCATCGGACTCTCCCGGAGCACTCAGCATATCCATCTGGCCTCTGTTTTCCGGCGGCGCCAGCCCCAGATGGGTGTAGGCTTTTTCCGCCAGCATGCGGCCACGCGAAGTGCGCATGAGAAAGCCCTGCTGAATGAGGAAAGGCTCGATCACCTCTTCGATGGTGTCGCGCTCCTCGGAGAGGGCCGCCGACATGGTCTCCACGCCCACCGGTCCGCCGCCGTAATTTTCGGCGATACAGGCCAGATAGCGTCGGTCAAGTGAGTCCAACCCGCTGGCATCCACCTCCAGGCGGTTGAGCGAGGCATCGGCGGTGGCCGCATTTACCTGGGTATCCCCGCCGATCAATGCGAAATCACGCACCCGGCGGAGCAGGCGTCCGGCGACCCGGGGCGTGCCCCGGGACCGTTTGGCGATTTCGCGGGCGCCGTCATCGGTCAGGTCCAAATCCAAAATCCGTGCATTGCGCCCGATGATCGAGACCAGATCGTCGGTCCCGTAAAAAGCCAAACGAAGCGGAATGAGAAAGCGGTCCCGCAAGGGATTGGAAATGAGGCCCGAGCGGGTCGTCGCACCGATGAGGGTGAAGGGCTGCAGATCGATGCGCACGGAGCGCGCCGCCGGCCCTTCACCGATCATCAGATCAAGCTGGTAATCCTCCACCGCCGGATAAAGGATTTCCTCGACCACCGGATTGAGCCGGTGGATTTCATCGATAAACAAAACATCCCGGGGCTCCAAATTGGTCAGGATGGCAGCCAAGTCCCCCGCCTTGGCGATGATCGGCCCCGATGTGGCCCGAAATCCCACGTCCAGTTCGCGGGCGATAATCTGGGCCAGGGTGGTCTTGCCCAGGCCCGGCGGTCCATACAAAAGAACATGATCCAGCGCCTCGCCCCGGGCGCGGGCGGCATCCACATAGACCGAGAGATTTTCCAGAACCTGCGACTGGCCGACGAATTCATCAAATGACTGCGGCCGCGTGGTGGGCTCGGTGGCATCCTCCGCCACTTCGGCGACGCCTATGATGCGTTCTTCATTCATATCGCGCTTCTACCCGCCCACCTGGCTCAATTCGCCAAGTCCGTCCCGGATGAGGCCTTCCACCCCCTCATCGGGGCCCAATTTTTGCCGGGCGCGGGCGACAGCACCAAATGCCTCGGTCCGACCATAGCCCAGATTGACCAGCGCTGAGACCGCATCCTGGCCCACCTGATCCACCCCTTCCGGCGCATCCGGCACACTTTTCCCCTGCAGGGCGGCGGCCAGACCCATATTGCCGATTTTGTCTTTCAGCTCGCTGAGGATGCGCCCGGCCAACTTGCGGCCCACACCCGGCGCCTGGGTCAAGGGCGCCTCATCGCCGGCGGCGATGGCCTGGGTCAGGGTGTCGGGCGGAACCACAGAAAGAATGGCCAGGCCAACCTTGGCGCCCACACCCTGCACGGTGGTCAAGAGCCGGTACCAATCCCGTTCCAAAATCTGGGCAAAGCCATAAAGATGTATATGGTCCTCTCGCACATGGGTTTCGATATGGAGCGAGACGCTCTCCCCGCCGCCGCCCACCGCGCTCAAGGTGCGGGCCGAGCAATAAACCAAATAGCCCACCCCGCCCACATCCAGGATGAGCCAGTCTTTTCCCGTCCCATCGACCCGGCCCGTGAGCTTGGCGATCATGATCCCGCCCCAGAACCCGCCAGAGCAGCCCGGCTCGTTTCCACCCCATCCCGATGATGGGCGTGACAGATGGCGACGGCCAGCGCGTCCGCCGCGTCGGCCGATTTGACCTTGCAGCCGGGCAACAGGGTCCCCACCATCATCTGGATTTGCTGCTTGCCGGCATGGCCAGATCCGACCACCGATTTCTTCACAAGATTGGGCGTATATTCAAAAACCCCGATGCCATATTTGGCCGGCGCCAGCAGGGCGATGCCCCGCGCCTGACCGAGTTTTAGTGTGCTGGCCGGATTGACATTGACGAAGGTTTCCTCCACCGCCGCCTCACCCGGTTGAAATTCCATGAGCACTTCTTCAAGCCCTTCGAACAATTGGACCAGACGCTGGGCCAAAGGCAGGGAGGTATCCGATTGAACGGCACCATTGGCCACATGGCTGAGCCGGTTGCCTTGGGCATCAAGCACACCCCAACCGGTGTGCCTGAGACCTGGATCTATGCCGATCAGTCTCATCCGCTCCTTAAAGGCCCTTGCCGGAACTAGGCACTGAGCCATTCCATCACGTCATCGGCGATTTCAAAATTGGCTGCGACCCACTGCACATCGTCATTGTCATCCAACGCGTCAAGCAGTTTGAGCATGGTTTCGGCCTGCTTTTCTTCAAGGGAAACGGTGTTTTGAGGCTTCCAGTCCAGGCGCGCCATTTCAGGCGTGCCCAAGGCCCCTTCCAGCCCCTCGCGCACAGTGTTAAAGTCATCGGGCTGGCAATAAATGTCATGCCCCTGGGGCGAACTTTCCACATCCTCGGCACCCGCCTCCAGGGCCGCTTCGAAGACCGTATCATTGTCCGCCGCCGGGGCCGGATAATGGATCAGCCCCACATGATCGAACAAAAAACTGACGCTCCCCGTCTCGGCCAGATTACCGCCGAACTTGGAGAAGGCAGAACGCAACTCGGACGCCGTCCTGTTGCGGTTATCGGTCAATGCCTCGACGATTACCGCGACGCCGCCCGGCCCATAGCCCTCATAGCGGATTTCCTCGTAATTGACCCCTTCTTCGTTGCCGGCGGCCCGCTTGATGGCGCGGTCCACATTGTCTTTTGGCATGTTGGCGCCACGGGCCGCGACGACGGCGGCGCGCAATCTCGGATTCTTATCCGGATCGGGCATGCCCGAGCGCGCCGCCACGGTCACCTCGCGGATCAGCTTGGCGAAAAGTTTGGCCCGCTTGGCGTCCTGCGCACCTTTGCGGTACATGATGTTCTTGAATTGGGAATGACCTGCCATATCCGTTTTTTCGCTACCTGTTGTGGTTAACACCCGGGTCACCACCATATTTTGTTGAACGTCCCGCGTCCACCTGAATCGGTCCTAGCACCGGATTATGGCAAGATTGTGACGGGGAGCGTTTACCCCGGCCCAACGGGATAATTTCACGCCGGAACGATGTCAGCTGGATGGATTTCCCCAGGCTTCCAACTGGCCAGATTTTCTTGGGCGTCAAACAAAGAAACGGCGTTTTGAAGATTGAACCAATACTGAGCCGTGGTATCCAGAACCTGAGCGAAGCGGACAACGGTTTCTGGCGTGATCCCGGCCTTGCCGTTCACGATATTGCTCACATGCTTTCTGGTCAGCCCGGCGGCCTGAGCGAACTTATTGATGCTCAGCCCTCTGGGCTTCAAATAATATTCTTTGAGAATGCGACCCGGTTCAGCGGGCCGTCTATTTCTTTTAATCAATTGTGGTCCCCCTATTCCCCGCCCGGCCAGGCAGGCGCCAGGCGGCCGCCCATGCGCAGGGGTTCGATGCTTGTGGCCAGGCCCGTTTCCTCGTCGGTCTCGACCACCACGGCGCAGATGGTCGCCTCGCCCTTGGCCGGCTCAAGGCGTTCCGCATTGTCGCCGCTGGTCAGGCGGTTGATGGCACCGTCTTTTTTCATGCCGATGACGCTATCGTAATCGCCGCACATGCCGATATCGCTGATATAGGCCGTGCCGCCCTCCAGGACATGCTGATCGGCGCTGGGCACATGGGTGTGGGAGCCGACCACCAGGGTCACCCGCCCATCCAGATAATGGCCCATGGCCATCTTTTCGCTGGTCGCCTCGGCATGGATATCAACGATAATGCAATCGGCGCCGCTGCCCAGCGCCAACCCGTTCAGTTCCTCGTCGATGGCCTGGAAGGGATCGGCGTAATCGCCCATGAATACCCGCCCCATGACCTGGGCCACCAGGATTTTGCGCTCATCCCCCAGATCATAAAGCCAGGCGCCGCGCCCGGCCGAACCTTCGGGCAGATTGAGGGGCCGGATGAATCGTTCATCCTCATTGGCCGAAGCCAGAATATCCTTATTGTCGAAAGCGTGATTGCCGGTGGTGATGACATCCACCCCGGCGTCATAGAATTCCTGACAGATCTTGCGCGTGATGCCGAACCCATGGGCCGCGTTCTCGCCATTGAGAGCGGCGAAATCCAGATCGAGCCGACGGCGCAGATCGGCGAGGTTTTCAACAACCACCTTGCGTCCGGCCCGTCCGACCACGTCACCAATATATATGAACCGCATGGGGTAGCACTTCCGGGTCAGCCAAAGTCGATGGCGTCCCCCTCTGTCACCACCCAATCCAGGGGCTGATCAAACGCGTCATAAGGGACCATGTCAAGCACCTGGAAGGAAAAAGCGATACCCACCGCCAAAGGGACCACATGGGCAGACCCGGTTTGGCCGCGCAATTCAGACAGCGTGCGGTCATAATAGCCACCGCCCGCGCCCAGCCTGTGGCCTTGCTGGTCAACGGCCAGCAAAGGCAAAGCAATGATATCCGGCTTAAGCTCATCACATTCGCTGCCGGGTTCATCGATGCCATGGGGCCCAGGCACCAGCCGGTCACCCGGACGCCACCGGTGGAAGATAAGCGCCCGGTCCGGCCCCATGACCACGGGAAGCGCGCATTGGCAGCCCCTGGCATGAAGTGCGTCAAGCAGTGGCCTGGTATCCATTTCACCCGCCAGGGGCCAATAGGCGGCGATGACGAGCCCGGGCGCCGGATCGAGGGCACCCAGAAAATGATCGCGCATTTGCGCCGCGGCTTCGATGCCGAGACCGCGTGCTTCCCTTTGGCGGCGGCGACGCATGGTATGGCGCAGATCATTTTTGGCGTTGGAGATCGGCATTCCCTGATCACATATTGGCTGCCGGCAAGAGTGGGATGACGCCGCACGGGCCGTCGCACAGTCGATCCTCCTAGGCCATGTGGTCTAGGTGGGCACCGTATACCGAACCCACGAGTCCGGCAGTGACAGTTCCCGATTGGTCGATATTGGCCCCGGGGATTCCGTTGCTAACGCACCCGGCAGCGCCATCCCAATATAAACTAGGTCTCTTCCAGCTGTTCGGCAATGGTTTCGATGCGCAAGGCCAGATGTTCCAGCTTGGGCGCCTCTATGCCGTCTTCGCCGGTGGCGTTCCTGGAATTGCGGATTTCTTCCAACTCCGTATAGACTTCCGACAGCTCATCGGCGATCAAAAGGCTGGCCATGACCATCAGCCGGGCATCGCCCACCTGCCCCACCGAGACCACCAGCTCCTCGACCCGCTTGTCGATATAGCGAGCGAGCCTGGTGACATGGGCCTCCTGGCCGTCATCGCAGGCGACGTCATATTTGCGCTCGTTTATGGTGATGGTGACCTGAGCCATTATTGCGCGCCGATCCTTACCTTAAGTTTATTCACCAAGCACCGTCCGCATGCGGCCGATGGCCGCGTCAAGACGGTCCGAAACCTGCTGGTTCTGATCCTTGTAGCGGGCCAGCTCATCGCGGGCCGATTGCAGCTCGCGGGTCAGTTCGTCCACTTCGCCGCCGTCCTTGGGCGTGCTGCCCTCAAGGGCCGTCTCCAGACGGGCCAAGGCCGCTTCGAGTCTGCCTTGCGCCAATTTTGCCCGAGATACGATGACCAAATCTCCTTAACCGCGCCTGCGCGCCATGCCCAACCGAAGGCAAGATTACGCCCCCCGCCTGGAATCCGTCAACCACGCCTCTCTCCGGCAAATTGCCGGTTGACGCATGGGGCCTAACTGGGGATGGTGCGGGCCGGTTTTGATGATGGATTAAAGGAGAGAAATGTCATGGCTTTGCAGCTTGGGATCAACGGTTTCGGGCGAATCGGACGGCTTGTTTTCCGGGCCATCCTGGAATCGGAGAGAAGTGATCTCAAGGTCGTTTGCATCAACGATCTGGGTGCGGCCAAGGACAATGCCCATCTGCTCAAATATGATTCCGTCCATGGCCCCCTGCCGATGGATGTCACCGTCGATGGCGGTACAATGGATGCCGGGCAGGGCCCCATCCGGGTGATCGCCGAGCGGGACCCGGGCAAATTGCCCTGGGCCGAAATGGGCGTCGATCTGGCCCTTGAATGCACCGGGCTTTTTGCCAGCCGGGACGCATCGGCCAAACATCTGGAGGCCGGCGCCAAAAAAGTCCTGATCTCGGCCCCAGCATCGGGCGCCGATCTGACCGTCGTCTATGGGGTAAACCATGACCGCCTCGGCGCAGAGCACGACGTCATTTCCAACGCTTCGTGCACGACCAATTGCCTGGCCCCCGTCGCCCATGTGCTGAACCAGGCGGTGGGCATCGAACGGGGCTTCATGACCACCATTCATTCCTTCACCGGCGATCAGCGCACGGTGGACACTCTGCATAAGGACCCACACCGGGCCCGGGCCGCGTCCCTCTCCATGATCCCCACCTCTACCGGGGCAGCGCGCGCCGTCGGGCTTGTGCTGCCCGAACTGGAAGGCAAACTGGACGGCACCGCCATCCGGGTGCCGACACCCAACGTCTCCATGATTGATTTTACTTTCGTGCCGGGCCGGACGACCAGCACGGAAGAAATCAACGCAGCCATCAGCGCCGCCGCCGATGGCAAATTGAAAGGCGTGCTGGGGACCAATGATGAGCCCTTGGTGTCGACCGATTTCAATCACAATGCGCTCAGTTCGGTCTTCGATCTGCCCGAAACCCAGGTGGTCGAGGGCGAATTCGTCCGCGTACTATCCTGGTATGACAATGAATGGGGTTTCTCCAACCGCATGCTGGACACTGCCACGGCCATCGGGGCATTTTGCTAGAGGAAAGGATAAGCGCCTCGCTGGCCGGGGCGGCGGGGGATTTGCGCCTGGATGCCGATCCCGCCGCGGCCCCCATCCGGAAGCGCTATCTGAAAAGCCCGTTTATCATGCTCGGCTGCAAGGTGCCCGCGATCCGCGCCCGGGCCCGTGCCGTAGCCCGCGCCCATCCCCAACCGCCAATGGCCGAGCTCCTGGCCGCGCTCACCGGAACCTGGGACTCGGACGTCCATGAGGAACGTCTGCTGGCCGTCTTCACGGCCCAGAATTATCGGGACATGTTCACCACGGATCATGTGGCCGGCCTGCTTAAAACCTGGCTGAAGGAAAGTTCCAATTGGGATTTCGTCGATGCCATCGCCACCGGTATCGCCGGCCAGGTGGGTTTGGCCCATGCCCCCGCCTGGAAGGAAATCGAATCCTGGGCCCATGATCCATGGCTGTGGCTGCGCCGCGCATCGCTCCTCGCTCACATTCCGGCCATGCGCGAATCCAGACTCGAGAAAGCCAGGTTCCGCCGGACCTGTCAGGCCTTAGCGGCGGAACGGGAATTTTTTGTCGAAAAGGCCCTGGGCTGGGCCCTGCGCGAACTGGGCAAAAAGGATGCCGCTTTCAGCGAAACCGTGCTCCTGGAACTGGGCGGTAGTACCGCCCCCCTCACCCGGCGCGAAGCCACCCGCCGCCTACCAGCGCCCGACCGAAAGCGCATCCTGGCGGCGCTCGGCCAGGACCGGGAGAACTCTGCAAACAATTGAAAGAAAATACCATACCCGCCTGCCACCTTTATTTTTTCAGGCCATGGGCGAAGCGCCCCCCCTCCATGGCCAACTCCTGGAAAAGGCCGCATTAGCCCGGCGATAACCAGCGGGGCGTTTGGTGCTTTCCCCCCTTGGGGTAAAACATATATTCCGCCCTGATCTTATCGGTGATGAGGCCCTGCTCCGCACGCCGCCACAGGATGGTGAAGGCGGCCCGGGCCGAATATTGCCAGCGGTTTCCGAGCCAGTGATTATTGGATCCCAGCAACACCCGGCCAAGATCATCGTGCCCGATCCAGGCGGCAGCGGTCAGATAAGCCCTCTCTCCCTGGACCTTCTCCCGGAGGTGTTTCTGCCGGCTTGCCATATCCGCCAGTGCGACGGCGAACTCCCTGGTGGGTTTGTCCCCGGCCGGGCGCAGTTTTGACGCGGGACCAGTGGCATTCTGATCGTAACAGACTGGTTGAAATCTGATCAGGGGATATGGAAATAGAAATACTGGGCGAGCCAGCCCAGGCCAACAACCAGCAGAACAGCCGCTGCCTTAAATCTCCACCGGAAAAGGATGGACCGGCCCCGCTTCCACATTTCATGCACCCTCATCCATCACAGATTTCAATCACTACAATCTAGCGCTCTGCTTCATTCTTTTGGCCTCGGCAAACCGTCCGCCCTCGATGACCAGCTCATGGAGGAGACCGCATTCGTCCGGCCTCAGCCAACGGGGCGCTTCATTTTCGCGCCTTATGTCGTGAAACAGATATTCATTTCTGATCTCATCCGTGATGACGCCTTGCGCCACGCGCCGCCAGAATATTTCCTGGACAATCGACATCGAATACTCCCAACGGTATCTTCGCCTGTAATCGACGGATCCGGCTAAAGCCTCCTTAAGATAACCATGGCTGATCCATGAAACGAGAGATAGATAGGCGTTCTTTCCCTGGGCTGTTATTTCGATATCAGGTGAGAGACTTGCCATCTTTGCGGCCTCAACCACAAACTCTCTCGTAACATGCCCTTTGATAATCTTCATATTATTAGCTGGAAAAAACGCATTACCGTCGTAACAAACCGGATGGAACTTGATGAAGGGGACATGGAAATATACGTAACGGGCAAACCATCCCAGAGGAACGGCGGCGGCAATCAAAACCGCCGCGATCCTTGCGGTCCACCAAGAGAAGATACGGCCAATCCTTTCCCTCATTTCGTGCAACCTAATCCAAATCTACCCAATAGAATTTTGAGTTTAACAACTTTCCATCCCGGATTTCAAACACGCCGCTTGGGCGAAGAGCTTTATTCTTTCGGTCCCTCGGCAAAGCGCCCGCCCTTGATGACCAGCTCATGGAGGAGACCACATTCGTCCGGCCTCAGCCAGCGGGGTGCTTCGTTTTCTCGCCATTTGTCGTGAAACAGATACTCATTCCTAATCTTGTCCGTGATAAGGCCTTGCCTCACGCGCCGCCAGAATATCTCTTGGGCAATCGAGTGCGAATACTCCCAACGATACCTACGTCTATAGAAAGTTGATCCCAGCAACACCCCATCAAGATATTCTCGTAAACATGGGCCAGCCCGTGTTGTTGAAGGAAATGAGCTGGCTCCGCGCCAGGTTGGCCGGCGTGAAAGTCGTAGGTATCATCCCAGCGATGTTCGACGATTCCTTCTATGTAAATCAAGTTGCCTTCCCGCCAAGCCTCAAACCCATCTTTGGTCCTTGAGCGCAATATGCTGGTCCCGGTGGCAAAAGCCTCATCTAATTCGCCGTGAAGCAGGTTGCTATAATCGTTGCGTTTAAACTCGTAATAATCCGCGTCCTTTTTCTCATTTCCTTTTGCTCCCCTTTCACGGTTGGGAGTTTCGTTAATAATCGGCAGGCGTTTGCTTTCACCGTCCTTTAACGCCAGAAGATGTTCAGGGTACTCCACCTGAGAACCACTCTGCCGTTCGACGAAATTCCTTTCGAACCGGCGTTGGTTTTCCTTTTCGGCCTTTGGGATAAAGCTCCGGGCGCGGGCCTGTTCCCGGGTCAGAGTTCGGGTCTCGCCGTTCCCTTCCAGGAAATGGCGGAGATTGCCGGCCGAGTTTTTCATACCATGGCCTCAAAATTATCAACCTTGTTCCCCATCCAACCCAATATCCGGTCAATTTTGTTCATTTCATCCGGCACCATCTGCATCACCTCTCCCGCCAGGTCCGGTTCGGTGGCGTGGGCGACCTGGAATTCCCCCCGGCGGCGCATGGGCTTCCTACCCGGGCGGGCGCCGGGGCGGGAAGGCAGGGGTTGGCCGATTGAGTCCAACGGTCCCCTTGATTGAGAGCATTCCGGCGATTTGGGCCCTTGCCAGGCTTTCCTCGTCATACCCGCTGCATGGGGGGCTTCTTTTCCGGGGTTTTGAGCCCCGAATCCATCCGCGACAGGATTGCCGGGTGCCTTGAGGCCGGGGGCCGGGGCTTTTTTAGCCGGTTCAGGTTGGCCAGGGTCCATCCAGAGCGGTTTTTAACCGAGGCGGGCGGCTGGCTCAGGGCGGCCAGGGAAAAGGCGGGTGGGGCCGGCGGCGGGGTTTCGGGCTCATCCATGTCGGGATAAAGAATGCGCGCGGCCTCCGAGACAGGGCTGGGCTGCCAGGATTCGGGTTCAGGTTGGTTCTTGCCATTTTCCGGCGAACCCTCTCGATTTGGTAAAAGGGGTAAATTTGAAGCAATGCACATTATCCGATCTCTTTAATTATATTAAAAACAACAAAAATGGAATTATAGCATCGTTCTTTTATGCTATCAATAGTACTATCTCAACTAATGGCATGGACGCCCGCCCATCTCCGGTGACGCCTGGCCAGCCTCAATCCGAATCGTATTCCACCAGACCTGGGATCACCTCATCCGCCGCCGGATAGCCCCTGAGCTCGATCACGTTGCGGTCGGGATCGCGGACGAAGACGGCTACCCCAACGCCTCCGAAGGTCACCGGACCCTGAGTAATCTCGGTGCCCGCCGCGGCCAGGACCTTCATGGTTTCGGTGATCGAACTGACCCTGAGCGCCTCATGGGTGTAGCCGGGATGTTTTTCCGCCACATCCATCAGCACATTGGCGCCACCCGGCGGCGTCACGCCATTGACGATCAGGTTGATTTCCATGCCTGGGCGTTGCGGATGATGATCACCGCATCCGTTTCCACCCGCCGGTCCAGATCGAAGCCCAGCAGCTTGTAGAATGCCAGCGCGGGGCCCTCGTCGGTGATGCGGATGCCCAGATGGTCAAGGGCTTCGATTTGGATCATTAATCGGTCTCCTTGAATATGGTAGCCGGCTCGGCTATGGGTGAGCCTAACATAAACCGGACCATGGGAAAGAACCCGCCTTGCCAAACTGCCGCCTCTATCTGATCACGCCGCCGGTCATCGATCCCGCTCCCTTTGCCGATGATCTGGCCGTCGCCCTGGACGGGGGAGATGTGGCCTGCCTGCAATTGCGCCTTAAAGAGGCCGGCGATGAGGAAATACTGAAAGCCGCCGATATATTGGCGCCCGTCGCCCGGGCCCGGGACGTGGCCTTCGTCATCAATGACCGGGCCGATCTGGCGGCCAAGGTGGAATGCGACGGGGTTCATGTGGGCCAGGAAGATACGCCATACGCCCAGGCCCGCAGCCTTGTGGGCAAGGACGCCATCATCGGCGTCACTTGTCATAATTCCCGCCATCTGGCCATCGAGGCGGCAGAAGCCGGTGCCGATTACGTCGCCTTCGGCGCCTTCTTCCCGACCGCCACCAAAGAGGCCAAGGCCAGCACGGAGGTGGAAATCCTCCAATGGTGGAGCGAAACCACCACCGTGCCTTCGGTGGCTATCGGCGGCATCACGCCCGGAAACTGCGAACCTCTGGTCCGGGCGGGCACTGACTTCCTGGCCGTGGTGGGCGCGGTATGGAGCACCGAAGGCGGCCCCGCCGCTGCCGTCAAGGAATTCAACCGGGTAATCGCCGAGGCGGGGTGAGCCCCGTTGCCACCTTTGGCGCAAACTGCTAGGTTCCGCGCCTTCCAGGCGGGAAAGACATATCATTTGAGGCGTCAGAACGATGAAGATCAATGGCAACGCCGTCAGGCCGGGCATGGTTATCGAACATCAGGACCGTTTATGGCGGGCGGTCAAGATTCAGCACACCCAGCCCGGCAAGGGTGGCGCCTATCTGCAGGTGGAGCTCAAGGAAATCCGGGGCGGCTCCAAGCTCAATGAACGCTTCCGCGCATCGGAAACCGTGGAACGGGTGCGGCTCGACCAGAAGCAGCACCAATTCCTCTTCGCCGATGGCGACATGTATACCTTCATGGACAGCGAGACCTATGAACAGGTGGCGCTGAGCGCCGAGCTGATCGGCGAGGAGCAGGCCGCCTATCTGCAGGACGGCATGGAAGTAGTCATCGAAGGCTATGAAGGCAACCCCATATCCTTGCAGCTTCCCGATCAGGTGACCCTGGAAGTGACCGAGGCCGATGCCGTGGTCAAGGGCCAGACCGCCGCCTCGTCCTATAAGCCCGCCGTCCTGGAAAACGGCATGCGCACCATGGTGCCGCCCCATATCGAAATCGGCACCCGCATCGTGGTGAGCACCGCCGATTGTTCCTATATGGAGCGCGCGAAAAGCTGATGGCGCTGGGTTCGGGCGTCAGTTAATGGCCTTTTATTCCCCCTTGATGAATGTAATGACGGCTGCCGCCAGGAAGGCCGCCGTGCGCCTCAAGCGCGATTATGGCGAGGTGGATCAGCTTCAGGTTTCTCGCAAGGGACCAGCCGATTTTGTCAGCGCAGCCGATCTCAGGACCGAGGAAATTCTGCACACCGAGCTTAAACGCGCCCGGCCAAATTTCGGCTTTCTCATGGAAGAAAGAGGTGAGGAAATTGGCGCCGATCCGACCCGGCGCTGGATCATCGATCCCCTGGATGGAACCACCAACTTTCTGCACGGATTGCCCCAATTCGCCATATCCATCGCCCTTGAAGAAATGGGCGAGATCTCTGCGGGGCTGGTTTATGCGCCAATCACAGAGGAGATGTTCTGGGCCGAGCGCGGCGCCGGGGCGCATCTGGAAAACCGCCGCCTGCGGGTCTCGGCGCGAGGTGAAATGAACCAATCCATTTTCGCCACCGGCATTCCGTTTTTGGGGCGGGGTGATCATGAACATTTCACCCGCGAATTGAACGCGGTGATGGATGTTTCGGCGGGCATCCGGCGATTCGGCGCGGCGTCGCTGGATTTGGCCTATGTGGCGGCGGGACGCTTCGATGGGTATTGGGAGAGGGATTTGCATGCCTGGGACCTGGCCGCCGGGCTTTTGCTGGTGCGCGAGGCAGGCGGTTATGTCAGCGAAATCGAAGGCGGCAGTGATATGCTTCAATCGGGCAGCGTGCTGGCCGCCAACGACCATCTGCACAAGCCCCTGGGCGATCTATTGCGCGCTCAAAAAGCGTGAAAACTTTTTTCCGTATTCCGCCCCTTGGCTCCCAATATTCCCAAACCGGTTGTGCCCGGCGCCCGGCTTGGTTATCTTGAGTCCCGTGGCGCAAGTAATGGCGAAACATATTCAATGCGTTGACCGGGGCCGGTCTTAAGACCCAAGGGATGGAAAAATCCGGCCCCGCAACAGCCGGGAGAATGAGCCATGGTGAGGAATCCAAATGAGACCGGCCCCAACGGGGGCCGCGCCCGGCGCATCCGCCGGCGCATCTGTTTTAGTCTGGCGGCGGTCGCCGTGGCGCTTTTTGCCCTTACCGGGCCTGCCCGGGCGCAGCTTACGCCTTGGGGATCGGACAGCGATGTTCTGGTCGATCTGAGCACCCTCGGCCCGGCCGCCCAAAGAGCTGCCGGGGGCATCCAATTCATCCCCCTTGGTCAGCCGGCCTATTCGGGTGATCTGTTATTGCCACCGCCAACCATGCCGCGTTCGCGCCTTTTGGTGCAGCGCCCCACCATGGCGCGCCCGGCACCCACCGGCGAGCGCCTGATCCTCAAACGGCCCAGCATCAAGCCGAAGCGCTCCAAACGAAGGGTTTCGCGGGCCAAAAGGAAAGTGGCGGCAAAACGGCCCACCGTGGCGCTCAAACCGCAACCGAAAAAACCGACCCGGTTAGCCAAGCCGGCAAAACCCACCAGCATTCCAGCACCGCCCGCCGTAAAAATACCCAAACCGGCCGCCCTGGTTAAATCGGTCAAAGCGTCAATTCCCAAAGCCCCTGGTCCCAAAGCGCCTGGTCCCAAAGCGCCTGGTCCCAAAGCAACACCTGCCCCGGTCAAGGAAGCCAAGCTGAGCAAACCGGTACCCCAACCGCCGGCTCTGACGCCGCCACCCCAGGTGCCAGCAAAGGCAGAGCCCAAGCCGGCCCCGGCACAAGCCTCAAAGCCCGCCCCAACCCAGCAGGCCGCCCTGCCCGAACCGGCAAAAAAGAAGGCCCCGGCTGGTCTCACAGTGGTTTCCTTCAAAGCGGGTACCACCAAACTGGGGACCAGCGAAAAAACCCGGATCGCTGGTGTGATCGCCAAAATGAAAGCGGATAAAGGATTGCGACTGCAGCTTCTGGCCTATGCCGGGGAGCCCAAACTGTCTTCGTCGAGAGCGCGGCGTCTTTCTCTTTCCCGGGCCCTGACAGTGCGCTCGCATTTGATCGACAAGGGTGTCAGAAGCACGCGGATGGATGTGCGCGCACTTGGCAACCGGGTCGCGGGGGGAGCGCCCAGCCGGGTCGATCTGCGCCTGACCCAGCGCTGAGCGGGACGTCAGCCATCCGGCCCGCACCTCCAACCGGCCCAATCCCTAGCGCCGCCCAGCCGGCGCGGTCAGATGTGAGAACATGAACAAACCGCAAAGTTACGTCATCCGCATGCTCTTGTTCACCACGGTGGTGGTCCTGGGGGCCGGGCTGTTGTTCATGTTTGGGCCGCTGCTTGCTTGGTTTTCAGCGAATTTTTTCATCAATGGTCTCATCTTCGCGGTGCTTTTGCTGGGCGTCATCTATAATTTCCGCCAAGTTCTCATGCTCTATCCGGAATATGGCTGGATTGAGGGATTCCGCAAATCTGGCCCGGCCCTGTCGCGTACCCGGCCACCCCGGTTGCTGGCGCCCATGGCCACCATGATGGGCGAGCGCAACGAAAATCTAAGCCTTTCCACCCTTTCCATGCGCTCCTTGCTGGACGGCATCTCATCGCGCCTGGATGAATCGCGTGATTTGTCGCGCTATACCATCGGGCTGCTGATCTTTCTGGGTCTGCTAGGAACCTTCTGGGGATTGCTGGAAACCGTTTCCTCCATCCGTCCGGTAATCGACGGCCTGTCCATCGGCGATGGAGATATCACCACCATCATGAACAAATTGAAGACCGATCTGAAGAAGCCCCTTTCGGGCATGGATACGGCCTTCGCCTCGTCGCTTTTCGGGCTTGCCGGATCTCTGGTGCTGGGCTTTCTGGATCTTCAGGCCAACCAGGCGCAGAACAGATTCTACAACGATCTGGAAGACTGGCTCTCCAGCCTCACCCGGCTGTCGTCCGGTGCCCTCTCGGGCGATGGGGATCAATCGGTTCCGGCCTATGTCCAGGCCCTGCTGGAACAGACGGCGGAGGGGCTGGAAAATCTGCAACGAACCATTACCCGTGGCCAGGAAAGCAACATCACGTCGAACAATTCTCTGGTTGCCTTGACCGATAAGCTGGGCACGCTGGGCGATCAGATGCGGCTTGAGCAGAATCTGCTGGTCAAGCTGGGCGAGAACCAGACGGATATCAAGATGTTGCTCGACCGCATGTCATCGGGCATTCAGCCGGACGGCGGCGGCATGGATGATGCGACCCGCGCCCATATCCGCAATCTCGATCTCTACATGGCGCGCCTCCTGGAAGAAATGACCACCGGGCGCGACGAAGCGGTCGGCCAGTTACGCTCTGAAATCAAACTGCTGGCCCGCACCATCGCCGCTTCGGCGCCGGATGCCGAGCGCTAAGACCCATGGCGTCTCGCTCTCGAGGCTCGCAGAACCGCGTAGATATATGGCCCGGATTCGTCGACGGGCTGGCTGCGCTTCTGATGGTCATCATGTTCCTTTTGATGTTTTTCGTGGTCGCCCAATTTTTTCTGGGCCTGGCCCTTTCCGGGCGTGACGAGGCGCTTGACCGGCTGCGGGACCAGGTCACCGAACTGGCCGACCTTTTGGCCCTGGAACGCCAGGCCAGCGAAGAGCAGAAACTCAACATCCAACAATTGTCCGAGGAATTGCAGGCCACAGTTTCGACCAAAGACGAGTTGGCCCAGCGCATGCGGGCGCTCAATCTGAGGGCCGAGCAACTGGCCGATCAGGCATCCCAAATGAGCGCCCGGGCAGACCGCTTCGAGGCCCTCGCCATCACAGCTAAAGAAGAGGCCGCCAAATCCAAAGAAGAGACCGCGAGGCTTGGAGCGGATGCGGCCAGACTGAAAACAGACGCCGCCAAAGCCAAGGAGGAAGCGGACAAGTTCAAAAAAGATGCCGCCCAGTCCAAGATCGCCGCCGCCAAAGCCAAAGAGGCGGAGGACAAGTTCAAAAAAGATGCCGCCCAGTCCAAGATCGCCGCCGCCAAAGCCAAA